>NZ_CP019981.1:1200000-1512363 GCF_002982135.1 Pediococcus inopinatus | reverse complement strand
TAAGAAAAGTTACGCATCGGCCAAGAGCCAAAATGAAACCCTAAATACTCAGGTTAAACAACTAAATAACGATAATTATTTACAAAAACTACTTAGAGAGAAGTATTATTACAGCAAGGCTGGTGAAATTATTTACAGTTTACCTTCTGATCATTCTTCAGATGTAAGTCAAAACTAGCGTTAAGAAATTTTAAAAAGAGACTAATTTTATTGAAGCCGATTACTTCAAGTTCAAATTGGTCTCTTTTATTGTAAAAGCACACCTATGATTTACTCGCACTCAACTGTATGTGGTGCTATACTAATTACACATAGTCTAAGGAGGAAGTACTTTTTTATGGCAATTGAAGTTGGGTCAAAAGTATCTGGCAAGGTTTCGGGAATCACTAATTTTGGTGCGTTTATTGATTTGGGTGATCATAAAACTGGATTAGTCCACATCAGTGAAGTTTCCAATGGATTTGTGAAGGATATTCATGATGTTTTAACTGTAGGTGATACGGTCACAGTAAAAGTGCTAACGGTCGGCGATGATGGAAAAATAGGGTTATCAATTCGTAAAGCTGAGGAACAACCGGCACAAGAGCAGCATAGTAATTCGACGCATTCAAATCATGCTGGACATACCACTAGTTCACATCATTCTTCAAAACCAAGCTCTCATTATCAGGGACATAGCAATAATAGTCATCATGAAGAACCAAAAGATTTTGACTCATTGTTGTCTGGATTTCTGAAGGACAGTGAAGTACGTCTGACAACCTTAAAACACAATACTGAAGGCAAACGTGGTGGCCGTGGTGGTCGTCGTAGCTAAAAAGGTTTGTCCTATATAACAAAATAGAATATGAGGTCCGATGCAAAACTGTCGTTTTGGTCGGGCTTTTTTTAAAAGGGTAGAAGGTGAGTGCACATTGAAAGGTCAGTTATCAAATAAATTCAATTTAGTCATTCGTGATTACGAGCTAACTCCGAAAACAACGGTTGTTGTGGGAGTTTCTACAGGTGTGGATTCAATGGTACTTCTTACTTTGTTAGAGAACCTTCCCCGTTCAAAACGGCCCCAAATTGTGATTGCTCATGTGAACCATAAGTTGAGGAAGCAAAGCGAAGAAGAGCAAGCTTTTATTGAAGCTTACGCAAAAGAACATCACCTAAAATTAGAAATCGAAGTTTGGCCGGTAGCTAAACATCCCAAAACAGGGATTGAAAATGCGGCTCGCAAAGTACGGTACAATTTTTTTACGCGCATTGCCGACCAAACAGGGGCACGATTCCTGTTTACGGCCCATCATGCAGATGATCAAGCTGAAACGTTTTTGCTGAAATTAGTGCGTGGGGGCTCCTTACAACAACTAAAAGGGATTGGCGCACGCCAATTAACTGAGCAGACGCAAATTCAACGCCCGCTCCTAAATTTTTCAAAAATTCAGATTCGGGAATTTGCAACTTTAAATCATGTAAAGTGGTATGAAGATCAAACCAATACGGATCAAAATCTCGCGAGAAATCGCATGCGACAAGAGATTGTGCCAAGACTCAAACAAGAAAATCCACAGCTTTTGGCGCATATTCAAAACTATGAAAACCAGCTCCAAATTTTAATGCGGGCTACCAGGCAACGTGCGCAAGAACTTGTGCAACAATTAATTGAAAAAGACGGATTTAAGACAACCCTTTTTTTGAAATTCAGTCTGGAGTGGCAAGATTTAGTTTTACAAGAGATTGCTACAAAAAAATTGGGTGCAGGACAGCTGACGGATGCACAACGGCACGAGATTTTACAACTCTTACATAATAAGCAGAAGCCAACGGGGAACATTCAGATTTCCCATCAGTTAGTATTTATGAAGAACTATCAACAATTTGGATTTTATCCGGCAAACGAATTGCAGAAAAAAAGCCTTGAAACGCCGGATTCTATGTTAAAATTAAATCAATGGCATGAAATTTCCGGGTACGGTATGGTGGGTGTGTTTGAAGCAGATGAACTATCCCAAGACTTGCTGGATACTAGTCAAGTCATGAAATTAAGTGAAAATCAAATTGAAGAGCCTTTTAGCGTTGAAAAATCGTCACCAGATGAGAATCTGCGTTTGAAGGCTGGCGGACATAAAGTTGTTCGGCGCGTATTGCTGGATGCTAAAGTGCCAATCGCACAACGAGAGAGTTGGCCAGTCCTAGTGGATGCTAATCACCAACCAATTTGGTTATTGGGGATTCGCAAAAGTTGGCTGAAAGAGCCATTTGATGATCAGCAGAAACCGTACTTTATAATCTGGAAAACAAATAATCTGGAGGAATTGAATTGATGAATAATGATATTGAGCGCATTCTGTATAGTCAAGAAGAGATTGCCACAGCATGTGAACGGTTGGGAAAAGAAATAACAAACGACTATCAGGACAAAACGCCAGTTGTAGTTAGTGTGTTGTCCGGAGCTGTTTTCATTACCACAGATGTTTTGCGCCAAATGGATGTGTACACGCAGTTAGCCTTTATTGATGTTTCCAGCTATAACGGCGGTACAGCGTCTTCTGGAAAAGTTCGGCTAGTGACAGATATCACCCAAGATGTTGCCGATCGTGATGTTTTGATTATTGAAGACATTGTCGATACTGGAAGAACTTTGAAGTATATTATTGATCTTTTAAAACAGCGCCATGCTAAAAGCGTTCGAGTTTGTACTTTATTAGATAAGCCAACCGGACGGGTTTTGGAAGTTAAAGCAGATTATGTTGGTTTTGAAGTTCCTGATGAATTTGTTGTCGGCTACGGTCTCGATTATAAAGGTGAGTATCGTAACCTGCCATACGTCGGTGTTTTGAAGCCTAAAATTTATCTGGATAAATAATTGGTCAAAATTGGTCAAGTGTGATATTATCTATCTATCGAAGGTAAAGCAGAGGATTGCTCTCCATTCGTAAAACCGTTATCAAGGAGGATTCAAATGAATAAAAAAGGGAATAACAACGGACTTTTAAAAAACAGTTTGTTTTATATCGTTATTTTCTTGGCTATTGTAGGAATTATTTATTTCTTCACTGGACAAGGCACTTCTACACAAACCAAGACGATTTCGTCGAGCGATTTTGTGTCGCAATTGCAAAAGAATAAAGTTAAGAGCTTTGACGTGCAACCTACGAACGGGGTTTATAAAATTACCGGTAAGTATCGTACTGCACAAAAGGGTTCTACACAATCTGGTTTATTCCCAGCGTCAAGTTCGAGTACAAAAGTAGATAGTTTTACTACAACAGTTTTGCAGAATGATTCTACGACTGCACAAATTACGCGAGCCGCACAAAAGGAAAATGTTAAAATGAACACAAAACCAGAAGCTTCTAATAGCTTCTGGGTACAGTTATTAATCACTGGGTTACCACTTCTTATCTTTATCGTCTTCTTCTATATGATGATGAGCCAGGCCGGCCAAGGTGGCGGTGGCGGTAGCAAAGGTGTTATGAACTTTGGTAAGTCAAAGGTTAAACCGGCTGATAAAAAAGCCAATAAAGTTCGTTTCTCTGATGTTGCTGGTGAAGAAGAAGAAAAGCAAGAACTAGTTGAAGTTGTTGAGTTCTTGAAGGATCCTCGTAAGTTTTCTTCGTTAGGTGCCCGCATACCGGCTGGTGTCCTTTTGGAGGGGCCTCCTGGTACTGGTAAAACTTTATTAGCAAAAGCAGTTGCTGGTGAAGCTGGTGTACCGTTTTACTCAATTTCTGGTTCAGACTTCGTTGAAATGTTTGTCGGAGTTGGTGCTAGTCGAGTACGTGACTTATTTGATCAAGCTAAAAAGAATTCACCTTCGATCATTTTCATTGATGAAATTGATGCGGTTGGTCGTCAACGTGGTAGTGGCGTTGGCGGTGGCCATGATGAACGTGAACAAACTTTGAACCAATTGCTGGTTGAAATGGATGGATTCACGGGTAATGAAGGTGTGATTGTCATGGCGGCTACTAACCGTTCTGATGTCTTAGATCCAGCCTTACTCCGTCCTGGCCGATTTGATCGAAAGATCTTAGTTGGTCGTCCAGATGTTCGTGGCCGTGAAGCAATTTTGAAAGTTCATGCTAAAAACAAGCCTTTAGATAAAGATGTCGATTTAAATGAGATCGCAAAACAGACTCCAGGGTTTGTTGGTGCAGATCTTGAAAACTTGCTAAATGAAGCTGCATTACTTGCGGCACGCCGTAATAAGAAGGTTATTGATGCTTCTGATTTGGATGAAGCTGAAGATCGAGTTATTGCTGGTCCAGCCAAGAAGAATGCTGTTGTTAGTCCTGTTGAACGTAAGACGGTGGCTTATCATGAAGCCGGTCATACAATTGTTGGGTTAGTTTTGAATGACGCTCGAGTTGTTCATAAAGTTACAATTGTCCCTCGAGGTCGTGCTGGCGGTTATGCCATCATGCTTCCTCGTGAAGATCAAAACTTGATGTCTAAAAAAGACGCCATGGAGCAGATTGCTGGTTTAATGGGTGGTCGTGCTGCTGAAGAGACGATTTTTAATTCTAAATCTTCTGGCGCTTCTAATGACTTTGAACAAGCCACTGGAATCGCTCGAGCAATGGTTACTCAGTACGGGATGAGCGACAAGATTGGTCAAGTTGAGTTGTCAGCACCTGGACAATCATACTATGGCGAAAACGGTCCTGCTTATTCTGAAAAGACGGCCGGTGTCATCGATGATGAAATTCGTCGGCTTACTGATGAAGGCCATCAGACTGCATTAGATATCATTGCTTCACATCGTGAACAGCATAAGATCATTGCTGAAGCCTTGTTGAAGTATGAAACTTTGGATGAAAAGCAAATTTTAAGCTTGTTTAAGACCGGAAAGATGCCTGAAAGTGGGGCAGCATCTGATTTTCCAAGTGAAAAAGCTGCTACATTCGAAGAATCCAAACGTGAATTAGAGCGTAAAGAAGCTGAACGTCATGCGGATGATGATAACAAGGATGATTCAGATACAACTCTGAATACACCAAGTGAACATGATTCGGATGCATCTGGCAGTGATCATCGTTTGCCAAGTTCTCACGATCAAAATTCTGGTGATTCTTCAAAGGATTCACAAGATGATCATTCAGATGATGACACAAATCTTTAAATTCAAACTATAGAACAGTAAACTTTTGGACAAATTCCAAAGTTTACTGTTTTTTGTATCATTGGGTTGGTTTCGACAACAAAATGTGTGAAAATATAAGACGGTGAAAAGAAAAGCTGAGGAGAAAACATGAAAGATTATTTAATAAAAAGTATCATTAACGATGGGATGTTTCGGGCCTATGTGATTAATGGCACCAATCTGGTTCAAGAAGCTCAAAAGCGGCACGATACATGGAGTGCTGCCACCGCTGCGCTAGGTCGCTCACTAGTGGGTACGATCATGTTAGCTGGATCGTTACTAAAGGGCGACGATAAAATGACCGTTAGAATTAATGGTGGCGGCCCGGTTGGCGGAATTATCGTTGACGGCAATGCTAATGGGACGGTGAAAGGATATCTACAGCATCCGCATGTCTCATTACCGTTGAACAAGCAGCATCATATCGATGTGGGCAAGGCTGTTGGTAATCAAGGAACATTATCGGTTACTAAGGATATGGGTTTAAAGGATCCATTTACTGGTAACGTTGGATTGGCTTCCGGTGAAATCGGTGATGATTTCACGTATTACTTGGCCCAATCAGAACAAATTCCATCTTCAGTTGGAGTATCTGTTTTTGTGAATCCAGATGAGAGTGTTGAAGTTGCTGGAGGATTCATGATTCAAGTGATGCCCGGGGCAAGTGATGAGGCCATCAATCGGTTACAAACCACCTTATCCAATTTACCCCTTGTGTCAGATTTATTGAGACAAGGAAAAACACCTGAAGATATTTTGAAGTTGTTATTTAGTGATGACAAAATAAAAGTTTTGGATAAAATGCCCGTTTCTTTTGTCTGCGATTGTTCCAAAGAACGGTTTGCAGCTGCAATGGCAAGTTTGCCTGCCAAAGAAATTGAAACGATGATTCAAGAGGACCATGGTGCAGAAGTTAATTGTCGTTTTTGCGGAAACAAATATCAATTTGACGAAACTGAACTGAAAACTATTTTACTTCAAGCTCAGAATTGAGTTTTGTTTGGTAGGATATCAGTTGTGTGCTATGATAAATCTCATGATGTCAGTAAACGAGAGATTGTATCCCAATGAACTGATTTAATTAACGTAACTTAGACCACTTTTTATGAGGTGAAAAATATGGAATGGCAAATTGGTGATGTAACAATTCCCAATCAGCTTGTTGTGGCACCGATGGCCGGTGTAACAAATTCTGCCTTTCGTCTAATTTGTAAAAAATTTGGCGCAGGACTAGTTGTTTGTGAAATGATTTCTGATCGAGGAATCATGTATAAAAATAAGAAAACTTTGAGTATGATGAATGTGGATCCTCATGAGCATCCAATGAGTATTCAAATTTTTGGGGGCACTAAAGAAACTTTGGTAGAAGCTGCTAAGTTTGTGGATCAGCATACTGAAGCCGATATTATTGATATTAATATGGGTTGTCCCGTCAATAAAGTTGTCAAAACAGAAGCTGGCGCACGTTGGCTTCTAGATCCCAACAAAGTTTATGAGATGGTTTCTTATGTAACAGACGCTGTTAAGAAGCCAGTGACTGTTAAGATGAGAACTGGCTGGGATTCCGATCATATTTTTGCGGTTGAGAATGCATTGGCTGCAGAGCGTGCCGGTGCTTCGGCATTAGCTATGCACGGTCGAACACGAAAACAAATGTATACAGGACACGCCGACTGGAACATTTTAAAAGAAGTTTCAGATCAACTCACAATTCCATTTATGGGAAATGGGGATGTCCGGACTGCTGAAGATGCAAAACGGATGTTGGACGAAGTTGGTTCGACGGCAGTGATGATCGGTCGGGCAGTTTTAGGAAATCCTTGGATGCTGAACCGAGTTTCCAAGTATCTTGAAACTGGTGAACTGGTGGACGAGCCAGAACCAGCCGAAAAGATCAGAATTGCGAAGGAACATTTACATGGTTTGGTAGAGCTAAAAGGCGATTATGTTGGCCCTCGGGAATTTAGAACGCAGGCTGCATACTACCTTAAGGGAATTTCCCATTCTGCAAGAACTAAGGTTGCGTTGAATAATGCGGAATCTGAGAAAGAGATGGATGACATCTTTGACCAGTTTGCAGAGAAGCAACAAGAGCGAGAAATTAAACGTCAACAAATGGCAAGGTGATTATCCACTTGCTTTTTTGGTGCAAAATAGGCATCATAGATACGTGAGACTAATGGTAGAGGAGGATTTTTAAGTGGCACAAAAAGAGCAAGATATGAACGATCAGTTGAAAGTTCGGCGCCAGAAAATGCAGGATTTACGTGATAAGGGGATTGATCCTTTTGGACATGCATTTAAACGGACCCATTTAACTAATCAACTTCATGAACAATACAGTGATCTAGATAAAGAAGAGTTAGAGGAAAAGAATGTTCAGGCAACGATTGCCGGAAGAATGATGTCTAAACGTGGTAAAGGCAAAGTAGGCTTTGCAGATCTTAAAGATCGCAAAGGTACGATGCAGATTTACGTACGTAAAGATACGGTTGGTGAAGATGAATATGCACTTTTTAAACAAGCTGATTTAGGTGACTTTATCGGTATTACTGGACAAGTGATGAAAACGGATATGGGAGAATTAACGGTTAAGGCAACAGACTTAACTTTTCTTACAAAGGCCCTACGTCCACTTCCTGATAAATATCACGGTTTGCAAAACGTGGAACAAATTTATCGTCAACGCTATTTGGATCTTATTTCTAATGATGATAGTTTTGCACGCTTCATCAAAAGAACCAAGATTATTAGTGCAGTTCGTAAATACTTGGACAACTTGGATTATTCCGAAGTTGAGACACCAGTTTTGCATGGTCAAGCCGGTGGTGCAAATGCACGTCCATTTGTTACCCATCATAATGCGTTAGATATTGACCTGTATCTCCGAATTGCTTTGGAGCTTCATTTAAAACGACTGATTGTCGGCGGAATGGAACGAGTCTATGAAATTGGCCGTGTTTTCCGGAATGAAGGGATGGATACGCGTCATAATCCTGAGTTCACAATGCTAGAAACTTATACTGCTTATTTTGATTTTCATGATGTGATGAACGAAACAGAAGGAATCTTTAAAGCAGCCGTTAAAGCAGTTTCGCCAGATGGTAAAATCACTTATCAGGGAACTGATCTAGATCTAGGCAAAGATTTTGATCGCATGCACATGGTTGATGCAATTAAAAAGTATACTGGGGTTGATTTCTGGCCCAAGATGTATTTGGAAGATGCTCGCAAATTAGCTGATGAACATAAGATTCACTATGAAGAATGGTGGCAAGTTGGTCATATCATTAATGAATTCTTCGAACAGTTAGTTCAAGATAAATTAACGCAACCGGTCTTTATTTATGGTCATCCAGTAGAAATTTCCCCTTTGGCTAAGAAAAACCCTGACGATGCTCGATTCACAGATCGTTTTGAGCTCTACATCAAGGGTAATGAATTTGCTAATGCCTTTACCGAGTTAAACGATCCGATTGACCAGCGTGAACGTTTTGAAGCACAAGTTGCTGAACGTGAGCAAGGAAATGATGAAGCCGAAGGTATTGATGAAGACTTTATCGAAGCTTTGGAATACGGAATGCCGCCAACTGGTGGACTTGGAATTGGAATTGATCGGTTAGTTATGCTTTTAACAGATGCACCTTCAATTCGTGATGTGTTATTATTCCCAACAATGCGTCCAGATAAATAGAGATAAAATAAACTATTTGCATTTTTTTGCAAATAGTTTATTTTTTTGTTTTGCAGATAGTAATATATTAAAAATGATAAAATTGATCTATGAATGAGATAAATAGAAATAAAAAGGCGTCAAATGATATAATCGTTCGTGTTTTTTAGATTTTATAAGATTCGCATCAATATGATATGGAATTATGATGAAATTGGGTATTGACCAATGGACGCTTTTTTGGTTATACTAGTACCCGTTGCTTAAGAGATGTGGTGTTGAGGCAAAAGAGTTATTTCAAATTCTTCTTGACACAATTAATTGCTGATGCTATTATTATATAGCTGTCAAAATTAATTAATATCTTTTAACAGCGTCCTAGTAGACCTTTGAAAACTGAACAAAGTTTCGACAAAGTAAAATGTGTAGGGTCTTCAAATGAAAATTTTGAAGCAAACATTTGCGAAGTCAATTCGTTTTAAACAATGAAACAACAAATGAGCTTGTAAAAACTCAAGTATAATATGAGAGTTTGATCTTGGCTCAGGATGAACGCTGGCGGCGTGCCTAATACATGCAAGTCGGACGCACTTTCGTTGAATGATTTAGAGATGCTTGCATCGAAGATGATTTTAACTATAAAGTGAGTGGCGAACGGGTGAGTAACACGTGGGTAACCTGCCCAGAAGTGGGGGATAACACCTGGAAACAGATGCTAATACCGCATAATAAAGTAAACCGCATGGTTTTCTTTTAAAAGATGGCTTCGGCTATCACTTCTGGATGGACCCGCGGCGTATTAGCTAGTTGGTGAGATAAAGGCCCACCAAGGCTGTGATACGTAGCCGACCTGAGAGGGTAATCGGCCACATTGGGACTGAGACACGGCCCAGACTCCTACGGGAGGCAGCAGTAGGGAATCTTCCACAATGGACGAAAGTCTGATGGAGCAACGCCGCGTGAGTGATGAAGGCTTTAGGGTCGTAAAACTCTGTTGTTGGAGAAGAACGTGTGTGAGAGTAACTGCTCATGCAGTGACGGTATCCAACCAGAAAGCCACGGCTAACTACGTGCCAGCAGCCGCGGTAATACGTAGGTGGCAAGCGTTATCCGGATTTATTGGGCGTAAAGCGAGCGCAGGCGGTTTCTTAAGTCTAATGTGAAAGCCTTCGGCTTAACCGAAGAAGTGCATTGGAAACTGGGAAACTTGAGTGCAGAAGAGGACAGTGGAACTCCATGTGTAGCGGTGAAATGCGTAGATATATGGAAGAACACCAGTGGCGAAGGCGGCTGTCTGGTCTGTAACTGACGCTGAGGCTCGAAAGCATGGGTAGCGAACAGGATTAGATACCCTGGTAGTCCATGCCGTAAACGATGAATGCTAAGTGTTGGAGGGTTTCCGCCCTTCAGTGCTGCAGCTAACGCATTAAGCATTCCGCCTGGGGAGTACGACCGCAAGGTTGAAACTCAAAAGAATTGACGGGGGCCCGCACAAGCGGTGGAGCATGTGGTTTAATTCGAAGCTACGCGAAGAACCTTACCAGGTCTTGACATCTTCTGCTAACCTAAGAGATTAGGCGTTCCCTTCGGGGACAGAATGACAGGTGGTGCATGGTTGTCGTCAGCTCGTGTCGTGAGATGTTGGGTTAAGTCCCGCAACGAGCGCAACCCCTATTATTAGTTGCCAGCATTAAGTTGGGCACTCTAGTGAGACTGCCGGTGATAAACCGGAGGAAGGTGGGGACGACGTCAAATCATCATGCCCCTTATGACCTGGGCTACACACGTGCTACAATGGACGGTACAACGAGTTGCGAGACCGCGAGGTTAAGCTAATCTCTTAAAACCGTTCTCAGTTCGGACTGCAGGCTGCAACTCGCCTGCACGAAGTTGGAATCGCTAGTAATCGCGGATCAGCATGCCGCGGTGAATACGTTCCCGGGCCTTGTACACACCGCCCGTCACACCATGAGAGTTTGTAACACCCAAAGCCGGTGGAGTAACCTTCGGGAGCTAGCCGTCTAAGGTGGGACAGATGATTGGGGTGAAGTCGTAACAAGGTAGCCGTAGGAGAACCTGCGGCTGGATCACCTCCTTTCTAAGGATATTTAGAAACGGAAACCTACACATATGTCGAAACTTTGTTTAGTTTTGAGAGGTCTACTCTCAAATGTATACCGCGCGAAACGGGCCTATAGCTCAGCTGGTTTAGAGCGCACGCCTGATAAGCGTGAGGTCGATGGTTCAAGTCCATTTAGGCCCATTGATACATTTTTGGGGAATTAGCTCAGCTGGGAGAGCGCCTGCCTTGCACGCAGGAGGTCAGCGGTTCGATCCCGCTATTCTCCATTGACGGCTTAGCCGTCGAATTTGTTCTTTGAAAACTAAATAATATCGAAAAATTTTCTAATTTTAATTATCAGATAATTAAACCGAGAACATTGCGTTTTATAGAGTTTTACAACAAGATTAGTTCTTAAAATAATCGCTAAACTCAAAACCACTTTATCTTCGATAAAGTTAGGTTAAGTTATAAAGGGCGCATGGTGAATGCCTTGGCACTAGGAGCCGATGAAGGACGGGACTAACACCGATATGCTTCGGGGAGCTGTAAGTAAGCTTTGATCCGGAGATTTCCGAATGGGGAAACCCAACAACATTAATCCGTTGTTACCACTACGTGAATTCATAGCGTGGCTGGAGGTAGACGTGGGGAACTGAAACATCTCAGTACCCACAGGAAGAGAAAGAAAAATCGATTCCCTGAGTAGCGGCGAGCGAAAGGGGAACAGCCCAAACCAGGAAGCTTGCTTCCTGGGGTTGTAGGACTGAACATTTGAGTTACCAAAGATTTTCATAGCCGAACAGTCTGGGAAGACTGGCCAGAGCGGGTGATAGCCCCGTAGGCAAAATGAAGATCCCTCAGTTCAGGATCCTGAGTACGGCGGAACACGTGTAACTCCGTCGGAATCCGGGAGGACCATCTCCCAAGGCTAAATACTCCCTAGTGACCGATAGTGAACCAGTACCGTGAGGGAAAGGTGAAAAGCACCCCGGAAGGGGAGTGAAACAGTTCTTGAAACCATGTGCCTACAAGAAGTCAGAGCCCGTTAATGGGTGATGGCGTGCCTTTTGTAGAATGAACCGGCGAGTTACGTTTGCATGCCAGGTTAAGTTGAAGAAACGGAGCCGTAGCGAAAGCGAGTCTGAATAGGGCGACTGAGTATGCAGATGTAGACCCGAAACCAAGTGACCTACCCATGTCCAGGTTGAAGGTGCGGTAAAACGCACTGGAGGACCGAACTCGTGTACGTTGAAAAGTGCTGAGATGAGGTGTGGGTAGCGGTGAAATTCCAAACGAACTTGGAGATAGCTGGTTCTCTCCGAAATAGCTTTAGGGCTAGCCTCGGACTTAGGATCATGGAGGTAGAGCCACTGTTTGGACTAGGGGCCCATCTAGGGTTACTGAATTCAGATAAACTCCGAATGCCATTGATTTATGTCCGGGAGTCAGACGGTGAGTGATAAGATCCATCGTCGAAAGGGGAACAGCCCAGACCACCAGTTAAGGTCCCTAAATATATGTTAAGTGGAAAAGGATGTGGAGTTGCATAGACAACTAGGATGTTGGCTCAGAAGCAGCCATCATTTAAAGAGTGCGTAATAGCTCACTAGTCGAGTGATTCTGCGCCGAAAATGTACCGGGGCTTAAACATATTACCGAGACTGTGGATGCCACCGTAAGGTGGCGTGATAGGAGAGCGTTCTAAGGGCGATGAAGGCAGACCGTGAGGACTGTTGGAGCGCTTAGAAGTGAGAATGCCGGTATGAGTAGCGAAAGACAGGTGAGAATCCTGTCCACCGAATGACTAAGGTTTCCTGGGGAAGGCTCGTCCTCCCAGGGTTAGTCGGGACCTAAGTCGAGGCCGAGAGGCGTAGACGATGGATAACAGGTTGAGATTCCTGTACTAGTTAAACTTGTTTGAACAATGGAGGGACGCAGTAGGCTAAGGAAAGCACACAGTTGGATAAGTGTGCCCAAGCAACAAGTCTTAGATAGAGTCAAATGCTTTATCTTTTAAGGACAAGTTGTGATGGGGAGCGAAATTTAAGTAGCGAAGTTCCTGATGTCACACTGCCGAGAAAAGCTTCTAGTTAGAGTTTAACTACCCGTACCGCAAACCGACACAGGTAGTCGAGGAGAGTATCCTAAGGTGTGCGAGAGAACTCTCGTTAAGGAACTCGGCAAAATGACCCCGTAACTTCGGAAGAAGGGGTGCTGATCGCAAGATCAGCCGCAGTGAATAGGCCCAGGCGACTGTTTATCAAAAACACAGGTTTCTGCAAAATCGTAAGATGACGTATAGGGGCTGACACCTGCCCGGTGCTGGAAGGTTAAGTGAATGAGTTAGCTTCGGCGAAGCTTTGAAATGAAGCCCCAGTAAACGGCGGCCGTAACTATAACGGTCCTAAGGTAGCGAAATTCCTTGTCGGGTAAGTTCCGACCCGCACGAAAGGTGTAACGATCTGGGCACTGTCTCAACGAGAGACTCGGTGAAATTATAATACCCGTGAAGATGCGGGTTACCCGCGACAGGACGGAAAGACCCCATGGAGCTTTACTGTAGCTTGATATTGAGTGTTTGTACAACTTGTACAGGATAGGTAGGAGCCGTAGATACCGGAACGCTAGTTTCGGTGGAGGCGTTGGTGGGATACTACCCTCGTTGTGTGAACCCTCTAACCCGCGCCACTAAGCGTGGCGGGAGACAGTGTCAGGTGGGCAGTTTGACTGGGGCGGTCGCCTCCTAAAGAGTAACGGAGGCGCCCAAAGGTTCCCTCAGAATGGTTGGAAATCATTCGCAGAGTGTAAAGGCACAAGGGAGCTTGACTGCGAGACAGACAGGTCGAGCAGGGACGAAAGTCGGGCTTAGTGATCCGGTGGTACCGTATGGAAGGGCCATCGCTCAACGGATAAAAGCTACCCTGGGGATAACAGGCTTATCTCCCCCAAGAGTTCACATCGACGGGGAGGTTTGGCACCTCGATGTCGGCTCATCGCATCCTGGGGCTGTAGTCGGTCCCAAGGGTTGGGCTGTTCGCCCATTAAAGCGGTACGCGAGCTGGGTTCAGAACGTCGTGAGACAGTTCGGTCCCTATCCGTCGCGGGCGTAGGAAATTTGAGAGGATCTGTCCTTAGTACGAGAGGACCGGGATGGACATACCGCTGGTGTACCAGTTGTTCCGCCAGGAGCATCGCTGGGTAGCTACGTATGGATGAGATAAACGCTGAAAGCATCTAAGTGTGAAACTCGCCTCGAGATGAGATTTCCCATTCCATTTATGGAAGTAAGACCCCTGAGAGATGATCAGGTAGATAGGTTGGGAGTGGAAGTGTAGTGATACATGGAGCGGACCAATACTAATCGGTCGAGGACTTAACCACAAAGTGGTGTTCTCAAAGAGAAGATTTCGATATTATTTAGTTTTGAGAGAATAAATTTCTTTCACACGAGCCGCGGAAGTGGATCGGAGAAGTGTGGTGACGATAGTGAGAAGGATACACCTGTTCCCATGTCGAACACAGAAGTTAAGCTTCTTAACGCCGAGAGTAGTTGGGGGATCGCTCCCTGCGAGGGTAGGACGTTGCCATGCGTTTATTCCGGCATAGCTCAGTTGGTAGAGCCCCTGACTGTTAATCAGGTTGTCGACGGTTCGAGTCCGCCTGCCGGAGTAGTGATAGATGTTAACCTTCTGAATTGAAAGTTAGCATCTTTTTCTATAATGCCGGCTTAGCTCAGTTGGTAGAGCATCGGTATCGTAAACCGAGGGTCGGGTGTTCAAGTCGCCTAGCCGGCATTGTAAGACACCTCAAAAGGTGTCTTTTGTTGTTTTTAGGAGAATTTGGGAAGCAATACTGCTAGAAACAATCAATTTTAATTACCAAGAGATGTTTGGAGGAAGAAATAAATTGAATAACAAAAGCGACGTAAGCAATGATAAGTCCTTCTTTGGACAACCAAGAGGACTATCAACATTGTTCTTTACGGAAATGTGGGAGCGTTTCAGTTACTATGGAATGCGTGCCATTCTACTTTTCTATATGTATTACGCAGTTTCCAAGGGTGGTTTAGGTTTTAGTCAGGTAACAGCTGCTTCGGTTATGTCCATTTATGGTTCATTAGTTTACCTTACAAGTGTGATCGGTGGATTTGTGAGTGACCGAATTCTTGGACCAAGAAGAACCGTATTTTTAGGCGGAATCTTCATTATGTTTGGACACATTGCTCTTGCGTTACCATTTGGGGCTCCCGGGTTATTTATTTCAATTGGTTTAATTGTAATTGGGACTGGGTTGCTAAAACCTAATGTTTCTGAAATGGTTGGGGGCCTGTATACAGAGGATGATATTCGTCGTGATTCTGGATTTAGTATTTTTGTTTTCGGAATTAATTTAGGAGCCTTGATTGCACCATTATTAGTTGGTTGGGTTGGTGCACAAGTTAACTTTCATGCAGGATTTTCTCTTGCAGCCATCGGAATGTTTTTTGGGTTACTACAGTATTACTTAGGTGGTAAAAAATACTTAAGTAAAGATAGTTTGTACCCATCAGATCCGATTGAACCTAAAGATGCCCGCAAGATTGAGTGGTCTGTTGCAATTGGTGTAGTGATTTTTGCATTAGTTCTGGTTGCAATGAAACTTGCTAACATTATGAACATTGATAATGTAGTCTTATTGCTGAGTATAATTGCTGTCGCAACCCCGATTGTCTATTTTGTTTTAATGTTTTCTAGTAATAAAGTTACTAAAATCGAACGTTCAAGACTTTTGGCTTATATTCCCTTATTCATTGCGGCTGTCATTTTTTGGGCTATTGAAGAACAAGGGTCAGTTGTTCTTGCCTTATTTGCGGCTCAAAGAACTCAGCTACATTTGGGCTTCATAACGTTATCTGCTTCGCAATTTCAATCTTTAAATCCGCTATTCATTATGCTTTACACACCATTCTTTGCATGGATGTGGATTAAAATGGGTAATAAACAACCTTCATCACCACGAAAGTTTGCTTATGGACTTGGTTTTTCAGGACTATCATATTTATTCATTGCCCTTCCAGGAATGTTATTTGGAACGGCTGGAAAAATTAATCCACTTTGGTTGGTTGGTAGTTGGGCAATTGTAGAAATTGGGGAAATGTTGATTTCACCAATTGGATTGTCAGTAACGACTAAACTCGCACCAAAAGCATTTAGTTCTCAGATGATGAGTATGTGGTTCTTAGCTGATGCTGCAGGACAGGCCATTAATTCGCAGATTGTGCGTTTTTACACCAGTGCCACAGAAGTTCCTTACTTCTTAATTGTTGGGGCTGTGAGCATCGTTGTAGGCTTTTTGTTGCTACTTATGTCGCGATGGATCTCTTCAAAGATGGTTGGAATCAATTAAATTTTAAAAAGCTAGATCAGTTTCTGTTTTACAGGACTGGTCTTTTTTATTTGGCAAGGTCTTTTAGGGGATTTTAGTTAAAATTAAGCGTAAAATTAAATATTAATCAGTTTTTGAAAAGCACAGGTGAAATTATGAAAATTGCAGTTACTAGTGACAACCATTTTGATGTGAATCGGCTTGATGTAAGTGAAACAATCAAAGCACAGGCTGACTATTTGGCCAATGAAAATGTTGAAATTTACTTGATTGCTGGAGATTTGTTTAATGATTTTGGCAAAAGCCTAGCCTACGTGCGAAGTTTGCAGGCGGAATTGGGATCACAGACATTAGTAAAATTTATTGCTGGCAATCACGATATGGTTCAAGGAGTTACTTTTGCTGAACTTGAAAGTACAATAGATGTTAGCTATATGCATAATCAATTTTTAGATATTCCTGGCACAAATTGGCGTCTGATCGGGAATAATGGCTGGTATGATTATGGATTTGCTGATAATCTTCCAGATAAAACCATCGCCAATTTTGAAACTTGGAAACGAGCGTACTGGATAGATGGTGCTATTCAGCAAACAATGACCGATGGTGAACGAATGGACTTGGTTTTGGATGAGAGTACCAAACAGTTTAAAATGGCTGAGAAGGCTCATAAACGGGTTTTATACTATACACATTTTGTTCCGCGGCGTGACTATATTCGGTATGCCCCAGAGGGAAATGTTTGGAACATGGCTAATGCGTATATGGGTAGCGCACGATTAGGAAAGTTATTGGAAAAATTCAAGACTGAAATTGTGGTGTTTGGCCATATGCATATTCATCCTAAGCCAAAGAAATTTTCGGAAACGGTGTACTATGACCAAGCAGTGGGGTATCATAATAAGAGGATCAACGAATGGCAGCATAATACGTTTTTAGAAGAGTGGCAAGCACGATTAGCTTACTTTGAATTATGATTTTTGAAGATTTTTTAAACGAATTTGCTAAAAAGACTTGATATTTGTCTGGATTTTCGGTATTATATTTTAGTCGGATGCGTTTCAAACGTTGAAGCAATTCATAGGGAAGGGTAGCGAAGTCTGGCTAAACGCGGCGGACTGTAAATCCGCTCCTTCGGGTTCGGTGGTTCGAATCCACTCCCTTCCATTTTATGAATGGGCTATAGCCAAGCGGTAAGGCATCGGGTTTTGATCCCGAGATGCGATGGTTCGATCCCATCTAGCCCAATAAATTAATAAAAACTGCTATATGACATTAGATTAGTCATATAGCAGTTTTTTTATACAGAGATTTGTAGAAAGTGGTTTAATATATGTAAGCGGATAAATAGGATTAGGTGGTCTAAAATTGTGAATAGGTCACTTATATGAAAGGTAAAAATATGGCAAGTTGGATCTGGTATCATGGAGATTTTGCAATCTATCAAGCAATGAAACAAAACTTTGATCGTGAAGAGCGGGGGATGAATTGGCCCGCTTACTGGTATACTTCGGGTTGGAATCATAACGTTTATTTTTGGAAAGAATTCCAGTTTGATCACGCACAAACGTTTTCAACTATCATTCAAGGTAAGGGATATGGCAAGCTGATTAATCTGGAGGATAGTCAGGAAACGAAGTTTATTTTGGGCAGTCAAATGACATGTCCGGCTGGCCATTTTCGGATCGAAATTTACGTTGGAAATCTTTCAGGGTTGCCATGCGCATTTATTGAAGGTAAGGAAATTTATAGTGATCATAGTTGGAAGGCTTCTAATTTTCTGGGTGACGATGTAATTGCCGGAACAAGTCAGTTTTTCACGAATAGCAAACAGAATCCAATGCATTTTGAATATTCACATAAAATCCAGAATGCCAAAAGGATTGAAATTGTTAATGGCGGGACTTTATTAGATTTTGGGCATGACCTAACTGCTAAAACTATGATTCAATTTTTCGAACAATTTCAAACGATGGTATTGTGTTATGGGGAAAGCCGCACCGAAGCTTTGGATGTTGCAGATGCTTACTTAAAACATGAAATTAGGATGCACGACGATCCAGATGGTTCCTATGATGAAAGCAACAAAACATTTACGACTAAATTACGTGCCTTTCGTTACATCTACGTTCCTGATATTTCCAGTTTGGATGATATTGGGACAATATTTGTGAATTTTGAATTTGTTAAATTTCCGAAAATCGGGGCTTTTGAGTCACATGATTCTAAACTAAATCAGATTTGGCGAGTCTCGGACCGTACCTTGCGTCTGTGTTCCGGAATCTTTTTTATTGATGGAATTAAACGCGATCGTTGGGTCTGGGCCGGTGATGCTTTTCAGTGTTTTTACATGAATCGGTATGACTTTTTTGATAAAGAAATTGTCGAACGGACAGTGCTAGGTTTACGCGGGGAGCTCGATATCAAGCAACACTTGGATACCATTGTGGATTATTCCATGTACTGGTTAATTAGTATTGAGTTATATTATGAAACATTTGCGGATAAAACATTTGTGGAGGTTGTTTATCCAAAAATGAAACAATTAATTGATTTTTCACTTGAAGCAACGGATAAACTAGGATTTATTCATGAACGTAAAGGCGATTGGATTTATATTGATTGGGCTGATTTTGATCATGAAGGGACCCTATGTGCAGAACAAATGGTCTTGGCGCGAGCTTTACAAAGTGTGATTAAAATTTCTAAGCTGTTAAATCAAGACGCTCAAGAGTATGAAGCTACTTATCAACGACTACGAGTAAATATTGATAAATATTTTTGGGATGAAGGAAAGCAAGCCTATATTGATAGTTATGAGTCAGGAAAACGACACGTCACCAGACACGCGAATATCTTTGCCATTTTGTTTGATTATGTGGATGAAAAAAGAACACAAACAATTGTAAAGAAGGTATTACGAAATCCCTTAATTGCGACCATCAATACGCCTTATTTTAAATTTTGGGAACTAGAGGCGTTAGCCAAAGTCGGGAGTTACCAAGATGTGCTGGATACAATTAAAACTTATTGGGGTGGTATGTTAGACAACGGAGCAACCACGTTTTGGGAATACTTTGATCCAAAAGAAAAAGGAGCAGCTCGATATGCGATGTACGGGGATAAATATGGAAAAAGTTTATGCCATGCATGGGGCGCAAGTCCAATTTACTTAATTGGTCGGTATTTGGTGGGTTTAAGACCCACTCAGGCGGGTTACAAAACGTTTGAAATTGAGCCCCAACTCTCTCTGTTAGGTGATTTTAACGCGAAGTTTCCCCTTAGTGAAAAAGGAGATTATGTATCTCTTGAATCTAAAAATAAGTATTTACTGATTCAAGCAACGAAAAAGGGTGGAACCCTGCTTGTTCAAGATAAGCAAATTACCATTCCTACTGATCATCAACTTAAACTGAGTTTTAACGATCTTTACTAGAAAAAGACTACGGATAGCATCGTGAAAACATACACGTTTGCTATCCGTAGTCTTTTTTTAGATTAAACTAATTTTTTAGTCAACACTGGTTTCAACGCGAGGGCTTTTGCAGCTTCCTCGCTATCGTCAAAGTGGTGCTTGGTGTTACCAATAATTTGATAATCTTCGTGGCCTTTTCCAGCAATTAAAATAACATCGCCAGGTTTAGCATCCTTAACAGCCTCTTGAATGGCTTCACGACGATCTACATACACTGGGACATTGGCATCAGGAACCCCGGCAATCATATCCTTAAGAATGGCTTCTGGGTCCTCTGTTCGGGGATTATCAGAAGTGAATATTGGTTTGGTACTATCCTGAACCGCAATTTTTGCCATCTGTTCACGTTTGCCATGGTCCCGATCACCACCGCAACCGATGATGCAATAAACATCTTTTTCAGCAAACGTATTAATAGTTTTCAGCGCGTTTAAAAGACTGTCTGGGGTGTGCGAGTAGTCTACAATTACTCGCACACCCGTATCTGAGGGGATGGATTGAAAACGGCCTTTGACGCCAGTAACTTTTTCTAGAGACTGGATAATCTGATCCTTAGGCAAACCACTAGCATAAGCAGCCGCAAATGCAGCCAACATATTATAAACGTTAAACTGTCCAATTAATTTCATTGTGACATGCGTAATTTCACCAAAAACTACTAGGTCAAATTCCGTACCGTGCCTGAAAATCTGCACATTTTGAGCGTGAATCATCGCGTCAGAATTTAAGCCATAGGTTAACACGTGAGCCGCCGTATACTGTTCAAACTCCCGGCCTACAGGATCATCTGTGTTCAAAACAGCCACTTTGCTTGTACCATCAGCAGTATACTTATTTCCTAACTGGGAAAATAAGAGACTTTTGGCGTGAATGTAATTTTCCATAGTTTTGTGAAAATCCAGATGATCACGAGTAAGATTAGTGAACACTGCGATGTCAAAATCAATGCCCCACACGCGCCCAAGATCTAACGCAATTGAGGAAACTTCCATTGCGACCGTTTCAACATTTGCTTGGTGCATCTTGGCTAAGGTACGTTGTGTGGTAATTGCATCCGGAGTTGTATTATTGGTTGGAAGAACTTCATCCTTAATTTTACGATACATTGTCCCAATAAGACCGGTTGCTTGGTGCTGGTCGCGATAAATTTGTTCGATCAAGTGGGTAACGGTTGTTTTGCCGTTTGTACCGGTCACACCAATCATACGCATTGACTGACTAGGAGCTTGATAAAAGACATCCGCTAGAATTGCCATGGCCCGTTCGGTATTTTGAACGTAAATAACAGGAACAGAAACGTCGATCCGTTTTTGGGCAACAATGATTGCAGCACCTTTTTCAACAGCTTGAGGAGCTAGTTTGTGGCCGTCCACATGATAGCCATCCACGGCGATAAACATTGCGCCGGGTTGCACTTCACGGGTATCTTGTGTCAGCATAGTGACGTCGAAATCACTGGTAATTGCTGGCTTAACCTGTTTGAATTTTAAACTGTTAATTAATTTGGTAACTTTCATTGAGTAAACCCTCCTCGGATTTTTGTTTTAAACTTTTCCTTGTTGATAAGCGCCTAAAAATTCATCGTGGAGAACGTTTAAGGCCGTTTTTAGATCTGTTTGTTTGACTAGTATCCAAATGGTCGTGTAGCTATCGGTAGATTGCAAAATATGAATATGGTTGGCGGCCAAAGTCGTTACAATGCGAGCAGTAATTCCTGGTGTGCCAGATATTCCAGCCCCAACCACCGCCACCTTTGCACAATCTGAAACGATCTGATAGATAATCTCTGACTTTTTAAAGACAGTTTCTGCAAGCGGGGCATCACCGTTGACTAAGTTGAACACAACTTGATGATTGGAAATATTGATAAAATCGATACTTAATTGGTGAGCTGCGAGCAGTTGAAAAATTTCGGCAGATGAAACTTTGTCAGTTGAAACGGAAAATTGCGTGAGATCGGTTTGATGGGCAATCCCAGTCACAGAACGGTAGTGTTTTACAGATGCAGCGTGGTTAGTCACTAAAGTTCCTAATTCAGTCGGCTGCTGATAAGTAGCACGAATCCGCATGGTTAAGTTAGCTTGTTTTGCAATTTCAACAGCCCGGGGATGAATCACACGCGCACCGTTCACTGCCATGTTGGCAAGCTCTTCGTAGCTGATGGTTTTAAGACAGCGAGCATGGGTGACCAAGCGCGGGTCAGCCGTCATAATCCCGTCAACATCTGTAAAAATATCAACTCGAGTGGCATTTAAGGCAGCACCTAAAATTGTAGCAGATACATCAGAGCCCCCGCGACCAATCGTTGTGATGCGGCCGTCCTTTGTCGCACCCTGAAAACCAGTAACGACCACAACATCCGCGGTTTGAAACGCGCCCTGAATAGGTTGGGGATCAACTTTTAAAATCTTGGCATTCTGAAATTCATCATTTGTGATAATTCCCGCATCATGGCCCGTCAGCGTCATCGCTTTTAGCCCTTGTTCTAAGGCGAGTTCGGTAAAGACAGTCGCAGAAATAGTTTCACCAACGGACATTAACATGTCGAGTTCCCGATTTGTAAGGTTAGTTTGTTCAGCATGAACCAAGTTTAAAAGCGCGTCAGTGGCATAAGGAGTCTCGTGACTTCTAAACGCAGAGACAACCACAATAACTTTATTGCCTTGTTGGACAGCTGCTTTCACATGTTTTAACGCTTTGAGTCTGGCTGACTCGTCTTTAACAGAGGACCCACCAAATTTTTGTACGATTATATCTATATCCATTTTTACTTTAACAACTCCTTAGGTTGTTCAAATACGGGGGCTTCCACATAAAGGCGGTACCAGGTCATGAAGGTTAAAACAGCCCATAATTTCCGTGAATTATCGCGAACGCCATTACGATGGTCTTCTAATAATTTCAAGAAATAATCTTTATTAAGGTATTGGCCAGTTTGTGATTCATTGATAATTGAACGTGCCCAGTCGTACATTTCGTCTTTTAACCAAAAGCGAATAGGAACTGGAAAGCCGAGTTTTTTACGGTTTAAAACGTGGTCAGGAACGATTCCTTCGGCCGCTTTTCGTAAAATGTACTTGGTCGTGCCGTGGGCAATTCGTAAATCAGCAGGGATGGTTGAAGCGACTTTGTAAACCTCACGATCAACGAAAGGTGTCCGCAATTCCAAGCTGTGAGCCATCGTGGTCCGATCGGCATTGTGCAACAAATCACCATTTAGCCACGTGTGCATATCAATGAACTGCATTTGGGTGATGGGATCATATGCTTTAGATTCCGCATAGAAAGGTTTCGTAATTGTCTGAAATGGGTGTTTGTTGTCATAATTTTTAAAGAAAGCATGTTTTTCCGTTTCATTAAAAATAAATGCATTGCCCACGTACCGATCTTCCAGTGGGGTGGTTCCCCGCATCAGAAATGAGCGACCTTTAACACCTTCAGGAATTAATCTTGCCAAATGGTTGAGGGCGGAATTGATGGGGCGTGTATATTTGAATGCCCGCAGAGATTCTGGCTCGTGATAAATAGTATAGCCACCAAATAACTCATCAGCGCCTTCACCAGTTAGAGCAACTTTAACGTGTTTAACGGCTTCTTTGGCCAAGAAATATTGAGGGACAGCAGCCGGATCAGCCAACGGATCATCCATACTAAAGACAAAGTTAGGAAAGATCTTCATAAATTCTTCCGGCGTAATGATCATGCTGTAATTTTTTACATCCAATTTTTCGGCTGTTTCTTGGGCAACATCTAATTCACTGTAACCTTCTCGTTCAAAGCCAACTGAGATGGTTTCCAAGTGGGGATTGAAATTTTTGGCGATGGCCACAATGATTGAAGAATCGATTCCACCGGATAAAAAGGAGCCGACTGGCACATCGGAACGCATATGCATTTTAACGGAATCGATCAGCACATCACGGACACTTTTGACATAATCCGCTTCCGGCTTAATTACAGGATGAAACTCGCGGTGGAAATAGCGGTTAATAACAGGTGCTTCGCCTAATTTTTTAGTTAGCGTACAACCTGGAGCTAACATCTGAATTTCATGAGTAAGCGTTTCTGGTTCGGGAACAAATTGGAAAGTCATGTAATCTTGTAGCGCATCCTCATCAAATGTTTTTGATTTCAAAATTTTGTAAATGGCTTTACTTTCGGACGCGTAGAAAAAGTTATCATCTTGAATAGCGTAGTAGAAAGGTTTAATGCCAAATTGATCTCGGGCTGCAAAAAGGGTTTGTTCCTTTTTATCCCAGATGACAAAGGCAAACATGCCTCGTAAATATTTAGTCGCATCAGAATGGTATTTTGCGTATAAAGCTAAGATAACTTCTGAATCTGATTTTGTTTTAAATGAGTAACCCTCTTTAATGAGGTTTTCACGTAATTCGATAAAATTATAAATTTCGCCATTAAAAGTTAACCAGTAACGTTCGTCATCGTAAGAAAGTGGCTGATGACCACCATCCAAATCGATAATACTTAGGCGACGAAAGCCCATGGTAATGTGATCATCTGAAAAATAACCACTGTCATCCGGTCCACGATGTACCAACATCTTTGTCATGGTATGGACAGTTTGATCATAAGTAGCTTTTTCAGTTAGAGAACGGTCTGTTAAACAACCTGCGAATCCACACATAAAAGTTACCTCCCCTATTTTTAACCTAATTTTACGCCTTGTGATTGTTGGATGTCATCAAATATATATAATTTCCTAATTGTAAGTAAAGATTTTTCTATAGGAGCTATGCTAAAACTATAAAGGAAACAGATTAAATCAAGTTTAAAATCTGCCAAAAGTTGTGCGAAGCCAAGTATGGAAGGGTACATATACAAAAAACATGATAAAATACAGATATAGAAAACGAAAGTGAGCGTGTCAAAATGAAAGTTGGATTTATAGGTGTTGGAAACATGGCAAAAGCAATTATTACAGGGATGGTTAAAGCCGGTTTTTCTGGTGAAGACATTCTTGTGCATAGTGGACATCTTGAACACTACGAGGCATTTGCGAAACAAAATCAATTAGTGATCGAAGCTAGTAATGAAGCCGTAGCTAAAAAAGCGGATGTTGTGGTGTTGGCAGTTAAGCCAACCATTGCGGAAGCAGTTTTGCGATCAATCAAAGCAGAATTACAAACTGATAAGAAGCTCTTGGCATCAGTGGTTTCTGGATTAAGCATTGCACAAATGCAGGCGATTATCGGAAATTGGCCGGTTTTACGGGTCATGCCTAATGTGAATGTTGAAATTGGTGAAGGGATGACGGGACTCGCTGCTAGCGGCAATCTCAATCTAAATCTGGCACCTATAAAAAATGGAAAATATATCTTTGAATTGGTCGGGAAAGTGATGGAGATTTCGGAAGCCGATTTCAGCACATTTGGTGCAATTGCCGGAAGTGCGCCGGCATACGCCTATTTCTTTATTGATGCTTTATCGCGAGCAGGCGTTAAATACGGGCTAACTAAACAGGCAGCTACTGAAATTGCCGCTCAGGTGGTTAACGGCAGTGCCAAAATGGTGTTGGCGGCCGATGAAAATCCAGCCGCATTAATTGATAAAGTATCTTCGCCTGGTGGAACCACAGTGGCGGGTTTCTTAGCAATGGAAGAAGCTGGGTTTATGACCTCCGTTGTGAAGGGGATTGATGCCACGATTGCTAAAGAAACCGAAGAATAAGGTTTTAAACAAAAACACCTCTATGCAAAATGCGTAGAGGTGTTTTAATTATGCTTAATTTAATTTTGATGCGGCAATTTTTTTACCGAATTCAGTTTGATCAAAATGGTCAATAGTTTGTTTGAGATCTTGATAGGTTAAACTAGCCCCAAACAAGGGACTGCCGGGCTCGGTCATAATACCATCAGCAAGGTTATAATGGACAACTTGATCAAAACCCATGGATTCAACAAATTGAGCAACTTTGTCAACCGCTTCGTGATTATTTCCGGTTACAAATAAAGCTTTGCGTTTAGAAGAATTTTTCGAAGCAGCTTCTTCTTGCAGATTATGATAGCCCATGTGATTAAAAGTTTTGACGATGGTTGCATGCTTAAAATAAGCCTGGACTTGTTCACTGGAAGTTGAATCAGCATCCAAAACTTCCTCACGAATCCCATCAGTTTCCCACCAGTAGTTTGTGGCATCGATAACTAATTTATCTTTAAGCAGATCAGCATCAATATTTTTATATCGGCTTAGGGGAATGGCCAAGATAATAATGTCGCTGTTAGCAACCACATCTTTATTTTCCGAAGCAATCGCACCAGGAACCAGTGTTTTAATTGTGAGCGCAATTTTTTCGACTGATCCGGAACCAGAAATTCGGACCTCATAACCGGCGTTTAAAGCAAGTACGGCTAGAACAATCCCGACTTTACCGGCACCAATAATACCAACTCGTTTGATTGTCATGATTTTGCGGCCTCCTTTTCGAGCAAGATTTCTTTAACTCGCGGAATAACTTTAGTACCAAAGAGTTCAATCATTCGTTCTCGTTGGGCCACGGTCTGATTACCGGCACCATAAACCAAATCGAAGCGGCCTAAACCAAGTAAATCAATTGTCCTAGCGATTCGTTGTGCAACCACTTCAGGGGTGCCAACATAAAACGAACCATTTTTAGTTTCACCATCAAACTGTTCGCGACTCATTGGGGCCCATCCGTGGGTTAAACCAATCCGATCAAAATTAGCTTTGATGTTTTCAAAAGCGACTTCGACAGCTTCATCTTCGTCGTCAGCAATAAAGCCGTGAGAATGAACGGCAACTGGATATTCTGGCATATTGAGTTTTTTAGCTGCTTCGTGGTAAAGATCAATATAAGGTTTGAAGCGATCGGCTTGCCCACCGATAATGGCCAGAATAACTTTATAGCCGAAACGAGCTGCTCGGATAATTGACTCTGGGGAACCGCCAATTCCGATATAGGTTTCTAATTCGCCATGTTCAGTTTTTGGATAAACTTCCTGATCTTTTAAAGCAGGACGGAATTTACCAGACCAAGTCACGGCTTTTTCTGTTCGTAATTGTTTATAGAGTTCTAGTTTTTCATTGAAAAGATCATCGTAGTCGGTTAAATCATAACCAAATAAAGGAAACGACTCAGTAAATGAACCACGACCGAGCATAACCTGTGCGCGACCATTGGACAACCCATCTAATGTGGCAAAACGCTCATAAACGCGAACTGGATCATCGGAACTTAATACAGTAACGGCAGTGGCTAATTTAATATTTTTAGTAACTGATGCAATGGCTGCGAGTACTGTTTCAGGACTAGAGACACTGTAATCTGGGCGATGATGTTCACCAACACCGATTACGTTGATGCCGTACTGATCGGCAATTTCACCTTCGTGAATAATTTGTCGAATTGACTCTGCTGCTGACTTTAAACTACCATCTTCATTGGCAACGATATCGCCAAAAGTTTCAATACCGAATTCTAATTTATTTACGTCTACCATAAGTTGTCCACCTCTATTTATTTTTTTGCTTACTTTTTGTAAGTTGTTGCAATCATAGTATTATATCTGGGTCTAAAAAGCAATTGTTTTTAACTTTAAAACGAAAGAATATGATTGATAGTCATTATTTGCTGGAAAATGGGTGAAGTTAAAGTTTCTACTTGCAGTTGTGGTCTATACCGATTATAATGAACTTAAATAAAGGCGAGGGAGATTTTTAACTAATGAGTACTGTATTGAAACATGCCACAATTTATACTGGTTTAGAAAAAATTGATGATGGATTCATTCGTTTTAACAAACAAATTGAAGCCGTTGGACCAATGAGCGAATTCCGACCATTGCCAGATGATGAAATCCATTTTGCTGCAGAAACGATTGTGACACCTGGATTTATCGATGTTCACAGTCATGGTGGCTATGGTTTCGATGCCATGGATGGTGACGCAGACCAAATTAATGAAATGGTTACTAAGATGACACGCACAGAAGGAATTACCACTTATTTCTGTACAACCATGACGCAATCTAATGAAAATATTGATCATGCGATGAAAGGGGTGACCAAGGCTGCTGCGGTTAATCCCGTTATCAAAGGTGTGCATTTGGAAGGCCCATTCATTTCAGCTACTTTCAAAGGCGCTCAACCAGAACAATACATTAAAGATCCTGATACTAAGTTATTAGAACAATGGAACAAGTCAGCAAATGGCTTAGTTAAATTAATCACTATGGCTCCTGAAGATAAGGGTGCTGATGAATTTGAATCTTACTGTTTAGCACATGGCATTGTGCCATCAGTTGGTCATAGTAATGCCAAACGAGCAGATTTATTAAATAGTAAAGTCAGTCACGGAACTCATTTATACAATGCCCAACGTGAGTGGAAACATCGTGAACCAGGTGTGACTGGTCATGTAATGTTAGAAGATAACATCTATGCAGAATTAATTTGTGATGGATTCCATATTGTTCCTGACATGTTGCGTTTAGCATACGAAGTTAAGGGACCAGAGCGAATTGAATTGGTTACAGATTCAATGCGGTCAAAAGGCATGCCAGAAGGCGAAAGTGAACTTGGCGGTCAAAAAGTTTATGTTAAAGACAAGCAGGCTCGTTTAGCTGATGGCACTTTAGCAGGATCTGTCCTTGAATTTACGGATGCTTTCAAGAACGCAATGAAATTCATGGGATGCAGTATTGAAGACGCCGTTCAAATGAGTTCTGTAAACCAAGCTAATGAATTTGGTTTGGACAGTAAGGGAACCCTTGAAGTTGGTAAGGATGCTGATTTAAACTTGTTTGACGATAACTTGAACAAATTAGCAACTTACAGTTATGGACGCGAATTTTCAAATTCAGATAAATAATTTTCGAACGGCTTAATTTGTTGGTATAATAGGATTATTAGCTCGTTTATAGGAGGTGGAGACGTGGGATCTCCCATTTATATTCAAATTCATAATGAAATAAAACGATCAATTGAGGCTGGAAAATGGGCCGTTGGCGATCGAATTCCAGCAGAGCGTGACCTATCTGATCAGTTTGGCGTGAGCCGGATGACCTTACGACAGGCCATTCAAACCTTGGTGGACGAAGGTATTTTAGAACGCCGTGTGGGTTCAGGGACATTTGTGGCTAATCAAAAGGTGCAAGAAAAAATGTCTGGTGTCACAAGTTTCACGGACTTAATGCTCGCCCAGGGGAAAAAGCCTTCTAGTAAGACAATTTCATACCATGCCAGCCAGCCTTCTATGAGCGAGAGCGAGAAGCTGGAATTAGGCGACGGTGAGTTAGTTTTGCGAATGGAACGAATTCGCTATGCTGATGGGTTACCAATTTGTTTTGAAACAGCGACAGTCCCAGAAAAGCTGGTTAAGGATTTCAGTAAAGCAGAAGTGACAAGCTCGCTTTATGGAACCTTGGAGAAAAAAGCTGGGTTAGTTCCGGGGAAAGCTACGCAAACGGTATCGGCAATGTTAGCTTCAGAAAAGATTTCTGAGTATCTCTCGGTCAAACGTGGGGATGCGATCTTACGGTTGCGTCAAGTTTCTTATTTACAAGATGGTAAACCGTTTGAGTACGTGCGTACCCAATATGTGGGCGAACGTTTCGAATTCTACTTAAATCGTTAATTAAAACAAAAAATCGTGGTCAGCTTAGCATTCCTGAATTAGGATGCCAAGTTGATCACGATTTTTTGTTATTTTTTAAGTTGATGAATTTTCCACATAAACTGGGGAATGATAAGCTGGCGTTTCAAACGGCGCGGATCTGTCACTAAACGGTAAAACCATTCTAAGTGATGAGTTTGCCACCATTTTGGAGCACGTTTGACGGCCCCCACGAAGACGTCAAAACTACCACCCACACCCATCCATAATCCCTTAGTTAGATGGCGATTGCGAGCAATAAATTTTTCTTGATTAGGAAATCCTGTGGCCACAAAAATAATGTCTGGTTGTTGCTTTTCGATTGTCGCAACGATTTCTGTTTCTGATTTAAAATAGCCATCATGCGCGCCAACGAGTTTCAATCCAGGGAAATCTTTCGTCAATTTTAATTTAAGTTGTTGAATAACCTGTGGCTTTGCTCCCAGAAAGTAAACCTTTTTTTGATTCTGACTTGCCCAATTCAAAAGGTCCATAAAAATGTCGTAGCCCGGAATCCGTTCTGAGAGGGGAGTCTTTAACGTATGAGAAGCCCTCACAATGCCGATACCATCTGGTGAGATATAATCAGCCGTTAAAATCAATTTTTGATAATTTGGTTCTTTTTGTGCGTACATCACAATTTCGGGATTCGCGGTAACTACGAACGTGTTTTCGTGGTGATTAATTCGCTTTTGTAACTGATTCACAAATTGATCACGGGTGGTGTTTGCGAATGGAATGCCTAGAATTTCGATGCTAGAAAATGGCTTATTCATAATAAAATTAATCCTTTCGGGTATTGAAAATGACGCACCTGTGAAAAAATGATAAAATAGGTGCAACCGTTGTTAATATAATTAAAACATTAAATAACTGAGGAGTACACTCGTCATGACTAAAAAATATCCGGATGACAGTTTAACGTTACATACGGATGCCTATCAGATCAACATGATTCAAACTTATTGGGAACAAGGAATTCATAATAAGAATGCCGTTTTTGAAGTTTTTTTCCGTGATATGCCTTTTAAAAATGGCTATGCAATTTTTGCCGGTTTGGAACGCGTAGTGAAGTATATTCAAAATCTTCATTTTACGGATTCCGATATCGCTTATTTGAAGGAATCGGAACATTATCCAGATGATTTTTTGGCTTATTTAAAGGACTTTAAATTCAAAGGGACCATTCGTTCAGCTGTAGAGGGTGATTTGGTTTTTAACGGCGAGCCAATCATGCAAGTTGAAGGACCTTTGGCAGATTGTCAATTAGTCGAAACAGCCATTTTAAATGTTGTAAATTATCAAACTTTGATTGCAACCAAAGCTTCCCGGATTAAATCCGTGGTTGGCAGTGATGCGTTGCTAGAATTTGGTACTCGGCGTGCTCAAGAGATGAGTGCGGCTGTTTGGGGAACCCGGGCCGCTTATATTGGCGGTTTTGATGCGACTAGTAACGTGCGGGCAGGAAAAATATTTGGAATTCCAATTAGTGGAACCCATGCCCATGCGTTGGTTCAATACTATCGCAACGACTACGACGCATTTAAGGCATACGCCGAAACCCATCATGATTGTGTTTTCTTGGTTGATACCTATGACACATTAAAAAGCGGTGTGCCGAATGCGATTAAGGTTGCTAAAGAACGTGGCGATAAGAACAATTTCTTAGGCGTGCGAATTGATAGTGGTGATATGGCCTACCTTTCAAAACGAGTGCGTGAGCAGCTAGATGAAGCTGGTTTTCCAAACGCGAAGGTCTATGCTTCTAATGATTTAGATGAAAAAACCATTCAAAATTTAAAGATGCAAGGTGCTAAAATTGACGTTTGGGGAGTCGGAACCAAACTCATTACAGCCTATGACCAGCCAGCCTTAGGAGCCGTTTATAAAATGGTTTCTATTGAAGGTGAAGATGGTAAGATGGTGGATACCATTAAGCTTTCGAATAACGTTGAAAAAGTTTCTACTCCTGGTAAAAAACAGGTCTGGCGAATTTCTAAAAATGGGGATGGCAAATCAGAAGGTGATTATATTACCTTATGGGATGAAAAGCCGCAGGAACAAGATTCTATTTATATGTTCCATCCTAATTACACATACATTAATAAAACGGTCAGTGACTTTAATGCACGGCCATTATTACATGAAATTTTTAAAGATGGTGAGTTAGTTTATAAATTACCAGAATTAAAAGATATTAAGGCTTATTCTCGCGACATGCTAGATTCACTTTGGGATGAGTATAAACGTGATTTAAATCCTCAGGACTATCCAGTTGATTTATCACAAGAATGCTATGATCACAAAATGGCAAGTATCAAAGGCGTTCGAGATTTTGTCAATTCGTCAAAGATTAATGAATAGAGAGGCTAAGAGATGCGCGAATTACAACAAGAAATAATTAAAAGCTTAAAGGTTCAGCCAGAAATTGATCCGGAGGTCGAAATTCGTCGCAGCATCGATTTCTTGAAGGCTTACCTAAAGAAAAATACATTTATTAAAAGTTTGGTGTTAGGCATTTCTGGTGGCCAGGATTCAACTCTCGCCGGCAAACTAGCTCAAATGGCAATCACAGAAATGCGTGCTGAAACTGGTAATGATAGTTATCAGTTTATCGCGGTTCGGTTACCATATGGCGTCCAAGCGGATGAGTCTGATGCTATGGAAGCTATCGAATTTATGCAAGCTGATCAGGTGAAACGAGTCGATATTAAAGACGCTGCAGATGCCATGGTAACTGCGCTTGAAGCTAACGATCTAACCATTACTGATTTTAATAAAGGTAATATTAAAGCTCGCCAACGAATGATCGCTCAGTATGGGGTTGCCGGCGCAAACAACGGGATTGTGATTGGTACCGATCACGCCGCCGAAGCCATTACAGGTTTTTATACTAAGTTTGGTGATGGTGGGGCTGATGTGACGCCAATCTGGCGATTAGATAAACGGCAAGGCAAATCACTTTTAGCGGCTTTGGAAGCTCCTAAACATCTTTATGAAAAAGTGCCAACGGCTGATTTGGAAGATGATCGACCAGCCTTACCTGATGAAGTAGCTTTGGGCGTGACTTACAATGATATTGATAACTATCTCGAAGGTCATGATATTGATGAGAAAGCAGCTGAAAAGATCGAAAATTGGTATCAAAAGACCGCTCATAAACGTCATTTACCATATACGGTCTATGATCAGTTTTAAATAATTTTAAGACTAATGTAATTATGAGAGATAATCTCTTGCTATTACCTGTGCTTATAGTTATAATAAATTTACAACAAATCATGAGGGAGTAACTAGCAGTTATTTCTGCGGCAACGTCATCAGCAAGAATAAATCTGGTGTTGCCTGAAAAAGTGAGACTCGTGGATGTTCACATTTTAGTGTGGGCATGCACGGGTCTTTTTTTAAAGATTCGGGTATGCCGAAAATATAAGGAGGAAACATATGAAGGACACAAAGCGTAATTTTTATAATCAGCAAACTGAGGGCGTTTTAAAAACGTTAAATAGTTCTCAAGAGGGTTTAAGTGATGCTCAAGTTTCAAAAAGCTTGGAAGAGCACGGAAAAAACCAACTAGAGGCCAAAAAAAACACGAATTTGCTGCAAAAATTTATTGCGCAGTTTAAAGATTTAATGATTATCGTCTTACTTGCCGCGGCGCTGGTTTCGGTGTTCGTAGGTGAAGGTGTAGATGCCATTATTATTTTGCTGGTGGTTGTGCTAAATGCGATCTTTGGTGTTTTTCAAGAAGCCAAGGCTGAGCAAGCCATTGATGCCTTAAAAGAATTATCCGCTCCCCAAGCACATGTGAAGCGCAACGGTAAAGTGGTGACCATCAAAAGCGAAGATGTCGTACCGGGCGATATTGTCCTTTTAGAAGCTGGCGACATTATTCCTGCAGATTTACGTTTACTCGAATCAGCGGGTTTAAAGATGGAAGAATCAGCTTTAACTGGTGAATCTGTGCCAGTTGAAAAAAAGACTGCCGTTTTAACTGATGAAAAATTGCCAATTGGGGATCAACTCAATATGGCGTTTATGAATAGTAACGTGACATACGGCCGTGGTAGTGGGGTTGTCGTGGCAACAGGGATGCAAACCCAGGTTGGCCAAATTGCAAACATGATTAATAACGCCGAAGAAAACACCACACCTCTGCAGGAGAATTTAAATCAATTAAGTAAAGTTCTTACTGGTTTAATTTTAGTCATTGCCGTGATTGTGTTTATTGTCGGAATGGTCCGTGGGGAAGAGACCTTAATTAATATGTTGTTGACCGCTATTTCTTTGGCAGTTGCGGCAATTCCAGAAGGGTTACCTGCGATTGTGACAATCACCTTAGCGTTAGGAACACAGCGCATGGCAAAAAGACATGCCATCATTCGAAAACTGCCAGCAGTTGAAACCTTGGGTGGCACTGAAATTATTGCTTCTGATAAAACAGGAACATTAACCCAAAACAAAATGACCGTTGAAAAAGTTTTTGTAAATAATGAATTGCATGATGCTCATGATTTACAGATTAAGGATTATCCTTATAATCATTTGTTTGAGTTGATGGTATTAAATAATGATACAAAACAAACTGACGATGGTTTAATTGGTGATCCAACAGAAACAGCTTTGATTCAGTTTAATTTGGATAAAGAAGAAGATGTGGACCAATTAGTTCAATCTGAAGAACGTGTGGCGGAAGTGCCATTTGATTCAGAACGAAAATTAATGTCTACCTATAATAAGCTAGCAGATGGCCGTTATTTACAAACGGTCAAAGGAGCTCCTGATGAATTACTACAACGAGCGGCTTTGTTTGAATCTGGCGAAGAAATCAAGCCAATGGACGACAAAGAACGAAAGCTGGTTTTGGATACTAATCATGAACTTGCAACCCAAGCCATTCGAGTTCTAGGGTTTGCTTATCAAGTTGTCGACGAAATTCCTGAAACTTTGAAATCTGAAGTGGTTGAACAAGAACTAATTTTTGCTGGTTTGATCGGGATGATTGATCCCGAGCGACCAGAAGTGGCACAAGCGGTTGAAGAAGCAAAACAAGCCGGAATTCGTCCTTTGATGATCACTGGAGATCACCGCGATACGGCCTCGGCCATTGCCAAACGTCTGGGAATTATCGAAGAAGGTCAAGAAGATGCTGTGATTTCTGGATCAGATTTAGACGCGATGGATGATGAAACTTTTGCGAAAAAGGTAAAACAATATTCCGTCTATGCCCGAGTTGCGCCTGAACATAAAGTGCGCATTGTGAACGCTTGGCAGAAACAAGGTAAAGTTGTGGCGATGACTGGTGATGGTGTGAATGATGCGCCATCCTTGAAACAAGCTGATATCGGAATTGCAATGGGAATTACCGGGACTGAAGTTTCCAAGGGTGCCAGTGATATGATCCTCGCTGATGATAACTTTTCAACCATCGTTATTGCTGTTGAAGAAGGCCGTAAAGTTTTTGCCAATATTCAAAAAGCGGTCCAGTACTTGCTGTCAGCTAACCTTGGAGAAGTTTTGACGCTGTTCGTGATGACCATGATGGGTTGGCAAATCTTGGCACCTGTGCATATCTTGTGGATTAACTTGGTCACAGATACTTTCCCAGCAATTGCGTTAGGATTAGAGCCTTCTGAAAAAAATGTCATGAAACAAAAACCGCGCGGCCGTCAGAGTAATTTCTTGTCCGGTGGGGTTGCCACAAACGTCATCTATCAAGGACTTTTGGAAGGTATTATTACCTTAGCTGTGTACGGAATTGCTATTTGGTTCCCAGTTCACGCTTCTGAAGCACAGGCACATGCGGATGCCTTAACCATGGCATTTGCAACCTTAGGATTAATTCAACTTTTCCATGCGTTTAACTCAAAATCGATTCATGGATCAATTTTCAGTGCGACAACCTTAAAAAATAAATTCTTTAACTGGTCAATTGTGTTATCGTTTATACTATTAGCAGCTACAATTGTTGTGCCAGGATTAAATGATATTTTCCACGTAAGTCATTTAGATGTTCACCAGTGGGCAATCGTTGGTGGTGCGTCCGTATCAATTATAGTGATTGTTGAAATTGTCAAATGGTTTCAACGTCGTTTTGCTAAATAAGATTGGAGAGAAATAGCGTGCGAAAAGTAAATCCACAAGGATATGTGAACCTGATTGGAAAAGTTATGGATTCAACAGAAGAAATGGGCGGTCAAGTTGATCCTTACTTCCAAAATTTAAAGAAAACCCAGGCTTTAAAAGGAATTGATTCATTGGGCGAACGAGACCTACATGAAATTGTGAGCAATTTTAAGGAAGCTGTCGATCTGTATCAAAAAAATGCACAAACCTTAAAAAATGCCAAACCACCTGTTCAAGTTTTAGGGCGTCACAAGCAATTCGTTTCTGCTTATCAAACGTATGCAGATGATTGCGCAAAAATGTTAGAAAGCATTGATGAAGAAAATCGCAGTTTGGATTCGGCTGCGTTTGCTCAATCCGAACAAGATCAGGATAAAGATACAGATGCTGTTTCAAAGAGTTTTGAGCGGATCATGAATTTAATGGTTGGTTAGGGTACAATTTAAAAAAAATCGATTAAGAGATTTAAAAACGGCTTGCCGTTTTTGAATCTCTTTTTGGTTGTGGTTTTGCTGGTTCTCTTCAAAAACAATTGGGCTGGAACGCTGCGGACACAGCTTTAAGCCACAAAGCGTCTTAAAGGCTGGTCTTTTTGTAAGTGCTAAAGCACCAACAAAAATTTCGCGGCTGAGCCCATTGTTTTTGAAGAGAATCAGCCTAAAATCAGTGGAGACTTTTTATGTTTTGATTGACTTGTTTTCGTTCCCTTGCGTACTTCATGATATACTTGAACCTGTATGTATTTAACGTTGATGGAGAATTTAAAGTTTTAGTTTGGAGTGGAAATTTTTTGGAAGATAGAATTGTAAAGATCATTGAAAAACAACTAACAGATATCCGTCCCAAGCAAATTCATGCTGCCTTGGGATTACTTGATGAAGGGGACACGGTTCCTTTTATTGCGCGTTACCGTAAGGAGCGGACCGGCAGCTTAGATGAGGTTCAGATTCGTGAAATTCAAAGCAGTTATAACCGCGCAGAAACTTTGGAAAAACGACGCGATGATGTTTTAAAGCTAATCGCTGAACAAGATAAATTAACCACTACTTTGGAAAAACAGATTAAGGCCGCTGACAAGATTCAGACGGTTGAAGATCTTTACTTACCTTACAAACAAAAACGACGAACCAAGGCGACAATCGCCAAAGAGCAAGGACTAGAACCCTTTGCTTTTTGGCTATTAACCTTCCCACAAACTGACTTAAAACAAAAAGCCAGTGAATTTATTAACGCCGATCAAGAAGTAGAAACGGAAGACGATGTATTTGCTGGGGCCCATGAAATCTTAGCTGAGGCTTTTGGTGATAGCGCCGGATTTCGGGATTGGATTCGAAACTATACACGTAAAAATGGTCGTTTTAGTTCACAAGTAAAATCTAAAGGAAAAGAAAAAGACGAGCAAGGTGTTTATCAACTTTATTATGATTTTGATGAATCGCTTGAAAACATGGTGTCTCATCGAGTTTTGGCGATTAACCGTGGTGAAAAAGAGGGCGTTTTGAAGGCTCAAATCAAAGTGGACGAAGCTGCGATTATGCGATATCTTCATTTTCGTATTATTGGTAGTCATGAAGGGCCTGCAACAACTTATTTGCAGGCAGCTTACGAAGACGCCTACAAGCGGTTTATGGGACCCGCAATCGAGCGTGAGTTGCGAAATGAGCTAAGTGAAGAGGCCAATACCCAGGCAATCAATGTCTTTGGCGAAAATTTGTATCACTTGTTGATGCAAGCACCGATTAAAGGAAAAGTTGTGCTGGGATTTGATCCCGCTTATCGAACAGGTTGTAAATTAGCAATTATGGATCCCAATGGTAAATTCTTGGCTAAAAAGGTGATTTATCCACATAAACCAGCTTCCGCAACCAAACGGCAGGCGGCTGCAGGCGAGTTTAAAAAATTCTTGGAAGACTACCAAGTTGAGATGATCGCCATTGGTAATGGAACCGCTAGTCGGGAGTCAGAGGAATTTGTGGCAGATATCTTAAAAGAAATGCCCCGTAAAATTTATTATGTGATTGTTAATGAGGCTGGTGCTTCGGTTTATTCTGCTAGTAAAGCGGCTCGCGATGCTTTTCCGGAGTTACATGTTGAAGAACGAAGTGCCATTAGTATTGGCCGTCGGTTACAAGATCCACTTGCTGAACTAATCAAAATTGATCCAAAAGCGGTCGGGGTTGGTCAGTATCAACACGATGTGCCTCAAAAAGAATTAACCAATCAATTGGATACGGTCATCGAAACAGCCGTTAACCAAGTGGGAGTTAATTTAAACACAGCCAGTCCACAACTGTTAGAACATATTTCTGGTTTGACCAAAACGACAGCTCAAAATATCGTGACATGGCGGGATGAAAACGGGAGTTATGAAGCCCGAAATCAGTTGAAGAAAGTTCCTCGCTTAGGACCGAAAGCTTATGAACAATCGGTTGGTTTTTTACGGATTGTGCAAGGGAAAAATGGTTTGGACAATACGGATATTCATCCCGAAAGTTATAAAGTCGCTAAAAAGTTACTAGGGATGGTTGGATTGAAATTAGACCAGATCGGTACCGATGAAGCAGTCCAAGCCTTGAATCGTTTAAACGTATCCGAGACTGCCCAAGAATTAGAAGTGGGCCCAGAAACTTTAGAAGATATTATCGCTGGTTTGAAAAAGCCAGGCCGTGATTTGCGAGACGGCATGCCAGCACCATTACTGCGAAGTGACGTCTTAACTTTACAAGATTTGAAAGTTAACATGAAACTCCAAGGAACGGTGCGCAACGTTGTTGATTTTGGAGCGTTTGTGGATATCGGTGTGAAACAAGATGGTCTTGTTCATGTGTCAAAATTGACGAAGAAATTCATTAAGAATCCAGGTGAAGTTGTTTCGGTTGGAGATGTTGTGACTGTTTGGGTGGAGAGTGTTGATTTAGATCGCCACCGAATCCAACTCACAATGCTTGATCCAAACGAATAAGCAGTGCGATGACAGATACTGAATTGCAACAATTGGTGGAAAAAATTTCATTGTCAGATTTTCATCGCCAATTTAAACATCATGCTTTTTTTAATCAGCGATTAAGGACAACCGGGGGACGCTATCAATTACAGACACATGATATTGATATCAATCCCAAAATGTTATCCGAACATGATTTGTCTACACTCGTGGGAATTATAAGACACGAATTGTGTCATTATCATCTTCACCTGACCCATCATGGGTATCAACACCGGGATTCAGATTTTAGACAGTTATTGGCACAGGTGCATGGGTCTCGGTTTGCGCCAGCAGTGCAGGCCAGCTCACGGAGTAGGATGCAACTAGTGTATCGTTGCCAACAGTGTGGGCTGCAATATCATCGGAAACGGCATATTGATTTAAAAAAATATCGATGTGGTAAATGTGGCGGTCAATTGCGGCTAATTCAAACCTTACGCAAGTGATTTCGAGAAAAAAGGTTGTAACTATTACCGATATTTGCTAAGATAGTTTAGGTAATAGTTTTGTTGCACCCATGGCGGAATTGGCAGACGCGCAAGATTAAGGATCTTGTCGGGAGTTCTCCCGGTGGAAGTTCGAATCTTCTTGGGTGCATTGATGGTATTAAGCTAGTGTTCATAGAGCTTCAAAAGCCTATGAATACTGGCTTTTTATTTTGCACTCGTTTCATAAAACACCCCTATATTTAATCAAGGGATAGTCAAAAGTCAGTCAAATTAGAAATCTAAATAGCTGGCTAACTTGCTAACTGCCTCCACATTTTGATCTTTAGTTACATGTGCGTATACGTTCATTGTAGTTTGAATATCAGAATGGCCAAGTCTTACCTGTACTTCTTTTAGGGTGGCACCCGCAGAGAATAGGGCGGAACAATGTGTATGCCTAAAACCGTGAGTAGTGATAGGTTTCAAATTGTTAGCTTCAATCACTCTTACTAACCACATTCTAGGTGTGTTTTCAGATAAGAAAGTGTTTTTATTGGTAGCAAAAAGTAACTGTTTATCATGTAGGGTGTTAATTCCGCGCATTAGATACAGCTCTCTTTGTTCCATACGCCACTTTTTTAGTATGCCTAGTGTAATTGGGTCTAACTCAATTGTGCGCCTGCTGGCACGTGTTTTAGGCGCCTTGAGATATAAGTGACCATGATAGCCCTTGCCTAAGTTCTTATTAACACGCAAGGTGCCGTTACTAAAGTCAATATCTTCCCACGTGAGAGCGAGAGCCTCGCCCTTGCGCAGTCCAGTAAATGCAAGCACTCTAAACCATGCGAATTGTTCAGGTTGTTGTTTCGGATCTAAACACTTGAAGAAAGCAGTTAATTCTTCTTTATCCCAGAAATTTTCGGGCTTGTCGCCTGTGTCAGCTCTTTTAAGTGGCATTGTAACCAAGCTCGCTGGATTTTGTTGAATGTAGCCCTGTTTAACCGCAAAATTAAGCACCTTTTTGGTGTATGTGAACCAACGCTTATAGTTTAACGTAACCTCTTTAAACCACCTATTAAGGACGCGTTGACACTCGTGTGTAGTAATTAAACGTACTCGCTTGTTTCCAAACGCTGGTAAAACGTGATTCTTGAATAAACTCACAATTTTATCATCTGTACTTTCTTCAATTCGGTTAATATGTTGCGCGTGCCATTCTTTATAGACATCACTAAATAAAATATTGTTTTCCTTTGGTAAGCTACCTTTGTCATTTATCTCAAGTTCCAAACGAGATAAGGCGAGGGTAGCTTCTTTTTGCGTCTTGAAACCACGCCGAGTGGTATTTGATTTTTTGCCAGTCGCTGGATTGATACCCGTGTAGAGTTTGAACATGTAACGTGTGCTGCCATTTTTCAATTGATATTTGTTAATTTGTGTCATTGTAAATTCCTCCATAGTTGACCGACCAAGGCAAGCTATGTATGAGGAGACTAATTTAAATGCGACACCGTGGTCGTATTTGATCAAATGGTGCCCCGGGGCACCATTTAGTTTTTCTTAATACTATTTGTAAAATCTTTTATAATTTCATTTGTAAATTCCTCCATAGTTGACCGACCAAGGCAAGCTATGTATGAGGAGATTAATTTAAAACTTACTAAATTTGTTTAGCTTCGATACGATTTGAAAATATCTAAATCTTTAAGTAAGATTCTTCGTTCATTGCTTGATAGTTCTTTGTTAGCTAATACAAGTCGTTTATTTTTATCATAAAGTTCATCCAGATAAATAGTTTGATCAGTTATTTCTTTTTGAAATTGTAAAGACTGTTCATCAATTTTGTCAAAAGTTTTCCATGTTTGCTGAGCCGTTTTTTCATTTGTTTCATCAGAAGCGTCTAAATCAACCATACCGGAATATCCAGACGAAACTAAGAATTTTTGAAAGGGAATGTTCAAAATGTTTGAAATAATTCTTACATTATGGGCATCTTTTTCCCAATAGCCAGCCATAGACATTAAATACTGATAGAAAAATAGATCATAGCCTTTTGGATAATCAGAAGCTAAGCCTTGACTGAGTGCTTTAATTGTCTTTGGTCTCGGAATAGCCCTTTTATTATTTTCAATTTGAGAAATAAACGAATGCGAAATACCGGACTTTTCTGATAATAATCGCAATGACATACCAAGTGAGCCGTTATATGTAACATTGTTTCTAAGTAATTTAACTATATTACCAAAAACTTTTGTTGTGTCCAATTTGATGACCTCCTTTTGTATGTGATTAGTATACCATAAAAACAAATATTTGAATTTATGGTTGCAAAAGTAATGCAAAAACATTATAATGAATTTGTTCTTAAGGAGGTGAAAAAAATGACTTATAAAATTAAAGTAAAAAATTTGAACAAACTACGTAAAAACATTTTAATACAAGGCTTAACCGTAAAGGAATTTGCAAAAGAAACAGAAATTAATTATGGCTATCTTATAAGTATTCTCAATGGGAAAAGAACGCCATCACCAAAATTAGCTAAGCAAATTTCACAAAAACTAAACAAAAATGTTGATGATATTTTTTTTATTTAGTCTTGGTTGCGAAAGTAAACCAAAGAAAGGAATGGTTCTCTTATGGAAGTAAAAATGCAAGTGCCACCAGAATTTGAAGAACACATTAAGGAAGAAATGTTAAAAACAGCAGTTGAGGCCTATAAATTAGCCGGCAAGCGTGAGGCCTTACCAGAGTATATGAACATGAAACAGGCAGGTGAGTACGCAGGAGTATCTTTTAACACTCTTAAAAAATGGATTGCAATGGATTTACGTGTTTCTACCATCGCAGGTATGCAAAGAATCTCTAAAAAGGCTATTGATGATTTTTATTTAGAACACGAAATTTAATAAAAAAAAATACCGACCGAGGCAAGCAAAATTTTGAAATGTGCTAACTATGAAAACTCTTTGAAATTTAAGCAAAGGAAGTAAATTAAGATGGATTATTTTATATTTTTGATTTTAGTAATGATATTGGCTTTAACTGTGGGTATTCAAGTGGGTATACAGATAGGACGAGTTCAACAGGCAAGAGATCACCAAAATTATTTATTGAAAGGAGTTCGAAAATGATGAAAAAAGTATACAAAAAAAGCCCTGATACCTACCAAAGCAAACAGGACAAAACTAATTGTAACTTCATTGTACAGCCAACAAATGACACTGTAAAGCCTGTTAATCGCCTAGTTAAAATTAACGTTACTCAATTAGGCGACCACTTTCAGAATGATATTTCTTATCAAGAAGCTAAATTAATAAAAGATTTAGTAAGTGGTAAAGAAATTCAGGTTTTAACGGGTGATTCAATTCAAAAATCTATAGATCATTTAGTTGATTTAGGCATTTTTAAGTTACGTAGAAATCAAAAAAATATAAACTCGCACGCTGCCCACGCTAATAGTAGCGAAAGGGGCGTTCAAAATTGAAGGACTTTAGTTCATTAAAACAAGCATTAAAATTGGCCAGCATTGAACTTGAAACCAGCCCGCTAGCACCAAACTCAAAAATTCCCTTATTAAAGGGTGGAAACGGATATTTAGACGCTACCAGTGATAAGGCTATTCTTAATAAAATGTTTTCTAATTGTCCACAAGCTAATTTGTGTTTAAGGCTTGATACCAGCCACCTAATTATGGTTGACGTTGATTTACACACAGATCAAGCAAACGGGTTTAAAACACTCACTGAATTGAATAAGAAAGGCATGAAGCTACCAGATGATACTTATATTGAAAGTACACCACATGATGGCTTGCATTATTACTTCAAAGCAGAGGTACCTATACACGATATTTCAAAGGCATTTAGTGAAAATTCAGGTGTTGAGATTCATACCCGTTTTTCTTCTGTTTATCCAAGCGAGATTGACGGTAAGCAATACGAACCATTGGACGGACGAACATTGGCTGATATTAAGCTAGCACCACAGTGGCTGGTCAATTATATTGTTAATCATGATGACAATACTAAAAAACCGTTTATAACTGCTAGATATAGAAACAAAATGTATACTGGTAAATTTTTAGATGAGCTTGTAAATGGCGCTAGTACAGGGAATCGCAATGCTTTTATTGCTCGTATTGCAGGAAAAATGTTTGCAGTCGGTGCGGAGGCCGATACCGTTTATAACATGCTACTGGTAATCAACACAAATTTTCTAACGCCTCCGTTACGGAAACGGGAAATAAATGCAATTTTTGAATCAATTCTAAGGCGTGATTCGCAGCCACAATTTAGCTTTTAGGGGGTTGAGTAAATGCCGAAGCAACAATTAACTACAGAAGCAAAAAGGATAGTAAGCAAAATTCCGAAGCCTATAGATTTTAAAAAACAAGCGCCTAAGGATTTTAGAACTTTAGATAAGTCACTATATTTTAAGGATCTTAGTAATATTGCAGACGAAAGTGCCGAATGGGCGGAGCTTGGTAATAATTATGTTGAGTATCTTAATAAGACCACACCAGAATGGATATATTTTGCATTACAAAATGAAGGAACAGTGAAACAAAAAATTGCAACTAGAGTAGTACCCGTAAAATTAGGCAATGCAATTGTTAAAAAGTATCACTTCGCTGTTTATCCAGAAATTTTGCAGGGTGCTGTATATGTTCCTCGTCTAGGTTGCTGGCGGATCCTTAAAGGAACTAAAGACGAACTAGGCAAGTATATTAGTCATGTGATAACTTCGGAGCTAAATAAATATGACGTGTGGAATAGGCATGATTATAGTGAAACTTTACTGTATACAAAAACAATTTTATATGATGATAAAAAAATCATTTCACCATTTGACCATTCAGATCCTAACTTAGTTGCCTTTGCTAACGGTACTTATGATTTAAGAGACGATAAGTTACATGAAAAAAGGTTGGAAAATTACATTATCAATGCACATGATTATGATTTAGTGACCACTGGTCAAAAAACACCATATACAGATGATTGGTTAAAAGAGTTGTTTGGCGACCGTTACGATTTTATTGTTCCGTTTATTGGTTATATGTTTTATCGTTCATATGATTACAGCAATTTAATTGTTATTTTACAGTCTGATGGCGGGCATGGAAAAAGCTTTTTTTTAAACCGGGTTAAAGAAATGATAGGCGAGGGAAATTACTCTAACATGTCAATTAAACAATTGACTGGCGGTAGTGAATTTAATAGTAGTGCACTCTACCAAAAAGACCTTAATTATTTTGCTGATATTGGAGACGATTTTATGAAGTCTACTGAATTAGTTAAAAGTCTTAGCGGTGATGATGACCTAAGTATTCAGTTTAAAGGTAGTGACGCATTCAACTTTCACAACCATGCTAAATTGCTGTTTAGTGCTAATAAACTGCCAGCCTTTAAACCAGATGATTCAGGGGTGAACCGTAGAATACGAGTAGTACCAGTTATGGCTGCAAAGGCTGATAAAGCTTTTAGAGACCGCCACCCAGCGGATAAGATCAAAGCAGAGCAAAGTGCTTTTGTTTATAAATGTTTGAGAAGTTTTGCAAACGTAAAAAAGAATGTTGACGGCTTAACATGGGGGCTTGATAACAAAGTGATTGCGACTGCTACCAACAAATGGATTGATGAGAATGATAACGTTTATTTGTGGGTACAAGATCAAGTCATTGGAGATGATTCTACACCATTGTTTGCAGACGGTTTTGCTGATCCAAACAAGTGTTACCGCCAATATAAAGAGTGGTGTGAGGATTCAGGTTTCAACGCATTAGGCAAAAATAAGTTTTTTAACGCATTAGAAAATCAAGGCTTTAACCGCCACAAAGAACGTAAAAATTATAATGGCGAAGAGAAAAATAAAAATTGGTTCTTTGTTCCAGTTTTGTTCCAAAAAGCTAAATAAAAAATGGAACAGCTTTTAGCGCTTATGTACCAACGTTTATAGGACTTTGAGCATGCAATTTTGTTCCACTTTTGAAATGCTATATAAACGTTGGTACAGCAACGATACAGAGCATTTTGTTCCAATTGTTCCACTTTTTTTCCTACTAATATATAAAAAAATAAAAATATAAAAAGATATAGGTGTGTATGTGTATGTGTGTGCCAACCCCGGAAAAAAGTTGGAACAAATGGAACAAAACAGCTGGTATCGCCGTTATATCAATGGTTAGGTCAGTTTTAAGAAATGGAACAAAAAAGGAACAATAAAAATCAAGAATGCCGTTATATCAACGGTTATAGCATAGATGCTGTTCCACTTTTTTTATTGGTTAAAAATGGAACAACGATTAATATTACAGGTAATACAAAATAAAAAGGAGAAATAAATATTATGACAAGATATAAATTTTTAAAGTATTTCAATGGTGTGAAGATTGAAACTATTGGAGTAGATGAAGTTAACCAAGAAATTCGATTAGATCCTAATGATGATCACAAGGCGTACATTACTGGAGTATATCCGCCTGATATTAATTTTAAACAAACCATTGTAGCGCCTTATTTAGAGATAGTAGAGATGGCTAAAGATGAATGATAATAAAGTTGTGTGGGAAGTTTTACATGGCACAGACTTAGACAAGATTGTTAGCAAAGCACACAGCATTCCTAGTGGCTATGAGGTTGCACATATCAAAGTTCAATATATTAATCATGAATATGTACTAACTACAATTGCCGTTGCTAATGATGATAGTTTAATAGATATGTTGAAGTCGCTTGGCGATTAAGTAAGGAGGTAATGACTAATGAAAAACTATAAGTTGTCTAGAATGAATAAGCGTTGTGAGTTTGGAACATATGTGGCTGGCAAAGAGAACTCGTTTGGCCAAACAGTAGATGTGTATCAACCAGACTTCACAGTCTATTGTGGTGACTACTCAATAAGCATGGCGCAGGCAGTAACATTGTTAGGGTTAAATATTGAGAATAATCGTGAGATAGTCATAAGACATAACGACAAGGTAACGAGTGAACAGTTAGTACATCTTGATGATACTGAATACAAGATTATTACTATTGATTCAGATAAAGGCGTCAATACGTTTGATGTGATCACGTTGCAAGAGAGCAAAGGACTATGACACAAGCCATGAAGTTCTGCTCTCATGCTGGTTGTAGGAATCTCATACCATTAACTGAACGCTATTGCAGTAAGCACAAGCATGAAGAAAGTTCACGCGTATACTTCCACCGCAAACATTCAGGTGGTAAATATGAAGCATTTTATCATTCCACAGCATGGAAGAAGTTAAGTTATCAATATAAGTTAGCAAACCCCATGTGTGAAGCATGTTTAAAACGTGGTATTATACGAGAAGTTAATATAGCTGACCATATTGTACCGATCAAACAAGACTGGACTAAACGCCTAGATTACAGCAATTTAGAAAGTCTTTGCCAATATTGCCACAACGATAAGACAGAATCCGAACAATTAAGCAAAAAGTCAAATTAATGTTCGTGTTCTGTTCGGGGAATTGTATAAACAAAAAGTGACAGTTGAAATTTAAAATTGAATAAATTATTTTTTTATAGCTCTCAAAGCCTGCTAAAACGGCAATATGGGGGCTATATTTTTGATTAAGTGAAGCGACACACAACTTTTCATTTTATAAAAATCCAATGAAATACGAACTATAAAGATGAAATTTCGTGTAATCGTTCGTGTATTGGTGTATAATTAGTTTAAATAAGAAAAAGGAAATGAACAATTTTGGGAAAGATAAAAAAGGTTGAAAACATCAAGGGGCACATGACAAAAGAGCAGCTTTCTCAACATAAAGACGCTGAAAAGGCATTAAAAAGATATCCAAAGTTAAATTTTGAACCACCTCAAGGAATGAAGAGGGAAGCTGTGGAGGAATGGAATAGAATTGTTCCTTTGCTGGCTGAAAATACTCCAGTAAGTGAGTTGGATAGAACCTTGATTGAAATTTATTGTAATGCTTTTGCCCAGTACAAGCTTTGCGAACAAGAAGTAAACCATGACGGTGTTGTAGTTACCTCTACTACTGGTACTAAGGTACGCAATCCATACATTATGGAAGAGCATGAGGCTATTAAGACAATTAAGGTAACGGCCACTGAATTAGGTTTGTCAGTAAATGCGAGAGCCAAGCTTGAATTGAATAATGCTAAAACCGATAAGCCAAGCGACCCGTTCGAGAGGGTGCTAAGTGGTGGATAGAACTAAAGAGTATTGCAACAAGATTCTATCAGGCGATATCTTAGCAGGCAAAAAAGTTAAGCAAGCTTGTCAACGTCACTTAAACGATCTTAAGCGACAACGAACAAAAAATTTTCCTTACTACTTTGATAATGAGATAGCTGAAAAAGCTATTAATTTTGTGGGAATGCTACCCACGACGGACGGCAAAGAATTACATCTTGAATTATTTCAGTGTTTTGTAATTGGTTCATTATATGGCTGGCGTGAAGATGATACAGGTTATAGGCGTTTTAATCGGGCGTTTATAAGTATTGCTAGAAAGAATGGTAAAAGTTTTCTAATCTCTGCAATTGGTGCGGTTGCTTTATTAATGGAAAGCGCACCAGCCCGTGGAAGACAAATCCTCTTTACTGCAAACTCTTCAAAACAAGCACATCTAGCCTTTGACCAATTGCAAAACGGACTAAAGCAGGTGGCAAGCAAGTCACCTTATATGCGTAGACGTTTAAAGATTCTTAATAGTGAAATTGATGATTTAGATAGTGATAGCAAGGCCGTACCACTGGCAACAGATACTTCCAGTTTAGACGGTTATAATCCAACGTTAGGAATTATTGATGAGTACCACAAAGCTAAGACACGGGCTGTTTATGACGTTTTGAAGAGTGGGACAATTCAACAACCTAATTCATTAATTGCCGTTATTTCTACCAGTGGTTTGGAGCTTAACAGTCCAATGCATGAAGATTATGAGTACTTAAGTAAAGTACTCGCTGGTAAAGAAAAGTCTGAACGCTATTTTGCTTTAATTTATGAACTTGATGAGGACAAAGAAGTATTTGACCAAGCTAATTGGATCAAGGCTAATCCATTGATGAGTAACAAGTTAATTGCTAAGACAATGACTGAACAAATTCAATCAGATCTTGATATAGCAATCAAACAAAACTCTTTAAATTCATTGCTGACTAAAAATTTCAACGTTTGGAAACAGGCAAGTGAAAATTCTTACATTGCTAGTGATGACTGGCAAGCTGGCGAGATTGAGAACAAACCAGATTTAAATAATCGTGATGTGTTTATAGGTGTGGATCTAAGTAAAAGTTCAGACCTTACCGCAGTTAGTTGGTTAGTTCCAATTGGTAACAGTAAATTCTATGTTGATTCGCATGCCTTTGTTGCCACTAAATATGGACTAGATCAAAAAATTAAAACAGATGGAATTGATTATCGTTCTTTAGAGGGATTAGGTGAGTGCGATATAACCAAACTCGATAGTGGTGTGATTGATTATGATCAGGTGTTTAACTATATTCGTGAAATGATTGGTAAATATAACTGGACTGTAAAAGGTATCTGTTATGATCCGTGGAGTTTTGACTATTTGCTACCTAAATTTGAAAGTTCAGGTTATCCATTGATTGAAATACGTCAAGGGCCAAAGACATTGAGTATTTCTACAAAACGATTTAAAGAAGAATTGTTTAAAGGCAATATTGTTCATACGGAAAATAAGTTACTAGCTTACAACGTGAATAATGCCATTTTAAAATATGATTCAAATAATAACCCCATGATTGATAAAGCAAGACACGCTAATCGAATTGATGAGATTGCTTCATTAATAAATGCTTATGTTGTGGGATATGAATACTACGATAAACAGGAAGGAGAGAAAGCAGACAATGAATATTATGAAAACTATTCATTCAATCTTTAATCTTCAAACTGTTCTGCTGGTTGTTGGTTTGTTGTTAATCGTGGTTGGCTTGTGGCTATGGCTAGGCTATCAGATTGGTTTGATTGTTTTAGGCGTTGCCATGGTAGTAATTGCATTATTGATTAACTACGAGAAAGGAGGTTAAACATGAGTTTTTTTATGGGAAGTAATAAGAGTGATATTGAACCAGACAAAGATACGGCATTTCTTGATGCACTTGTTTCTATGAGTAGTGATGATAGTTCTGTGTATGTAGGTGCAGGATCTTTAAGAAATGCAGATGTGTTTACTGCCATTCGAGTAATTGCATCTGATATTGCAAGCAATCCAATTCAAGGCAGTAACGATAAAACTGCTAAGCTTTTGAATGATAATCCTAATTCATTAATGAACGGATTTAATTTTAAGTTTGCGTTAGCCGTTAATTTACTTTTAAATGGCAATTCATTTGCTGAAATTATTAGAGATAATAACGGACGACCGACACAGCTTAATTTTATTAAGAACAGTCAAATGACTGTAAAACAGGACGATCAGAGCGGAATAGTTACCTATAACTATAAGCAAAACAGATTTAACTCGCGTCAGATTGCGCCTGTCAACATGCTACATTTTAAGTATTTCACACAAGATGGCATTGTGGGAGTTAGTCCGCTATATGCGTTGAAAGATCAGATCCAAGTACAAAAATCAGGCAATAGTTTGCTGAATAGCTTCTTTAAAAATGGAATTAATGGCACAAGCGTTTTAAAGGTTAATCAGTCTGATTTGAGTGAAGCTTCAAAAGAAAACTTACGAGCGCAATTTGAAAAAGCCAACAGTGGCAACAATGCCTTAAAAACTGTAGTGCTTGATTCTTCAATGGACTTGAGTAATTTAGAAGTGAATACGGACGTTCTGAAATTCATTAATTCCAATGACTGGAGTAGTCGGCAGATTGCAGAGGCTTTCGGTATTCCTATCGAAAGATTAGGCGTAGAAAATAGCCATTCAAGTAATGAACAAAGTAATATTCTTTACTTACAAAATTCACTATCAAATTATTTTGCAGTTTTTACTAGCGAGATTAACAGTAAACTGGCTGGCACGTACACATTTAACACGGATAAACTTTTCAGTGCAGACCCAGCAACTAACCAAGATTTAGCTTTAAAAGGCTTGCAAGGTGGTTTGCTAACGGTTAATGAAGCTCGTTCAAAAATTGGACTGGCACCCGTGGATAATGGCGATCAGATTTTATTTAATAAAAATTATGTTCCTATTGAGGACTTAAACAGTAATGAGGAGGTTACAAATTGAAAGAAAAAAGATTCACAACTAAAGCAGAGTTAAGAGCAGACGAACCAACAGACAATGAAACAGCTGATACGTCCACAGATAACACTGATACAGATACCAATGACAACGATAGCAAAGGTAAAACCTTAAGCGGTTATGCAGTCGTATTTAACAGCCCTAGCAAAGACTTAGGCGGCTTCACAGAGGTGGTTAGCCCTAAGGCATTTGACGGTGTGGACTTGAGTAACGTTTTAATGTTAGCTAACCATGATTACAGCCAAGTTTTAGCTAGCGTTAAGGCCGGTACTTTAAAGCTAGCGGTAGATGATAAAGGACTTCATTTTGACGCTACCTTGCCTAACACAAGCTTTGCTAATGACGTTTATGAAGAAGTATCAAGTGGCAATGTGGATAGTGCTAGTTTTAGCTTTGCAGTTGCACAAGATGGCGACACATTCACGAAAGACGATTCAGGCAACGTTACACGCACAATTAATAGTGTTAAGTCCCTGTTTGATGTGAGTGTGGTAGCAGTACCTGCTTACGATTCTACAAGTGTTGCAGTAGATTCACGTAGCTATGAAAAATTTATGAACCAAACAAAAGAGGAGAATACAAACATGGAAAAAACTATTATTGATAATACAAAAGAAAAAACAGAAACACGATCATTTGAGAACTATATCCGAAGTGAGGGCGAGCAACGGGACGGCTTAACAACCGAAGGCAACACTGCTGTTGTTCCTAGTGAAGTAGTTACGCCAATTTTTGAATATAAGCAAAATGACGCTAATTTAGGGCGCTTCGCAACTGTTAAGACTGTTTCAGCTCCATCAGGTGTTTATCCTATTTCTACTAACTCAAATGCTATTTTAGCAACTAAAGACGAGCTAGCTACTATTGCAGACGTTGACGCTGGCATTACTGGTGTTAATTTTAAGGTTGCAACACGAGCAGGCAAGATCTATTTATCTCAAGAAATTGTAGACGATTCAGAGGTACCAATCGTAAACGAAGTTCAGGCACAATTACAAAAGCTAGTTAATAACACTGATAACAGCAATATTGTGGCATTACTAAAGAAAGCTACCAAGTCAGCCATTACTAGTGTTGACGGAATCAAGAAAGCCTTTAACGTTGATTTAGACCCCGCTTTAAATAAGATTATTATTACCAACCAAGGCGGTTATAACTACCTTGACCAATTGAAGGATAGTGAAGGGCGTTACATGCTACAAACTGACCCCACAGCTCCTACAGGTTCTGCATTGTTAGGTGCTCCAATCGTGGTAGTACCAAGTACCTTATTACCAGATGAGACAGACGGCAGTTTTCCATTATTTGTGGGTGACTTGTCACAATACCTTGCAATCTTCAAACGTAACCAAGTAACTACTAACTGGCAACAATTTGACAGCTATTCACAAGGCTTGGCTGTAGTAGTCCGTAACTGCTACTCTGTTATTGATGATAAAGCCATGGTATATCTTGCCTTAGCACCAGCAAGCGCAGCTACACCAGCTAAATAATTTAATCAGGCGGGCAACCGCCTATACATATAATATAAATTTTATAAAAACAGGAAGTGATTTTTTTGAGTGTAACAGTTCAGGATATCGAAAGAAGTTTAAGAATTGATTTAACAGATGATGGTGCTTTAATTCAAACATATATAGATACAGCAGTAGCGTATATTCAAAACGCCGTGGACAGTACACATACAGTAGAGCAATTGGAAACATATCCACAGTTTAACTTTGCTGTGTCTCTATTGGTTCAATTTTGGTATAGCAATCGTGATACAGATATGAAAGAAACACCATACCAAGTGGTTTCTATGATCCAACAATTAAGAGGAAAGATAAATGACAATTAATGAAAATATGTCTATTAGATGATATAATATAGGTACAAATAAAAATTCTGTGGGAGAACGTTATTTGTAGGTCGGTTTACTGTGAGAGCAATCTTGACGGTAATTAATGCGATTGTAGACTAAAAATATAGGGTAGATCGTAACTAACAATAGTTGGTATCATCATTTCTGTATTTTTCGCTTTTAAGCGATATTTATTTTGCAACTTTGAAATGTTCATTTATTCCAATTTTAGGCTTCACCTTTAATTGATATTGGTGGTAGAGATACCACCACATACATAAAAAAATCCCACTAGATTCTAGCTAGTGGGTGCTTACCTCGGTCAGTATATTTTTAGGGGACAGTCAAAAGGATAGTCAAAAATTATCGTATGTGCTATAAACGCCTGTACATAGGCATTCTAAACTGATTATGATCAACCCTTCTTGGGTGCATAAAATAAAGTTCATGAGTTCTCATTTTTGAGAATTGCAATAATCCCTTTATGGTTGTCAGATGAAATAATATAATTCATCTGATTATCATGGAGGGATTTTTCTATGCCTAGATCTAAATATACAGCGGCTGAAAAATTAGCGATATTGACGGAATTTAAACAGTCAAACTTATCTTTAGGTAACTTTGCCAAACACAATAAGGTTGCAACCCAAACTGTGAAAGATTGGCAAGTAAAGTATCAAAGTGGCGGGACCGAAGAGCTTTCCGAAGCCCATCATAACAAGCATTACTCTAAGGAGTTAAAACGGGAAGCCATTAGTGATTTTTTGAATGGTGAAGGCACGTATCGTGAAATAGCTATAAAGTATGGATTACGATCAACGACTCAGATACTCAATTGGGTTTCCAGGTATAATAGGGATAAACAAATAACGGCCTCGCCGTTTAGAAAGCAGGTCCCTATTATGAGTCGTAAAACCAACTTTAAGGAACGTATTGAGGTTGTCGAATATGTGACAAGACACAAACATAGTTATGCTGAAGCAGCCGAACATTTCGCTGTTTCTTATCAGCAAGCACGCTCATGGGTACTTAAAACAAAACAAGCTGGCTATGAAGCTCTGATTGATAATCGTGGACATCATAAACAACTAAGTGAACTAACTGATTTAGAAAAAGCTAATTTGCGAATCCGACAACTAGAATCAGAGTTGAAAGATAAAGAACTTATGGAAGCCTTCATAAAAAAATTTCAAGAAATTCAGCGCAGGGAGTGAATAAACAGCATCGACTGGCATATCAGGCCATAAGTGAAGTCAGTCAGGGGAAACAAGGAGCGGTCACCAAACTACTTAAAGTTGTCGGCGTAAGCCGTCAAGCTTATTACAAAGGAATTAATCGCCAAATAACATCTTGGGAAAGACAAGATAAAGTACTTAAGGAGCGTGTCCAATACTGGTTTGATTTTCATTTTCAAGGAATAGGAGCTGGGAATCTTCTTACTAACCTAGAAAAAGATAACCAAGTCACTTTTGCTGTGACACTTAAACAAGTGAAACGAATTATGCGTGAACTCGGATTACGCTGTGAAATCAAGGTTAAGAAACATAATCGGGTTAAACAGTCTGATCAATATATCCTGGATAACACTTTAAATCAAAGCTTCAAAGTTACGGCACCTAATCAAGTTTGGTTATCAGACTCAACTGAATTAACCTACGGTGTAAATGGTGAGCACAAGGTACGTTTAAGTGGTGTCTTAGATTTATACGGGCGAAAACTGTTAGCCTACAATCTAAGCCTGACGGAGACTAGTGCAGCCGAAATTCAAGTATTTCAGCGAGCTTTCAATCAATTTAGTAATGCTCATCCATTAATTCACACAGATCGAGGATCTGCTTATACTTCTGGAGCTTTCAATAATTATTTGGCTCGTTATAACGTGACACGTAGCATGTCAAGACCAGGCACTCCATACGACAACGCTCCGATGGAACGTTGGTGGAATGAATTTAAACTTCGTTGGATGGCTCGCCATCCGTTGGCAAAAACTTATGAAGAACTAGTAAAACTTGTAGAAGATGGAATATATTATTTTAACCACCATAACCGTTCAGCAATAAGAAATGGCCTCACTCCAGATGAATACTGGAATGAAGCCATTTAGAAACAAACTTAAATTTATATTATTTCATCTGTCAACTTGACAGGGCCTAGTGCAAATCCATGGACTTTTTTGTTTAATCAGATGATACACAATGGGCGTTTAGATAATGTATTCAATAACCAAGCCTGCTTTAAAAGCCAAAGCATCAAGGATGGCGAGCTACTAAGGATTAAATTCTGTATTAATTAACCCGGTGTGCTAAAATGATACTGTATTATTAAGTGTATCAAAAATGAACGCACAAAACTGAGGAACAACTAATATGAAGAGAAAAGATCGGATTTACCAATATATTGTCGAAAAAACAACTCCGGATGAAACAAATCAGTTAACCGGTGCAGAAACTTTTACTACAGAACAAGTGGCTGATGAGTTAGATTTGATCCGCTCCAATGTCAGCAAAGAATTGAATCAACTGGTCCGTGAAGAAAAACTAACTAAATTGGCGGGACGACCAGTTCGTTATTGTCGTCGCGGCGCAGCTCAAGAGCCCGAAAAAGAAGTAATTACATCACCACTTTCGGCAGGCAAACGCCGTATTCATAGTGGCTTAGAGCACACTGAAAAACCAAAAAAATCAGCAGGTATCAGTGATGTTTTTGAGCACATGATTGGGAATAGCTCTAGTATGCGTAATCAGATTGAACAGGCCAAGGCTGCAATTTTGTATCCACCACGTGGCTTGAATACCCTCGTGATTGGCCCGACCGGATCTGGTAAAACATACTTTGCTAATGCCATGTTTCAGTTTGCTCAAAATCAGGATTTAATAAAAAAAGACGATCAACTAATTACCTTTAATTGTGCGGATTATTCGCATAATCCAGAGCTGTTAATGTCACATTTGTTTGGGTACGTAAAGGGTGCTTTCACGGGTGCAGACGAAGAGAAAGATGGGCTGATTCAAGAGGCTGATAACGGGATGCTATTTTTGGATGAAGTGCATCGGTTACCTCCCGAAGGCCAAGAAATGATCTTTTATTTCATGGACCACGGCACCTACAGCAAATTGGGTGAGACTTCTAAGATTCACCATGCTAATGTGCGTTTAGTTTGTGCAACAACGGAAGATCCAGAAAGTTCTCTATTAAAAACTTTCGTTCGCCGAATTCCGATTACCATCCAATTACCTGCATTTAATAAACGGAGTGCAAAAGAACGAGTTGAATTGTTAAAGGTGCTGTTAAGCCTTGAAGCCAATCGGACTCACAAGCAAATTACGCTAACAGAAGATGTTGTCCAGTCGCTTTTAGGTAGTGTGACTTACGGAAACGTTGGTCAGTTGAAATCAAACATCCAACTGGTTTGCGCACGTGGTTTTTTAAATAGCATTGAAAACGAAAACGAAATTGTGATTACAGTGGATGACTTGCCACCGAATATTAAGGATGGGTTAGTTCATCTTGCGGCTAATCGTCGTGATTCAGGCGAAATTTCTAAGTTATTAGAGCCTTACATGACCATTCAGCCGGATTCTGATACCCACGTGTTAACGAACCGAAATGATAGTTATGAATTGCCATATAATCTGTATGAAATTATTGGTGATAAGGCGACTTTGCTTCGTCAGCAAGGATTAGACCAAGAGCATATCAATCATTTCATTACGACTGATATTAATCTTCATTTAAAAACTTTTTCGCCAGATGAAGATGATACACGCGGTGAGTCAAAACTTGCAGAAATTGTGAATCAAGATATCATTGATTTCACCAAGGAAACGCAAGTTAAAATCGAAAAAATCTTAGACTATAATTTTCGCGATAATTTCTTGTATGCTATGAGTTTGCATATTAGTTCCTTCATTAAAAGAATTCAGTCTGGGAAACCAATGCGAACAATGAGTCGTGATTTGATTGCCATGGTGGAAGAGTATCCTGACGAGATGAAGGTGGCACAAAAAATTAAGGCCCAGTTGGAAAATCGTTATAATGTGCCGATTCCTGAATCTGAAAGCTATTATTTAGCAATCTTGCTTGTTTCACTAAAAGTGGCACCAACCTCTGGGAAAGTTGGTATTGTGGTGGCCGCACATGGAAGCAGCACGGCGACATCCATGGTTCAGGTTGTGTCTCAATTACTATCTGATAACACCATTCAATCGTTTGATATGCCTCTAGACATGAATCCTAAAACGGCTTATAAGGATATTGTGGAGTGTGTTAATCGTGCTGATGAAGGTAATGGCGTTTTACTACTTGTTGATATGGGATCGTTAAGTACTTTTGGCACCAAGATTACGGAAGAAACGCATATCCCGGTTAAGACCATTGATATGGTCACAACGGCGATGGTCTTGGAGGCAGCTCGAAAGGCTTCCTTTATTGAAACGGATTTAGCAGCTATTTATTCAGAGCTCCGCGAATTCCGTGGCTATTCTCGTGTGAATGCCAGTACGAAAAAAGAAGAATTGCCGAATAGTTCAAAGGAAACAAATTCAACGTCAGTCCGTCCAAAGGCAATTGTGGCAATTTGTTCAACAGGTGAAGGAACGGCCAAGAAAATTCAATCGATGTTGGACCAATTATTAGTGGAAAACTTAATTGAAGATATTAAGGTAATTCCAATATCTTTAGTTAATATGGATGAACATATCCACAGCCTCCAAACGGAGTATCAAATTATTGCGACAACTGGTGTTACGCATCCTGGCATTCAAGTGCCATTCATGCCCCTACAAAATCTTTTGGAAGGTGGCGGCGAACGGTTCCTTGATAAAGTGTTAGAGCGCGATTCCCTCAGTTCTTTTGATAGCCATCAGGATATGAAACTAACCAAAGAAGTTTGTGCACAATACTTGGATGAATTTTATACTTTTATTAATCCACATAAAATTACCGATGTTTTATGGCAGTACATTGATCAACTTCAGGCTGATACAAATAAAAAATTCAGCGAACCGTTCAAAATTAATCTCATCATGCATATCGCAGGAGCCATCGAACGCTCGTTGACGAATGGTGAAATATCGGCCAGCGATGCAGAATTAAAAGAGATGGTCAATTCTAAGTGGTATTCAGCAGTGAAGGCAGTGGATGATATGTATCTTCACCGAATTAGAATTGAATTACCACCAGAAGAAGTTTATTACATTGTGAAACTCCTTGAAAGCTGGCAAGTTAAAGATGAAACGGTCAGTTTAACTAACTAAATACACAAAATTGATTCACAAATAACACACAAAGCTGATACACAACACTGTATCAGCTTTGTGTGTTATTTTAAAACGCTTTAAAGTAGGCGTTTTCATTTAGTGTACTTTGGCACGGTTTTTGCTTATATATAAGTGAGTGCAAAAAAGATGGTCTTGTACTTGTAAGGATCAAATTTCGTTACAGGCGATTGAGAAATTATTTGTTTATTTTTATTTACTGTAACAATCATAATAGGAGGTATAGAAATGGTAGGGATTATCATTGCTAGTCATGGTGAATTCGCTAACGGAATCTTGCAATCCGGATCAATGATCTTTGGAGATCAAGAAGACGTAAAAGCTGTTACATTAAAGCCCAGCGAAGGACCTGACGACATTAAAGGAAAATTGGAAGCAGCTGTTGCTACTTTCAAGAACCAAGATGAGGTGTTGTTCTTAGTTGATCTTTGGGGCGGAACACCATTTAATCAAGTTAATAACTTGTTTGAAGCTCACAAAGACAAATGGGCGATTGTTGCCGGTTTGAACTTACCAATGTTGATTGAGGCATATTCTTCAAGAATGTCTATGGATAGTGCACGTGATATCGCGGCTCATATCCAAGAGACTGCCATTGAAGGTGTTAAGGTTCGACCAGAGGAATTACAGGTCAAAGAAGCATCTGCAAAACCTGCAAATACAGGGGCTGCTGCTGGTAAGCCTGGAAAGCTTGAATATGTTTTGGCGCGAATTGATTCACGTTTACTACATGGACAAGTTGCAACTGGTTGGTCAAAAGCTACTAATCCAACTCGAATTATTGTTGTTTCTGACAGTGTTGCCAAAGATGAGTTACGGACAACCATGATCAAACAGGCTGCTCCTTCAGGTGTGAAGGCACATGTTGTGCCAATCGATCAGATGATCAAGTTATCTAAGGATGACAAGCATTTCGGTGGTCAACGAGCATTATTGCTTTTTGAAACACCACAAGATGCCCTTAGAGCCGTTGAAGGTGGCGTTCCACTGAAGACTATCAACGTAGGTTCTATGTCACATTCAGTTGGTAAAGTTCAACCTAACAAGGTTTTAGCTTTTGATCAAAAAGATATTGATACATTTGCTAAATTGAAGGCTGATGGAATTACATTCGATGTTCGTAAAGTCCCAACCGACTCAAAAGACAATATGGATGAAATTCTTAAAAAAGCAGAGACTCAGTTACAAAAACAAGAATAATTTAAAATAAAGAAAACGGAGGATTAATCGTTATGAATTTAAACGCTATTCAGATGATTTTAGTCGTTCTCATTGCGTTCTTAGCTGGTATGGAAGGTATCTTGGATCAATTCCAATTTCACCAACCAGTTATCTCATGTACGTTGATCGGCTTAGTTACTGGAAATTTGATGCCATGCTTAATTTTAGGTGGTACGTTACAAATGATCGCTTTAGGCTGGGCTAACGTTGGAGCTGCTGTTGCACCCGATGCTGCTTTAGCTGGTGTTGCTTCTGCAATTATTTTAGTTTTAGGTGGCCAAGGTAGAGCAGGAGTTGCTTCTGCGATTGCCATTGCTGTACCTTTAGCTGTTGCTGGATTGTTACTTACAATTCTTGTTCGGACAATTTCAACTATGATTGTTCATATTATGGATAGAGCTGCTGAAGAAGGTAGTTTTGCTAAGTTAGACATGTGGCAATGGATTGATATCTGTTTACAAGGTATCCGTATTGCTATCCCTGCAGCATTAATCTTAGCTGTTGGTGCTACTCCTGTTCGTGCATTATTGAACGCAATGCCTTCATGGTTAACCGGTGGTCTTTCCATTGGTGGTGGTATGGTTGTTGCCGTTGGATATGCAATGGTTATCAACATGATGGCAACTGCTGAAGTATGGCCATTCTTTGCCATTGGTTTTGTAATGGCAACAATTCCATCATTAACTTTGATTGGTTTAGGTGCAATTGGTGTTTCATTCGCCTTAATTTACTTGAACTTATCAAGTAACAGTGGCAGTGGATCAAGTAATGATACGGGAGCCAATAATTCTGGTGACCCACTCGGCGATGTCATAGACAACTATTAATGAAGGGAGCAAACAAAAAATGGCAGATACAAAATTGAAATTAACAAAAAGAGATCGTGTTTCCGTTTGGTGGCGTTCAACTTTCCTTCAAGGTTCTTGGAACTATGAACGTATGCAAAATGGTGGTTGGGCTTATTCTTTAGTCCCAGCTCTTAAAAGATTATATAAAACAAAAGAAGATCGTGCAGAAGCTCTGAAACGGCATTTAGTGTTCTTTAACACTCATCCTTACTTAGCCTCTCCAATTCTCGGGGTTACAATGGCCCTTGAAGAAGATCGTGCTAATGGTGCACCAATTGATGATGTAGCTATTCAAGGTGTTAAAGTTGGTATGATGGGTCCTTTGGCTGGTGTTGGTGATCCAGTGTTCTGGTTTACTGTTCGTCCAATTTTAGGTGCTTTGGGTGCTTCATTAGCCATGAGTGGTAATATCATGGGACCAATCATCTTCTTTATTGCTTGGAATATTATTCGAATGGCATTTACTTGGTATACACAAGAATTTGGTTATAAAGCCGGTTCTGCAATTTCAAAAGATATGTCTGGCGGTTTACTACAAAAAGTTACTAAAGGTGCTTCAATTCTAGGTATGTTTATCTTAGGAGCCTTAATTAACCGTTGGGTTGTTGTTAAGTTCACCCCAGTTGTTTCAAAAGTTGAACAAGCTAAGGGTGCCTTCATTGATTGGGCTCATCTTCCAAAGGGTGCTGCTGGGATCAAAGAAGCTTTGACACAACAGGCTGCTGGTTTATCTTTGGATAAATATAAAGTGACAACTTTACAAGATAACTTGGATCAATTGATTCCAGGTTTAGCAGGATTACTTCTTACATTATTCTGTATGTGGTTACTTAAGAAGGGTGTTTCACCAATCGTTATTATCTTTGGTTTATTCTTCGTTGGTATCATCTTACATGTCTTACACGTTATGTAATAAGTATAGAATTAGTCTGGGATTTAGTTCCCGGGCTTTTTTTATTAATTAGGTAGATTAATAAGATGGTGACTAACTTTGCCCAAATGATAAAGTCGCCGTATAATGGCAGTAATAACAAGAGAATGGAGTTGAGCAAATGGTTGAATCTATCAATACAAAAGTTGATCTAGTGATGAAGGGAACTTCATATATCGGACTAGGCAGTTATGGACAAATTATGATTGGTGATAAAGGGTTTGAATTTTATAGTGCCCGAAATGTTAAGGATTATGTTCAGATTCCTTGGACTGAAGTTAGCTATGTGGTGGCTTCGGTTATTTTTAAAGGTAAATGGATTCCTCGTTTTGCTATCAAGACAAAATCAAACGGGACCTATTCTTTTGCCGCTCGGGATGCCAAAAAAACTTTACGAGCAATTCGAGTCTATGTTGAGCCTAAAAACATGGTACGTTCTTTAACGTTCTTTCAAGTTATCACACGGGGTTCAAGTAATATCTTTAAGAAGATTAAGAACAAAGTTGGGGGACACAGGCAGACTAAGTCAAAATAGCTAAAGGAAAGTAATAGTCAATGAATGAAACAAAGAACACAAAAATTGATTTAAAAGTTTCTGCGGATTTATTTGTGGGGGCTAATCAACGTGGAAAAATTGTGATTGGTGATAAAGGATTTGAATTTATTAACAACCAAAAAAATCGAAACTTTGTTTTTATACCCTGGAATGAAATTAGCCATGTTGTGGCATCGCGGGGCATTCGAAAGGGTAAGATTGTGCGTTTCTCTGTTCAAACTAATCGAAATATTGGGTATGTATTCACAACCAAGGATCCTCAAAAGGTTTTAAAGGCTATGCGAAGCTACCTAGATGCCAAACAATTAGTCTATGAAAAAGATATGTTCGATCGGCTTCGTCATAGTTTTACAGATCTTCTAAAAAAGTAATAACTTAGCTTCAAAGGAGGAGTAACAGTAATGATTGCATACGTTGTAGCGAGCCACGGAGATTTTGCTAAGAGTATTATGAAGTCATCTTGGGAAATATTTGGTAAGCAAGAAAAGGTTGTGCCAGTAACCTTGGAACCTGATGAAGATCCCAAGAAATTATTGAATGACTATCAAGTTGCTTTGAGTAGTTTTGATCCAAGCGATCAGGTTATATTTTTAGTTGATTTGTTTGGCGGTACGCCATTTAATGTGGCCGGTCAAATTGTGGCAAAACACGCGAATCAAATGGGCCTGATTACTGGTTTAAATTTAGCAATGTTAAGTGAGGCTTACGTGGTGCGTGAGCAATCATTGAGTGATGCAATTTCTCGTCTAGAAGAAAGTGCCAAATCTGGTGTTCGCCATTTGCAATTGCCAGAAGATGAGGGAGACGAGTAGTTTTGACAATGAAGATTTGTTTGGCAAGGGTTGATAGTCGTTTACTTCATGGTCAAATTGCAACCGGATGGGCTAAAAGTGTTAAACCGAATCGAATATTAGTGGTGTCAGACAGTGTGGCCAATGATGAATTGCGAAAGATGCTGATTGTTCAAGCCGCACCGCTTGGGGTCAATACCAACGTTTTAACAATTGATAAAATGCTTCGAATTTATGCAGATGATCGTTTCGATGCCTTCAAGGTCCTTTTGTTAACCGAAACCGTGCAAGATATGTTGAGACTTGTGCATGGTGGGATGGATTTCAAAGAGCTAGGAATTGATATTGGCAGTCTGGCTTTTTCTGAAGGAATGACGATGCTCAACGATTCAATTGCGGTTGGACCAGAAGAAATTAGCACGATTCGTTCTTTACATGATGCGGGGTTACAGGTGTTTGCACAAAAGATTCCAAATGATGGTAAAAAAGACATGATCACGATGTTAGCAAAAAATAAGTTATAAAACTTAATATAGAACTAAAGAATAGAATGATTTAGTTGGCGAACGCTGACCAAATTAAGTCCATACTTTAGTTCTATTTTTTATACTAGAAAAAGGAATATTTCAACAAAAAGAGTTAAAGTTTTGATTAGAAATAAGGTTAAATTACCCAATCACAGAAAAAATTGTTAAAATAAAGAAAACAGTTGTAACCGAGGAACGGAAAATGACGGTAAACATCAAAATTGCGGCTACGGGTCACTATGTACCGGAGCGCATTGTCGATAATTTTGAGTTAAGTAAAATCATGGATACAAATGATGACTGGATCCAATCACATACCGGGATCAAGACACGTCATTTTGCGATGAATGATGAAAACACCTCAGATTTATGTGCGGAAGTTGGCAAACAACTTTTAACTAAGAGTGGTGTCCAAGCTGATGAAATTGACCTAATCTTAGTCTCTACTATCACCCCAGACAGCTTAACGCCCGCGACGGCCTGCATTGTGCAAGATAAACTAGGTGCTAAAAATGCCTTTGCCATGGATATTTCCGCTGCGTGTGCGGGGTTTGTATTTGGTTTGAGTACTGCAGAGAAGTTTTTACGGTCTGGACGGTATCATAAAGCTTTAGTCATTAGTGGCGAAACTAATTCTAAGATGATGGATTTTAAGGATCGAACCTCCGCTGTGTTTTTTGGAGACGGGGCTGGTGGCGCCTTACTAGAAACAACAGATGATGCGCGTGAAGAATTTTTTATTGATGAGAAATTGCAATCAATGGGGAGCGCGAATCAAACGATTCATAGTGGTAGAATTCAGCCGATTCAAACAATCTCGGCAGACAATTATCCAAAAACAGATGCATTTTATCAGGATGGCCGATCAGTTTTTGCTTTTGCTACAGAAACGGTTCCTACACAAATGAAGCAAATTTTAGAAAATAACCAATTAAATGCGCAAACCATTGATACGGTTATTTGTCATCAAGCCAATCTTCGGATTATTGAAAAAATTAGTGAGACACTGATGATTCCGATTGAAAAGTTTCCGGTAAATGTCACGCATTATGGGAATACCTCATCAGCTGGAATTCCGATGGCGCTAGACGAACTGGCAAGGGTTAAAGGCCAGCCTAAAAAAGTGTTGTTAACTGGTTTTGGTGCTGGTTTAGACTATGCTAGTATGCTAATTAACTTCTAGGAGGTTACTTAATTTGAATTTAGAAGATATCAATAAATTATTAGATAAACTAGATCAAATGAACTTCAGTGAAGTAGAGATCGAAATCGACCAAACTAAAATTCATGTAAAAAAAGTAATGAATGAAACTTCTTCAGAGCCAACGCCTAACCATACAAGCCAAGAAGCGAAATCTGCTAATTTGGTAATCAGCAGCCCGATGGTAGGCGTTGTTCATTTGGAAAAACAATTAAAAGTTGGGCAGAAAGTTGCAGCAGGCGACGTGGTTGCTCAGATTGAAAGCATGAAATTGTTTAATGATGTAACTAGTCCTCAATCAGGCGTGATTAGTGAACTCCATGTAAAAAATGGAGATCCAGTTGAGTATCATCAATCCTTAATCACGTTAAAAGGTACTCAAAATGTTTAGGAAAGTTTTAATTGCTAACCGGGGCGAAATTGCCGTACGGATTATTAGCGCTTGTCAGAAACTAGGAATTGCGACGGTTGCCGTGTATTCAGAGGCTGATCGAGAAGCGTTATTTGTGCAACAAGCGGATGAAGCTGTCTGTATTGGTCCAGCAAATGCGATGGATTCTTACCTTAATCGAGAGGCAATTTTAATGGCTGGCGTTAATACCAATGCTGATGCAGTGCATCCTGGCTATGGATTTTTGTCTGAAGATGACTTGTTTGCCAAAATGTGTGCGGAATGTGGGATAACCTGGATTGGTCCACAACCTGCTTTGATTCATGATTTTTCTGATAAAACCAATTCGCGCACACTTGCTGAGAAATGTGGATTACCGATTATTCCGGGCTCAGGAATGATCACAAGTGAGCCCCAACTGTATGCCAAGGCCAATGCGCTAGGGTATCCAGTTTTATTGAAGGCCAGTCATGGCGGCGGCGGCAAAGGCATCCGGCTTGTTCACTCTGCAAAAGAACTTTTTGATAAGTATCAGCTTGTCAAAGAGGAGGCAGGGGCGTCTTTTTTGGACGGGGCTATTTATTTGGAGCGCGCGTTTGAAGATGCTCGGCACATGGAAGTGCAAGTGCTGGGGATGCCCGATCAATTACTGATTTTAGGTGATCGTGACTGTAGCTTGCAGAAAAATCGGCAAAAAATTATTGAAGAGAGTAATGCGCAAATTTTAACGAAAGCGGAACGAACCATCTTGTATAAGCTGGTGCACCAATTGTTGGATAAATCCCATTACCAAAGCTTGGGAACCGTTGAGTTTTTATTTGTGCACCACCAATTTTATTTTTTAGAAATGAATACACGTTTGCAAGTGGAACATGGCGTTACAGAGGAAACGAGTGGGATTGACATTGTGCAGGCCCAAATTCAGGTGGCGGCAGGTAAAAAGCTATCCATTCAGCAAGTCGAGTTTACAGGACATGCAATTGAATGCCGCTTAAATTCTGAAAATGAGGCGTCTCATCATCAGTTTGAGACAGGCCAGCTTACGCAATTTAAGCTGCCATCAGGAGTGCGTGTGGATACAGGCCTCCAAAAAGGTGATGTGATTACGCCATTTTATGATCGGCTGTTGGCAAAGATAATCGTATCTGGTAAAACGCGTGAGGCAGCAATTGAAAAAATGAAGACTGCTTTAAAACAAGTTGAAGTTACAGGAGTTGGCACTAATTTAAAGCAATTAAAGCAATTAATTAACAGTAGTCAATTTGCCGAGAATCACTATCACATTCATTCTGTAGGGAAACTAATGGAGGAACAATCACATGAGTCATATGCCTGAAAAGAATAGTTGGCAAGCTTGCCGGCATTGTGGAGAACATGTGCACGAACTTCAGTGGTATCCAAATTATCTATGCCCCTTTTGTGGTTACTTGCAGCGATTGACTAGTGTCCAGCGGTTAAAAATTACAATTGATCCTGATAGCTGGCAAGCGTTTGAAAACGTTGAAGTTAGTACTAATTTTTTAGATTTCCCCGGTTACTCGGAGAAATTAAAAAAAGCCCGAGCTACCAGTGGCACAGAAGAAGCAATTAAAGCGGGCACTGCTAAGATTGGTGGTTTTTCAACGGTTCTGGCTGTGATGGATAGCCATTTCATGCTGGGAACCTTAAACACTACGGTGGGAGCTGTAATTAAACAGGCAATGGCTGAGGCGGTTACGCGGCATTTACCACTGATTTTTTTCATTACTTCAGGTGGGGCCCGGATGCAAGAAGGAATTTTTTCATTGTTGCAGATGAACACGATCTTGAATCAGTGGACAAAATTGGCAGATAGTAAAAATCTGGTTGTGAATATCTTGACGGATCCGACCATGGGTGGCGCCTCGGCTAGTTTTGGATTTGAAGCAGATTATGTTTTGGCTGAAGATCACGCTCAAATTGGGTTTGCTGGAAAAGGCGTGATTGCCCAAACAACCCACGAGCAACTTTCTGATACGTTTCAAACGGCTGAAGATTTACTGGTTCATGGGTTAGTTGATCAAGTTGTCCAGCGAGAAAATATGCGCAATCAACTAATTAATTTGTTGCGACTTCATTCTGGAGGTAACCATGAGTGAGAAAACTTTAGAAGAAAGAATTAAGTTAGTGCGTTCGCCTAAACGATTAACCTCCCAACAACTTATCAGTCAGTTAGTGACACACTTTTTTGAGGTTCATGGTGATCGGCAACTAGGAGATGATCCAGCGGTGACGGCCGGCGTCGGATTATTTCATCATCATCCAGTTACGATTATTGGGATCAATCGGGGAACTAATATTCAACAACGACGCGAATTCAATGGTGGGGCAGTCCGTGTAACTGGCTATCGCAAAGCCTTACGAGTAATTGAAGCTGCCGAAAAGTTTGATCGGCCAGTTATTAGTTTCATTAATATGCCTGGGGCAGACGCCAGTGTCTTTTCTGAACAGCATGGGCAAAGTGAAGCGATTGCTGATTTGATCTTAAAAATGGGGCAGTTAAAGGTCGTTAATGTGGCACTATTTTTAGGTGAGGGACATAGCGGTGGTGCTTTAGCATTTAGCAATGCGAATGCTATTTTGATGTTAGAAAATGCGTTATTTTCAGTGGCTTCCCCAGAGGCGGTTCAGGCTATTTTAAAAAACCACGATGACACCCGTGAGGCTAGCGAATTTTTACCAATGATGGCTCAACAACTTAAAAAAATTGGACTGGTGGATGATATAATCGATGAAACGCCAACCAACGCACTGGTTCAACGAATTGATGATGAATTGGTAGCCACCTTACAATCTTTTGAAGGTTTAAATGCGGACCAACTAAAAAAACAGCGGCAAACTAAATTTGAACATGTGCTAAAACTGAATTAAATGTAAAGAAAAAGGATTTGGAATTTTTCCAAATCCTTTTTCTATTAATAAGGCGCCGTTTGCGTAGTGACATCTGAACTAGATGCATACGTCGATGAGTCGTAATTATAAGTGGTAGCGGCACTGCTACTTGTTGTTTGATCAGTAGATGAGCTAGTTGTGCTGGAGCTTTCTTCGCTTTCTTTAAGCGTGGTTGTCGCAGCTAAGCCCAGTTCTTTACGGATTTTATTTGACACGCGGCGGCGTTCTGACATTGAGGCTACTTGATAGGATAACCCGTCAATCATTTCGCTTTCGCCTTTCAAAGTAGTTGATTTTATATGATGGGAAGCATTCTTATAACTAAAACGAAGTGCCAACATATCATTGAACGTTAGGTTGGTCTTCATATTTTTCTTTACAGAATTTAAAATAGTTTGGAACCTAGTTACTGAAGAAATGGAAAGAGCTTTTTTAACAATTGCTAAAATTACTTGGCGTTGGCGTTTTTGTCTACCATAGTCGCCATCGGGATCATCGTAGCGCATGCGTGAGTATGAGAGAGCCTCTTTACCAGTCAAATGGGTTTTGACGCCTTTTTTAACATTAGCTGAGCCATACTTAAAAGTTAATGGTGGAGTGACATCGACGCCACCAACAGATTTTACGAGATCTTCTAAACCGCCCATGTTCATCACGACATAAAAATCAACAGGAACATCGAGGAGGTTTTGGACAGTTTTTATGGACTGTGTGGCGCCTCCAATTGCGTAGGCGGAGTTTATTTTTTCTGTTGTCCCTTTGATAGTCACCTCTGTATCGCGCGGAATACTAGTCATGTAAGTGGTTTTCTTTTGAGCATTTAGGGATGCAACGATCATCGTGTCACTCAAACCAGTTGTTTTTCGGCCTAATGCACCAGTGTCCGTACCTAAAATTAAAATATTTAAAGGTTTTTTATTCTTAATAACTTTGGCCACATTCCGGGCGGTAGGCGTTTTTGCCTTTTGATAAGATTGGTTAATTGTTTTTTGGGCACTCAGGTACATGGTGTAAGCTTTGATACCACCACCGATTAATAAAAGTAATACAACGATGGCTGCCCCCCACCAAATTTTTTTGGATGATTTTTTTGTGCTTTTCATGTGTTTTTCTTTTTTCTCGCTCACTAACGTAGTCCTCTTTTCAGTTAATTTCGATTGTAATAATGTGTGCGTTTTCATAATGATTACACCATATTTACCAGGCTTTTTGTGAAAATGGTCTATGAAAATATGCTATACTGTAATCATTGTTTCGGTATTTTAACATCATACACCACTTGAAGAAGGGATAATATCACAATTTTTTTACATAGTATCCAAGGTGTTGTGATCATCATTGTCATGATCGCCATTGGCTACATTCTATCCTGGCGAAAATGGTTTGATGAAGGGTCATCACGACTCATCGCCAAACTAGTGACGCAAATTGCATTGCCAGCCTATATGGTTAGTACGATTACTCATGATTTTACTGCAAAAACACTATTAAGTACACTTCCAGATTTACGGTTTCCAGTTTTGTCTATGTTGATTCTATTTGCATTATCTATGGTGTTAGTACGGGTACTGCGAATTAAGGAGCAGCATAAGGGATTGTTTGAATCGATGTTTTTAAATTCAAACACAGTTTTTATTGGTCTACCCGTTAATATGGCTTTGTTTGGGACTAGTAGTCTTCCATATGTGTTGGTTTATTACATGGCCAACACCACAATCTTTTGGACACTGGGTGTCTGGCTTATTCAGCGAGACGGTACCCAAGCTCATCAATTTAATTTAAAAACGACGCTCGGAAAAATTTTTTCACCGCCATTACTTGGTTTTATCGTGGGCGTTTTTTTAGTGCTTTTTCACATTCAATTGCCGCAGTTTATTTTATCGGATTGTCAATATATTGGTGGGTTAACGATCCCGCTTTCCATGTTCTTCATTGGAATTGCGATTCAACGAGCAGGAATTAAAAATATGACGTTGAATCGTGAAAGCTTGGGGGTCTTGTCCGGTCGGTTTATTTTTGCGCCGTTACTGATGACAATTCTTGTGTTGCCGATGCCAGTTCCAGTTCTAATGAAGCAAGTGTTTATTTTGCAGTCAGCGATGCCAGTGATGACAAATGCGCCTGTGGTAGCCAAGTTATATCAAGCAGATGAGCGCTATGCCGCTATTATGGTGACAGAAACGACCCTGTTAAGTTTAATAATTATTCCATTATTAATGATGTTTGTTAAATCAGGATTAATTAAATAAAAAAAGAGGCCTCGAAAGCTGCGGGATAGTCCGATTCGGCATCGACACGGATGTTAGTGGCAGCAAGTAGTGCTTTTGCTTGAAATTGAAAGATAAGTTTGTCAAAATTAAGGAGATAATAAGGAAATTGAGAAAAACAGTTGGGTATATTAGTTTTTCAACTTTAATGTTTAGTTTAATGGAAATTGCACTTAAATTAGCGGGTGGGGCATTTGATCCAATTCAATTGAATCTCATTCGTTTCGCAGTGGGTGGATTAGTTTTACTACCAATTGCCTTGAGCGCCTTGAAAAAGCAGCATCGGCAACTAAACTGGCAGGATTTAAGACTGTTTGGTTTAACCGGATTTGTCTGTGTCATCATCAGTATGACGCTTTATCAGTTGGCCATTGTGTATTCTCCAGCAGCAACCGTTGCGGTGTTGTTCAGCTGTAATCCAGTTTTTGCCTTGATTTTCTCATATTTAATTCTCCATGAGCGTTTGGGCCGGGCTAATTTAATTTCTGTTATTGTGTCAGTAATTGGATTGTTAGTCATTGTTAACCCAACGCATATTAAAAACATAGTCGGCTTAACTTTAGCTGTTACATCGGCGTTAACATTTGGTCTTTATAGTATTATTTCCCGTTATGGATCACAAAAACGAGATTTAAACGGGATTGTGATGACTTGTTTCACCTTTTTAACAGGTACTGTTGAATTGTTTGTAATTATCATGTTAACGCATGTCCCTATGATTGGACGTGCAATGGGACAAGTTAGTTTCCTTAAACAATTTGTCAGTATCCCAGTTGTTCACAACATCAGTTGGCAATATTTACCACTGCTATTCTTCATCGGTGTCTGTGTAACGGGTGGTGGTTTTGCTTTCTACTTCTTGGCAATGGAAACTTCCGATGTTTCAACGGCTTCGTTGGTCTTCTTCATCAAGCCAGCCTTGGCACCAGTTTTAGCTGCTTTAATTTTAAGTGAAACAATTTCGTTACCAACGATTGTGGGAATTGTGATTATTTTGTTAGGATCGGTCGTCACATTTATGGGAAACCGTTCCAAATCAGTTCGTTCAGAAATGGGTCAACCTGTGTATCCTGAAAAAGATCAATCGGAAATTCAGAGTCAATTAGGAAATAAAGTCAAAAGTCACTTGGAAGATAAAGTGAAAGGTTTAAATTCAAATTTTGAAGACGAGGATTAAAAATGACTTACTTAGTCTTATTGCGGCATGGTCAAAGTGAAGCAAATCGTGATAATGTTTACACTGGTTGGAGCGATGTCCCGCTAACTCAGCAGGGAAGAGCTGAAGCTAAAAGGGCAGGCCAACTGATTGAACAAACACAGATTCAGTTTACAGATGTGCATACTTCACTTTTAAAGCGCGCAATTACAACGGCAGACATTGTCATGGATCAGATTCATCAGAACTGGTTACCGATTCACAAGGCCTGGCGCTTAAATGAACGTCACTATGGCGCTTTACGTGGCCAAAATAAGGATAAAACGCGAGAAATTTACGGTGTTCGTCAAGTTGCTTTGTGGCGCCGGAGCTTTAAGGCTGTTCCGCCGTTGCTAGAAGCGACTGAATCAGATCGGCGATACGTTGAGCTTGGAGACATCGAACCACGCGGTGAGAGCCTTGAGATGGCTTATAAGCGATTATTACCGTATTGGATAGATGAAATTGCACCACGTTTGCTAAATGGACAGAATCAATTGGTTGTAGCACACGGGAGTACTTTGCGTGCGTTGATCAAATACTTGGAAGAAATTAGTGACGAAGGTATTGATGGGGTTGAAGTGGCAAACGGGGAACCAATTGTTTACCAGTTTGATGACCAGTTGAAAATTATTAGTAAGAAGTTCTTAGATTAAAAATAAAGAGTTGCTTCAAGTTTGATCTGTTTTTTCAAACTTGGGTGGCTCTTTTTTTGTATTTGAGTTATTTAGTTAATTAAGGACAACTACACAACACAAGTCCAAAAAAATAGGAACGCCTACAGCAGGATTTCTCCTGCTTACAGCGCTCCTATTTATTTGAACTTTAACGTGTTGTTTAGTTCACTAATTTTAGGACAACTGCACAAATCAGTCCCACAAAAAATAAGCAAAGCTCCCAGCCAGGAATTCTCCTGACTTTCGCCTTACTTATTTTTGTGGGACTAACGATTTGTTTCGTTCACTAATCTTAGGACAACTGCACAACACAAGTCCAAAAAAATAGGAACGCCTACAGCAGGATTTCTCCTGCTGACAGCGCCCCTATTTATTTGAACTTTAACGTGTTGTTCCGTTCACTAATCTTTATATGCCAAAGCACCCATTGGATCCCATGGTAATAATTGAGTTGGTTCCTCAGCTTGTGCCTTACGTTGGGCTTCTGTTAAGAATTGTTTGTTCACAACAACTTGGTAGCAATACTCGCTCATCCAATCGTCTGTCATGACCATGTAACCCTTTGAGCCAACTTTTTCGCCCCAGCTGTTTTCGACTTTCCATTTCTTAGGTTCGCCGTCAACCAAATCAACACCTGTAATAACCATTGCATGTGTCATTAAGCTTTCGCTGTAATCCAAGCGTTCTGCCTTAGACATTGATAAATCAATATCGAAGAGGGCTTCTTCATCGTAAACGCCAAGATCCAATAATCCACGGGTTCTTGGTTCTGAATGCTGACCTACATCACAACCAAACCAAACGCTTTGACCAGCTTTAAGTTGGTTAATAGCAGCTTGCTTGAAGTCGTGCATTGTTAAGTTTAAATGTTTAACCTGACGGCCACCAACGACATTTCCCAACATTTCAATTGAGTAAGTATGGTTGAATGGTTTGTCATCTGTAGGAGCATTGATGATTGAAACGTACTCCTTAAGGTCCCAACCAACAAATTTTTCATAGAATGATTTGGGTGTTAAACCAGCTTTACGATGGTAGTTTTTGTCATCATCACGATATTCCCAGTCAAATGTTGCAGGAGGTTCGCCGAAACTGTATGAAGCCATCCGGTAAACTTCGCCTAACATTTTCTCTTTACGTGATTGAACCTGTTCATCTGATGTTTTGTCATCATTTACAAGTTCACGAAGTTCAACAGCATCTTTACGAAGCTTTTCGTTTAAGAGGGTGTTGAATTCGTTTGATTTGTTACTGTTGTAAGTTTCTGGATAAACTGATTCAGGAACGATACCATACTTGTCAATGAGGGCACATAACATGTCCCATTGGCCACCATCACCTTGAGGTTCGTTAGTTAACCATGAAACTTTACGGTCTGAAGTTGGTTTGTCGGCTGTAGCAATCACATTTTCGTAGAACCAGTTTGATTTCTCAAACTTGTCCCAGAAGAAAGTGTAGTTTTGTGAGAGTTCGAAATCTTTTAACTTAAATTCATCTGATAAATGATGACGCATTGTGTTTAATGCAGCAAACATCCAACAACGGCCACTTTGCTTTTGGTTAGCAACAGCACCTGTCTTTAAGTCAATTGAGAAAACGGGACTAAAATCAGCTCCGCCACGAAGGCCTTCACTAGTAGCTAAAATACCGTTCTTTGTAACCGCGCGTTCAAGGACTTTTGATTTGTTTTGTTCGTTATAATTCTTTGCGTAACGAGCAATTTGTTCTTTAGAAATACTATTATTACTCAATGTGTTCACTCCTAACCTATGATATATAAACATTGTAGTCGAAAAAGAATAATTAGTAAATGCTTAAATCTTGATTAAAAAACGATTTAGGGACGGGCTTGAATAACCTCGGGACCATTTTGCCGTCCGACGATGATTGTATTGACCATATCCAAAAAGAGACCTTGCTCAATGATTCCGACTTGTTTGATCAAGTAATCGGCTAGTTGATGAGGGTGTTTAATCTCACCTAAGTGTAAATCAATGACATAATTTTTTGAATCGGTTAAGACGTGATCGCCGTTTTCATTTAAACGAAATTCAGGATGAAGATTCTTTGCTTCTAGCTTTTTAAAAACTTGTTTGCTTCCATAAGGAATGACTTCCAAGGGGAGTGGAAATTTGCCAAGCGTGGTCACCATCTTTGATTCATCCACAATCCACATGACTTTAGTTGAATTGGTGGCGACAATTTTTTCGAAGAGGTGAGCAGCACCCCCGCCTTTGATACCCTGATAATCAGCGCTAATTTCATCAGCACCATCAATCGTTAAATCAATGTGATCCACTTCGTCGACTGATTTAACCGTAATGCCCAATGATTTAGCCTGAGCAGCTGTCCGGTTTGAGGTAGGGACACCAATGATGTGAAGATTTTCATTTTTGACACGGTCGCCCAGGGCATCCACCATAAATTTTACGGTTGAGCCTGTTCCAAGCCCCACCACCATGTTGTTTTTAATGAATTTAACAGCTTCTTGACCAACTAATTTTTTTAACTCATTTTGTTCCATTATTATGCTCCATTTCTTGTAAGCTATCCGCAGTTTGATTATTGGGAATTTGTGGATCAATTAAAGCTTGATATTCTGGATGATGTTTTAGATAGGACTGCGCGTAAGGACATAATGGGTAAATCGTCTTGTGTTGAGTTTGCGCATAAGTTAACATTTCGACCATTAATTGTTGTGCTAAGCCATGCCCACGTAAAGTTGGATCGACAAAGACTTGCTCGATCACCAATGTTTGTCCCTCACGAATGGGAAAATAAGTGACATCTCCACCAAGTTTATTTTGATGTTTAAAACTGATTTGCTTGCCATCGTTTATAAATTCCATACGGTCACTCCTCCTAATAAAATCAACGGTTTCTCACTAATTGTCCCTTGCTCTTTTTATAAAGTCAATTATAAACTTAATTTTCGAATGAATTAGTTTACAAAACGCGTCTACAAACGGATAATATACAAAGATTGAACCTTTTAATGCGAACTTATTTATTAGACGAAATAAGAGAGGAATTTTTAAAATGAAGCGTGGATTTGAAATTGTCTCAAAATATACAGAACAGGCTTTAAATTTGCCATACCGTTCCACTACTAATGCAGCAGGATATGATTTTGAAGCATCGAAGGATTTTATTTTGCCTTCAATCTGGAAACTGGATTTCTTGAAGGTTCTCTGGTCTCTTCATCACAACAAGCCAGTTACGGAAGATGATTTGGCGAAGGGAAGCAAAGAACTTAAACCTTTTTTAGTACCTACGGGAATTAAAGCCTACATGCAAAACGATGAATATCTGTTACTTGCAAATCGCTCAAGTAGTCCGTTGAAGCGCAGTATTATTTTACCTAATGGGGTTGGAATAATCGATGCCGATTACTACAACAATGAAGGCAACGAGGGTGAAATTTATTTTCAGTTAATTAATATGGGTTTACGAGATGTCACGATTAAAAAAGGGGAACGAATTGGACAGGGGATTTTTATGCCCTATCTTCAGGCTGATGGCAAAGACGAACGAGCTCAAGTCCGTAAAGGCGGTTTTGGTTCATCTGGCAAGTAAAAGCTTAAGGATTAGTAAAGTTATTTTAAGATTAATTGTTTCTTTGTGATTATGCTAAAATTGAAGGGGGCCAATACCACAATGGCAAAAGCAAAAACTCAGTTTGTTTGTCAAAACTGCGGGTACGTTTCACCTCGTTTCTTGGGTCGTTGTCCAAGCTGCGGACAATGGAATACTTTGGTTGAAGAACGAATGGGAGCCGAGAAAGAAAATCATAAGGCTCGGGTTAGTTTTGAAGGTAAACGGGCTAAACCACAAATCCTTAGCGAAGTTGATATGACTGAAGCACCACGAGTAAAGACTGGATTAAAAGAATTTAATCGTGTTTTAGGTGGTGGGATTGTTTCTGGGTCTTTAGTCCTAATTGGTGGTGATCCAGGAATTGGAAAATCCACTTTGATGCTTCAAATTTCAGGTCAATTAAGTGAGACCAAGCGCCGCGTTTTATATGTTTCTGGGGAAGAAAGTGCCGCACAAATAAAAATGCGCGCCGAGCGTCTGCATGTAGCTAGCGAAAATTTCTATCTATTTCCAGAAACAGATATGACAAACATTCAGGATGCTATCAAGAAAATCAAGCCTAGTTTTGTGATTATTGATTCGATTCAGACCATGCAGGAACCTGATATTCAGTCGGCAGTCGGAAGTGTGGCACAGGTTCGCGAAGTCACGGCTGAATTAATGCAGATTGCCAAAACCAATAACATCACGATTTTTATTGTTGGACACGTGACTAAAGGCGGTGCGATTGCAGGGCCAAAAATCCTCGAACATATGGTGGATACTGTGCTGTACTTTGAAGGTGATCTGCATCATACTTATCGGATTTTACGGGCAGTAAAAAACCGGTTTGGTTCGACAAATGAACTGGGAATTTTTGAAATGCGTGAATCTGGTTTGAACGAAGTGGCCAACCCTTCAGAGATTTTCCTTGAAGAGCGTTTGAAAGATGCAACTGGTTCGGCAATTGTAGTATCAATGGAAGGTACACGGCCCATTTTGGTTGAGGTTCAAGCGCTTATGACGCCCACAACCTATGGAAATGCTAAGCGGACGGCAAGTGGATTAGACCACAATCGAGTTTCATTGATTATGGCTGTTTTGGAAAAGCGGGCAAACTTCTTGCTGCAAAACCAAGATGCTTATCTGAAGGCAGCTGGCGGGGTGAAATTGGATGAACCAGCGATTGATTTGGCGATTGCAATTAGTATTGCTTCCAGTTATCGAAATATCGGAACGGACCCTATGGATGCTTTTGTGGGCGAAATTGGGCTGACCGGTGAGGTGCGACGGGTAAGCCGGATTGAGCAACGGGTGGCAGAGGCTCAAAAGCTTGGTTTCAAAAGGATTTACGTACCAAAGAATAACCTGCAAGGATGGACACCACCAAAGGGGATTCAGGTCGTTGGTGTGGCAACGTTGAGTGATGCGTTGAAGCGGGTGTTCCACTAGTAAGTTTTTCGAACGCAAGGAAGTTAAGATTTTGCGAATGCAAAATAGTCATTAATATCGAAAAGGAGCCAGTCCGACTAACCGGTTTAGCGGTAAAGCGAGGATGGACATCCGTATTGAGAACAAGATTTTGCGAATGCAAAATAGTCATTAATATCGAAAAGGAGCCAGTCCGACTAACCGGTTTAGCGGTGAAGTGAGGATGGACATCCGTATTGAAAACAAGATTTTGCGAATGCAAAATAGTCATTAATTTCGAAAAGGAGGGATGTTGATATGAAAAAAAATATTATTAAAGCTGTGTTTGCACTAGCAGGTGGAGCGTTGGGCATAATGCTCTTGCCGCCACTATGGGAATTAGCCTCGCTAGGCAATCATTGGTGGCTAAATAATTCAGTGATAAATTTCTTGATAGGTGCAATTATTTTCTTCATTATTTCACTATTTTTAGCTGGCTATGTTGAAAAATTAGTTAAGAGGTTAGAAAAACAAATTGCTAATATTCCACCAGTTCGACTGCTTTACGGTAGTTTATCAACGGTAGTGGGATTAATTTTGGCAATTTTGATTTCGACTTTGTTTTATCGTCAACCAATTTTCTTCTTAAATACAGTGATTCCAATTATTTTGATGCTAACGTTGGGATACTTAGGTTTTCGAATTGGAACGACCCAGGCTGATGAATGGCGGAAATTGTTTACGCGACGGAAAGAACCTGAAGGAGCAAAGAATGTCTTAGAACGGAAATATGAGGATAATTTCCATCACTATAAAATTCTTGATACCAATATTTTGATTGATGGACGAATTTATGATCTGATCAAAACAGGTTTCATTGAGGGCACGCTACTAGTTCCAAATTTTGTGTTATATGAATTACAATACATTGCTGATTCTTCTGATAGCATTAAGCGGGTTCGTGGACGACGCGGATTAGATATTTTAAACAAACTTCAAAACGAACATATAATTCCCGTTGAAATGTATGAAGGGGATTACCCAGAAATCGATGAGGTTGATAGCAAGCTGATTCGTTTAGCTAAGGATAAAGACGCGGTGATTGTGACCAATGATTACAATTTAAATAAGGTCAGTCAATTCCAGAATGTGCAAGTTTTAAATATCAACGCGCTTGCTAATGCGTTAAAGCCTCGGGTAATACCAGGAGAAAACATGCATGTAATGGTTGTGAAAAACGGAACTGAACGTCAACAAGGGGTCGCATATTTGGATGACGGGACCATGGTCGTGGTTGAAGAAGGAAAATACTTTATCAATCAGGAACTCGATGTTGTTGTTACAAGTGCGCTTCAAACAGATGCTGGACGGATGATCTTTGCCAAGCCATTGCATTCAACTCGTGGTATTTCAGATCGGAAACCAGATCAAAAAAAATCAGGCAAGTAATAAAAGTAAGACCCAAAAAGAAAGCTTTTTGGTCACTAGAGGGATTGTGCCTTTATTTATTCAGGCGGCAATTGTACAATTGATTAAGCAATAAAATGTGAAAAACTTAGAAAGAGGCGTTAATTTTGGCAAAAAGTAAGATTCGTGTTCGTTATGCACCAAGTCCTACTGGTCATTTGCATATTGGTAATGCGCGAACAGCACTATTTAACTATTTATTTGCTCGTCATTACAAAGGCAAGTTTATTATTCGAATTGAGGATACTGATACCAGTCGTAATATCAAAGATGGTGAACGTAGTCAGCTTGAAAACCTCAAGTGGCTCGGTTTGGACTGGGATGAAGGTCCAGATAAACCTGGCGATTATGGTCCTTATCGTCAATCTGAACGAAAGGCAATTTACTTACCTTTGATTCAGGAACTGATTGATAAAGATTTAGCTTATGAATCTTATGAAACTGAAGAAGAACTTCAGGCACAACGCGAAGCTCAAAAAGCTCGTGGCGAAATGCCTCATTATGAATATGAATATGCTGGAATGTCTGAAGACGAAAAACAAGCCAAGATTGCTGAATCTAAGGCAGCCGGTTTAGAACCAGTTATTCGTTTCCGGGTTCCTGAGCATAAAACTTACGCATGGGATGATGTCGTTAAGGGTGAAATCTCATTTGACTCAAGTACAATTGGTGGCGATTTTGTCATTCAAAAACGTGATGGGATGCCTACCTATAACTTTGCAGTGGTTGTCGATGATCACAAGATGGAAATTTCCCACGTATTCCGTGGCGATGACCATGTTGCTAATACACCAAAACAGTTGATGATCTACGAAGCATTTGGTTGGGAACCACCTAAGTTTGGGCATATGAGCTTAATTATTAACAGTGAAACTGGTAAGAAATTAAGTAAACGTGACGAAAGTGTCCTTCAGTTTATCGAACAGTATCGTTCACTAGGCTACTTACCAGATGCCATGATGAACTTTATCGTGCTCCTTGGTTGGTCTCCTGTTGGGGAGAGCGAAATTTTTACCCAGCGTGAATTAATCAAAATGTACGATGAAAAACGCTTGAGTAAGTCACCAGCTGCATTTGACGGTAAGAAATTGGAATGGATTAACAACCAATACGTCAAGGCTGCTGATGAGGACCGGGTAATGGATTCTGCATTGAAGCAATTAATTAAAGCAGGAAACATTGAAAAAGGTGCCTCACCAGAACGTATTGAATGGGCTCGAAAGTTAATTAATCTGTACAAACGTCAAATGAGTTACACCGCCCAAATTAACGAGATGGCTGATTTATTCTTTAACGGACCAGATGAAATTGATGAAGAATCTAAGCAAGAAATGGCTGCAGATACTGCTTTACCAGTATTAAAAGCAATTTATGCTCAATTTGAAAAAATGGAAATCTTTGATACGGTTGAAATTTTGGCATCGATCAAAACTGTCCAAAAAGAAACTGGTGTCAAAGGACGTGCTTTATGGATGCCAATTCGAATTGCGATTACGCATGAAATGCACGGACCAGAATTGCCAGAAACAATCGAGTTGTTAGGTCAAAAGACTGCAATGTCACACCTAAAAGCTATGATTGACGAAATGGCCTAAGTTATTTAAGCAAAAAGCTAAAGTGACACGCAGTTTTTTATAAATTGTGTGTCACTTTTTTTATTTGGTGAGGTTATTTTTTGGTTTTCTGGGTTGAAAACAGGATATGTGATAAAATCAAAGCAGATAAAAAAAGGAAAAGAGGCCGTTTGAATGATTAATCTTTATAATACAATGACACGACAAAAAGAGCCGTTTCAGCCGATTACGCCTGGGGTAGTGAATATGTACGTCTGTGGCCCCACTGTATATAATTACATTCATATCGGTAATGCACGGAGTATCATTGCATTTGATACAATCCGTCGTTATTTTGAGTATCGCGGATTTAAAGTGAAATTTGTTTCTAATTTCACCGATGTTGATGATAAAATGATTAATACTGCTAAAAAAGATGGAATTACTGTTCCTGAATTAGCTGAAAAGTTTATCCAAGCATTTATGCAAGACAGCAAAGCCATCAATGTGGAGCCGGCAACAATGAATCCGCGGGCGACACAAAACGTGCCCGAAATTGTGGGCTTTATTCAGGTTTTGATCGATAAGGGTTATGCCTATGTTTCTTATGGAGATGTGTATTACCGAACCCGCAAATTTGCTAACTATGGTGAATTATCCGGTCAAAATATTGATGAACTTGAGCAGGGTGCTAGTGAGCATATTAATGATGAAGAAACAGCACGTAAGGAAGATCCAATTGATTTTGCATTGTGGAAAGGTGCCAAAGGTGATGAAATATCGTGGGATGCACCTTGGGGCAAGGGTCGACCTGGCTGGCATATTGAATGTTCAGTCATGGCAACTAAGTATTTAGGTGAGACCATTGATATTCATGCAGGTGGTGAGGATCTGGAGTTTCCCCATCATGAAAATGAAATTGCGCAAAGCGAAGCCAAAACAGGCAAAAAGTTTGCTAACTACTGGATGCATAATGGGTTTGTAACGGTTGGTGACGAAAATGAAAAGATGAGTAAATCTCTTGGAAACTTTGTGACGGTTCATGATATTGTTGATAAAATGGATCCGCAGATTTTACGTTTGTTTATGGCGACAACCCAATACCGCCGACCAATTCAATATACACGTGAGAATTTAGAAGAAGCTGGTAATAATTTAGCTAAGCTGAAAAATGCCTTTGCTAATCTTAATTATCGTTTTAAAAATGCTGAATCTGGTTCTGATGGTGATACTGACAGACGAGTTGAGGAACTTATTAAGCAGTTTACAGACGCTATGGATGACGATTTCAATGCGCAAAATGGAATTGCGGTTGTCTATGAGTTGGCAAAGGTTTTAAATGTCTACAGTGAAAAAGAAACCGTTAAGCTGGATACTTTAGAGTTGTTAAAAAACACTTTTATCCAATTGGTCAGCATTTTTGGGATCCAATTAGAAGAAGGACAATTAGAAGACGAAACCATCAAACAGCTTATTGTAGAGCGAGATACAGCTCGTGATAATAAAGATTTTAAGCGTAGTGATGAGATTCGCGATCAATTAAAAGAACAGGGTATTAACTTGGAGGATACTCCCCAAGGAACTCGGTGGAAGAGAGCATAAAGAATGACAGAAAATGATACGTATAAACAACTAAACGGCATTGCGCTTGCCTATTTAGGCGATGCTGTTTATGAAGTTTACATTAGGCGACATCTTATTAATAAAGGGATCACCAAACCCACCAAGCTGCATCATACAGCGACTAATTTTGTTTCTGCAAAAGCTCAGGCAGCCCTGATCGATGCAATGAAGGAACAAGAAATTTTAAGCGAAACCGAAACTGAGTATTTCAAACGGGGACGTAATTCTAAGAGCCACACGTCTGCGAAGAACACTTCAGTTTTAACCTACAGAATTTCTACCGGGTTTGAAGCCTTAATGGGTTATCTTTCATTAAGTGGTCAGCAAGAACGTTTGGATTGGCTCGCAAATTGGTGTATCACGCAAGTTGAGGAAGGAAAAATAACACATGCCACAAAATAACCGTAACGAGAATCAACCTAGCAATGAATCTAGTGAGGCCCAAGGTGATTTTATTATTGGCCGTCACCCTGCAGTCGCAGCATTAAGATCGCAACAAACAATTAACAAAGTTTTTATTCAGGAAAATTTAAAATCAGATGCGATTCATGACATTGTCAAGTTAGCTGAAAAGCGGAAACTGATTGTCTCAATCGTCCCTAAACGTAAGCTAGATCATTTAGCTGATGGCGAAAATCATCAAGGGGTGGTCTTAGCAATTGCTGCTTTTGAATATGCTACGATTGATGAGGTCTTTCAAAAGGCTAAGGATCAAGATGAAGCACCTTTTATCTTGATTTTAGATAATATTGAGGATCCCCATAATTTAGGCTCGATTTTGAGAACGGCTGATGCGGCGGGTGTGCATGGCGTAATTATTCCTAAACATCGCGCGGTTGGATTAACCAGTACAGTTGCTAAAACCTCTGCAGGAGCCATTGAGCATGTACCAGTTGTGCGCGTGGTTAATCTTGTAAATACTGTCAAAGAGTTAAAAAAACAGGGGATGTGGATTTTTGGGACCGATATGGATGGTACCGATTATCGAAAATGGGATGCAAAAGGTTCCGTTGGCTTGATTATTGGAAATGAAGGAAAAGGAATTTCGCCACTGTTGAAAAAACAAGTTGATGAAACTCTGGCGATTCCAATGATTGGACAGGTGCAAAGTCTAAATGCCAGTGTGGCTGCCAGTCTGTTAATTTATCAAGGCTTTTCTACACGGCATCCACTGTAAATAAATTATTTAATAATAACGATTGTCAGGCATGTAAAGTGGCTGCCAATCGTTTTTTTTATTATAAAATAAGTTTAAACACACGTTCGCTTGTCGATACACGGCATAGTTTGATATATTATTTTCTTGAGGAGGCTGGTTAGGAGTAACTAATGGTAAATTTTAATCAGCAAGTTGACGCAACCCAAGAGGCTGAGCTAATTAATAACAGCAAAATGGGGGACTCAGCTAGTTTTGAAATCTTGTTCAAAAAGTATTGTCCCATCGTGATTCATATCAAAGATAAATATTTTTTACGCACCTATGATGTCGATGACTGGATGCAAGAAGGCCGTTTTGTGTTTTTTAATACACTAGCAAACTATGATGCAAACCGGCATATTACATTGGGAAAGTATTTTCAATCTAACTTTCAAAATCGCGTCTACAGTTTAATTCGCCGTGAGATGGCATTTAAACGACGTTCAGATTTGTTCTGTAATTCACTGGAAGCGATGAAAGATGAGAGCGGTGAATACGAACAGCTGTTTATGACAAAACATGGCGGTCCAGACGAAATGGTGGTACTAAAAGAAGACTGTGAACGTTATCGTTCCGATCTTTCCGGATTCGAAGTACAAGTTTTTAACCATTACTACAGAGGCAAAAGCCCAGTTGAAATTGCAAAACTGTTGAATTGTGACAGTTCGCGGGTGTTAAATGCAGTCAGTCGTTGTCGGAATAAACTTTCAAAACGGGTTTCAAAATAAATTAAAATGGGGTGTGAACCCTATTTTTTTATTTCTTTAAAAATACTTGACAGATGTTTGCTTGAAATTGACATGACGGGTTGCAAATGATAAAGTTAAGTCTGATTAATTAGGGAGATAAACTATGTCACAAAAACAAATTGCTTTAGCCTGTTCAGTTTGTGGATCGCGAAACTATACGGTGGCTGCTAATCCTAACCGAACAACAAGATTAGAAGTTAAAAAATATTGTAAACACTGCAACAAACACACAGTACATCGAGAAACACGCTAGGAGGAAAATTTCAATGAAATTTATTAAAAGTGTTATCCAAGAGATGCATGAAGTCACATGGCCAAATGGTCGCCAACTTCGTAAAGATTCCTCTTCGGTCATTGGATTATCAGTATTCTTCATTGCTTTCTTTGCTTTGGTAGATTGGGTAGTTCAATTACTCTTAGGATTACTTCAGTAAGGTATGGCGTTAGTTGTGTTTTTTTGATACAATGTACTTGTTGGAACTTCGTGTAGACGGAGTTTTTTTATTTTGTTTTAAAAATAGAAATTAGATGCGATTAGATTTTAAAAGGAGAAATAACATTGGAAACAACAGAGAAAAACTGGTACGTTCTGCATACTTATTCAGGTTATGAAAACAAAGTAAAGGCTAACTTGGAATCCCGTTCACTTTCTATGGGAATGGAAGACAATATTTTCCGTGTTGTCGTTCCCGAAGAAGAAGAGCATGAAAATAAGAATGGTAAAGACAAAGTTACCATGAAAAAAGAATTTCCTGGATATGTTTTAGTGGAAATGGTCATGTCTGATCAGGCTTGGTATATTGTTCGAAACACACCAGGTGTCACTGGTTTTGTTGGTTCTCATGGTTCGGGTAGCAAGCCATCACCATTACTACCTGATGAAGCAGAACAGATTCTTCGTCATTTAGGGATGTCTGTTCGTCACGCCACAATTGATGTTGAAGTAGGCGAGACCGTGAAAATTGTTGATGGCGCGTTCTCTGGTTTAACAGGTAAGATTACTGAAGTTGATAACAAGAATATGACGCTAAAAGTTAATATCAATATGTTTGGTCGTGAAACAAGTACCGAACTTGATATGGAGCAAATTGATAAGTTAGATTAGTTGAATCTGGCAATCCAGGTTTAAGTTATCATAAATTCAAGATTGTTCTTTTGATGTTTGCATGGTATACTTTGAAAGTATGCTTTGCATATAGAAACGCGTGGGAGAGGAAATTTAAATCCTCATCATAACCACACACGGACTTATAAGGAGGTATGTCTCGTGGCAAAAAAAGTCGCAAATTTAGTTAAATTACAGATTCCTGCCGGAAAAGCAACTCCAGCTCCACCAGTTGGTCCTGCATTAGGTCAAGCAGGTATCAATATTATGGGATTCACAAAGGAATTCAATGCACGTACAGCTGATCAGGCTGGCATGTTAATTCCTGTTGTAATCACGGTATATGAGGATCGTTCATTCGATTTCATTACAAAGACTCCACCTGCTTCTGTTCTCTTGAAGAAAGCTGCCGGTGTTGAACATGGTTCCGGTGAACCTAACACAAACAAGGTTGCTACTGTAACCAAGGATCAGGTTAAGGAAATCGCCGAAACAAAAATGCAAGATCTAAACGCTGCAAACGTTGAGTCTGCAATGCGCATGGTCGAAGGTACTGCACGCAGCATGGGCTTTGAAGTTAAAGACTAAGTTGTTGTAGTCGGATACTCCATTAACATGGATGTATCAAGTGGGAGGAAAATCCGATAAAACCACATTTGCAAGGAGGAAAACACAGATGGCAAAAAGAGGTAAAAAGTATCAAGATGCTTTAAAGCAGGTTGATATTACAAAAGCATATGCACCAAAGGAAGCTTTGGAGTTAATCAAAAAGATTGATTTCGCTAAGTTTGATGCAACCGTTGAAACGGTATTCAAATTAAATGTAGATACAAAACAGGCTGACCAACAATTGCGTGGTGCCGTTGTTTTGCCAAACGGAACTGGTAAAGAACAAACAGTTATCGTTTTTGCTAAGGGTGAAAAAGCTAAAGATGCTGAAGCTGCTGGTGCTGATGTTGTCGGTGACGATGATTTGGTACAACGGATTCAGGGTGGCTGGCTTGATTTCGATGTTGCTGTTGCAACTCCTGATATGATGGCACAAGTTGGACGTTTAGGTCGTGTACTTGGACCTAAAGGTTTAATGCCTAACCCTAAGACAGGGACTGTCACAATGGATGTTAAAAAGGCCGTTGAAGAGTCTAAAGCTGGTAAAGTAACTTACAGAACTGACCGTGACGGTAACGTTCATGTGCCAATTGGTAAGGTATCATTCGATGCTGATAAGTTATTAGGTAACTTAGATGTTATTGAGGATACAATTGTACGTTCACGTCCAGCTTCCGTTAAGGGAACTTATGTTAAGAACGTATCTGTTACTTCAACATTTGGCCCTGGGGTTCATGTTGATCTTTCTCAATTCTAATTTGAATTGAATGTTGACATGGAACTTGTTTCTATGGTAACTTGGATTAGTAAATTATAATAAAATTTGCCTAAGACTCAGGTGACGATTTCGTCTCAAACTGCCTGCCGAGGAACGTAGAAATGTAAATTTCCGCATCCGAAGTCTGGGTGCGGATTTTTTATGGTTTAAAAACTTGCTGGAGGTGAAAATTAATGAGTAAAGAAGCAATCGCTAAAAAAGCTGTTGTTGTTGATCAAGCTACTGAGTATTTCAATAATGCTGCTTCTGCAATCGTTGTTGATTCTCGTGGATTAACAGTTGCTGAAGATACAGAATTACGTAAGGAATTACGTGAGGCTGGCGTTACGTTGCATGTAATTAAGAACAAGATCTTAACACGTGCCGCTGAAAAAGCTGGTTTTTCTGATTTAAACGATATCTTTGTTGGACCAAGTGCTGTTGCATTTTCTGATGAGGATCCAGTTGCACCTGCTAAGATTTTGAAGAAGTTTGCTGATGAACATGACGCTCTTGAACTTAAGGGTGGTATGATCGAAGGTAAGGTAGCTTCAATTGAAGAAATTGGAGTTTACGCTTCAATGCCTAGTCGTGATGACTTGCTCAGCATGCTTGCTAATGTATTACAAGCACCTGTACGCAATGTGGCATACGCTGTTAAAGCTGTTTCAGACAAGAAGTCTGAAGAAGACGCTGCTTAATTTTAATTAAAATTAGACATACAAAAAATGGAGGAAACAAAAATGGCATTAGACAAAGACCAATTTATTGAAGACTTAAAAGGTGCTTCAATTACTGACTTAAACGATTTAGTTAAAGCTATCGAAGACGAATTCGGTGTTTCAGCTGCTGCTCCAGTTGCTGCTGCAGGCGCTGCTGGTGGCGACGGTGCTGCTGCTAAATCAACATTCACTGTTGAATTAACAGAAGCAGGTTCAGCTAAGGTTAAAGCAATCAAGGCTGTTCGTGAAATCACTGGACTTGGCTTGAAAGATGCTAAGGACCTTGTTGACAAGGCACCTTCAGCTATCAAAGAAGACGTTTCAGAAGATGAAGCAAACGATGTTAAAGCTAAGCTTGAAGAAGCTGGCGCTGTTGTTACAGTTAAATAATAATACTTGCTATATCGAAGAAGCTCACATTTTGCGGGCTTCTTTTTTGTTGGAATTGTAAGCTCCATGGTTGGTACTGTTCAGAAAAAAGTAATTAAGGCTCCGGTTTTTGTATAAAATTAATTCATAATCTGTTATGTCAATCGGTAAGGAAAAATGTCTCAATAATCATTGAACATCCTTGTCAAATTTAAATCTCATATGCCATATGATTTGCTCCTTTTTCGGAATACCCAATTGTACGCAAATAGTCGCGATAATTGGCTCTCCTCCATGGGTGGTTCATAGAAGCCTTGGGCTTCTTGTTCTTTGGGGCCATATTAGATGGTTTTTCAATAATAACCTCGAAAGCTGGCGAAACTAAGTCATGATCTGCAAGCGGATGTAAATCAAATATTTGATCTGCATCTGTAGTAGCGTAAAGCTTACCAGTTAAAGTTTTAACGATTAAGACCTTAGTTCGTGGTTTTAAACAAACTAGCTTATCTGATTCAAATAATTGATATTCCTGATTATTTAATTTGACAGTGTGACCAGATGAAATTGAGCGCTCTCGAGTTGTGATTAAAATCTGATCAATTTCTGAAGATGTAAGTTGTTTGTCAAAGCCACTCGTGTTAATTTTAATAGGTAAAGCAAACTTTTGATTGAATTCTTTTACAAATGGGTTGAGGAAGTCGTTAGCTTGCTCAATTGTCGTTGTATTTGCTAGTTTAAGTTCATTTAAAAGTCGGCTTTGTAGTGTTTCAAAAAGGCGTTCAATTCTGCCTTTGGTTTGCGGTATGCTAGTCACTGAGAGTTTGGTTCCCAGTGACTTACACGCATAACCGAATTGAGTGAGTGGGTTTTCCTTCGTTGGAGAATCTGCTTTTTTGTTTGAGTTAAAAACCGTTCTTCGGTCTGTTAAAATCTCATACGGGATTCCAAAAGAAGTCAATATTTGAGCCATAACTTGATAATAAGCGTTTAACGTTTCTTCGGTATCAAAGTAGGGGCCAACAATCGCACCACTATAATCATCAATCGCGGCATGTAGATAAGTCTTTGTATTGCCGAACCAGAGCTCAACCGAGGCATCCATCTGAATAAGTTCACCGGCAAATTTTTTCCTAGCGCGTGACGGATGAGCCTTTATTGCTTCCACTGGTTCAACAACTTGTAAGGTCTTTTCGTCACGTTTAGACAAAGCCTGCCGTTGTTCCTTGAGCTTTAATTCTTTGCGTATTTGTCTTTTGGTATTGTGATGAGCTTTGGGTGACAGAACCCGATGGGTTCTAAGTATTCGTCGTAAAGTTGATTCAGAAACTTGAATACCTTCTCTACTTAATAAAAACTCATAGAAATGGGAAATATTGAAGCCTTGGTAATCAGTTTCATACAGCTTAATAATTCGATTGATTTGTTTGGTTGAGATCTTATTCTGTGGCTTTTTGCCAGTATTGCCATGCACAAAGCTAGATTTACCCTTAGTTCGATATTTGATTATTAATCGATCAATTTGTCGTAATGATAGATTTAATTCAATACTAGCTCGACAACGATTCTTTCGTTCATTAACTACTTGCTGAATTACTTGATATTTGTGGTCTTCTTTCACTGTTAAAACAACCTTTCTCATGTTGTCCACCTCCATTAACTATTTTGCCGGAGGTGAAACATATTTGCGAGACATTTTTGCTGACCAATTAGTTAAGACATTATCACTGGCGAACAACATTCATAATCTGTTATGTCAATCGGTAAGGAAAAATGTCTCAATAATCATTGAACATCCTTGTCAAATTTAAATCTCATATGCCATATGATTTGCTCCTTTTTCGGAATACCCAATTGTACGCAAATAGTCGCGATAATTGGCTCTCCTCCATGGGTGGTTCATAGAAGCCTTGGGCTTCTTGTTCTTTGGGGCCATATTAGATGGTTTTTCAATAATAACCTCGAAAGCTGGCGAAACTAAGTCATGATCTGCAAGCGGATGTAAATCAAATATTTGATCTGCATCTGTAGTAGCGTAAAGCTTACCAGTTAAAGTTTTAACGATTAAGACCTTAGTTCGTGGTTTTAAACAAACTAGCTTATCTGATTCAAATAATTGATATTCCTGATTATTTAATTTGACAGTGTGACCAGATGAAATTGAGCGCTCTCGAGTTGTGATTAAAATCTGATCAATTTCTGAAGATGTAAGTTGTTTGTCAAAGCCACTCGTGTTAATTTTAATAGGTAAAGCAAACTTTTGATTGAATTCTTTTACAAATGGGTTGAGGAAGTCGTTAGCTTGCTCAATTGTCGTTGTATTTGCTAGTTTAAGTTCATTTAAAAGTCGGCTTTGTAGTGTTTCAAAAAGGCGTTCAATTCTGCCTTTGGTTTGCGGTATGCTAGTCACTGAGAGTTTGGTTCCCAGTGACTTACACGCATAACCGAATTGAGTGAGTGGGTTTTCCTTCGTTGGAGAATCTGCTTTTTTGTTTGAGTTAAAAACCGTTCTTCGGTCTGTTAAAATCTCATACGGGATTCCAAAAGAAGTCAATATTTGAGCCATAACTTGATAATAAGCGTTTAACGTTTCTTCGGTATCAAAGTAGGCGCCAACAATCGCACCACTATAATCATCAATCGCGGCATGTAGATAAGTCTTTGTATTGCCGAACCAGAGCTCAACCGAGGCATCCATCTGAATAAGTTCACCGGCAAATTTTTTCCTAGCGCGTGACGGATGAGCCTTTATTGCTTCCACTGGTTCAACAACTTGTAAGGTCTTTTCGTCACGTTTAGACAAAGCCTGCCGTTGTTCCTTGAGCTTTAATTCTTTGCGTATTTGTCTTTTGGTATTGTGATGAGCTTTGGGTGACAGAACCCGATGGGTTCTAAGTATTCGTCGTAAAGTTGATTCAGAAACTTGAATACCTTCTCTACTTAATAAAAACTCATAGAAATGGGAAATATTGAAGCCTTGGTAATCAGTTTCATACAGCTTAATAATTCGATTGATTTGTTTGGTTGAGATCTTATTCTGTGGCTTTTTGCCAGTATTGCCATGCACAAAGCTAGATTTACCCTTAGTTCGATATTTGATTATTAATCGATCAATTTGTCGTAATGATAGATTTAATTCAATACTAGCTCGACAACGATTCTTTCGTTCATTAACTACTTGCTGAATTACTTGATATTTGTGGTCTTCTTTCACTGTTAAAACAACCTTTCTCATGTTGTCCACCTCCATTAACTATTTTGCCGGAGGTGAAACATATTTGCGAGACATTTTTGCTGACCAATTAGTTAAGACATTATCACTGGCGAACAACACACTGGCGAACAACATTCATAATCTGTTATTGACTTTACCAGAAGTGAATGTTAAATTAAGTAAAAGTTAAAAATATTAAGTGTTGATGAGAAGAGTAGAGCTGAACAACTTCTAAAAGAGAGCCTTTGTTGATGAAAAAGGGCGTTGTTTAAAAGCTTGAAGATGATCTCGAAATTGGAAAGTGGTCGTTATCTGGCTGGTTTCCCGGTAGTAACCGATACCTTACGGAACATTCTTTTGCCCGTTTTGTGGTGAGGAGTGTTTGCTAAGTTTAGTATGGAAAATATTAAAAAATGGGTGGCACCGCGAAGTCTTCGCCCCATAATCTTGGGTCTCTGTCAAACTGTATTGGTAGAGATTTTTGAAGGCATGTTCACTTCGGTGAATGTGCTTTTTGTTTACTCATGAATTAAACTGATACGAATGAAGAAGTTATGAATATTTCGAAAACCAAAACAGCTACGCTTTAATACCTTGATTTTACGATTAAGTCCTTCAATAGGACCGTTAGAATACGGATAACGACAACTGTTGAGCACTGCTGAGCCGTTCTTAACGAAGGTTGAAATGGTGACGTCCATTTGATTACCAGCTACTTGGTAGTTGGTAATCAAATTTTTAAATTCCGTGGCATCCTTTTGGTGAATAGCGGTTAGAATGCCTTGATAAGTTTGATACACAGTTTTGAATTCTGGAAATTCATCTAAGGCAAGGTCGATGGCGTTCTGTTGGGTCATATACTCGTTAATGCCTCGTAAATAGATAAGCTTAGTGTCATTGATTTTCTCTTCTGCCAAATGAAATAAACGCCATTGAGATTTAAGGATGCGGTAAATGCGTGAATGCTTATCTTGAAAAGTACGGATAATACATGTACGTTCATTGTCTAGTGCACGACCAGCAAGCTGAATAATGTGGAAACGGTCAATAATCGTGACAGCATTCGGGAATAAACGATGAATAAAGCTAGCATATTCGGCGTTCATATCAATAGTAATTGTTTGAACTTTCGCACGTTCTTGAACTGAATAACGAGCTTCAAAGTAATCAATGATATCCTTACTGAGACGATCTTTGAGGGTCACAATGCGGCGATGACTAACGGCATCGCAACAGTTAAAGGACATTAGATGATTACAGGAACGAAATTCATCGAAACAAAGATTTGGCGGAAGTTGCTTAACACGGTAAGCCAAGTGAATATTTGCATTTAAAATACGTTGAACACTACTTGGTGAAATGCCACAAATTTTAGCGATTTCTTTACTGGTCAGCATGTCACGAGCTAGCACAATGACCTGATGTTTAACATTGTGGGTAAAAGTTTCATTACGTCTAACGAGGTTAGTTTTAGCTCCACAGGTTTTTAAACAATGTTGGCATTGATATCTTTGTCTTCTTAGCTGCATTTCATAACGTCCGCCTGATAAGGTTCCCAACCTTAGATGACTAACGTGGGTACCGTTTTTAATTAGACTTTTATGGCCACAATGGGGACATTTCACAAGCTGATAAGAAAGGTTGGCGTGAACGACATGAATTCGTTGTCCATTCGGGCAACGTTTCTTGGTAACACCAGTTACGGTTATATTTGGGTCTGTCATTTCAAACAAGCTTAAGATAGAATTAGTTAGGGACATCTGTTTTTCCTCTTTTCGATTTTGTTTGGTGATTAAATCGTAGCACAAAGAGGACAGATGTCCTTTTAATTTTCAAAATAAAAACTGGTATCAGTTATTCACCAATACCAGAAAGTGTAGACCCAATATAATTCATCTGATTATCATGGAGGGATTTTTCTATGCCTAGATCTAAATATACAGCGGCTGAAAAATTAGCGATATTGACGGAATTTAAACAGTCAAACTTATCTTTAGGTAACTTTGCCAAACACAATAAGGTTGCAACCCAAACTGTGAAAGATTGGCAAGTAAAGTATCAAAGTGGCGGGACCGAAGAGCTTTCCGAAGCCCATCATAACAAGCATTACTCTAAGGAGTTAAAACGGGAAGCCATTAGTGATTTTTTGAATGGTGAAGGCACGTATCGTGAAATAGCTATAAAGTATGGATTACGATCAACGACTCAGATACTCAATTGGGTTTCCAGGTATAATAGGGATAAACAAATAACGGCCTCGCCGTTTAGAAAGCAGGTCCCTATTATGAGTCGTAAAACCAACTTTAAGGAACGTATTGAGGTTGTCGAATATGTGACAAGACACAAACATAGTTATGCTGAAGCAGCCGAACATTTCGCTGTTTCTTATCAGCAAGCACGCTCATGGGTACTTAAAACAAAACAAGCTGGCTATGAAGCTCTGATTGATAATCGTGGACATCATAAACAACTAAGTGAACTAACTGATTTAGAAAAAGCTAATTTGCGAATCCGACAACTAGAATCAGAGTTGAAAGATAAAGAACTTATGGAAGCCTTCATAAAAAAATTTCAAGAAATTCAGCGCAGGGAGTGAATAAACAGCATCGACTGGCATATCAGGCCATAAGTGAAGTCAGTCAGGGGAAACAAGGAGCGGTCACCAAACTACTTAAAGTTGTCGGCGTAAGCCGTCAAGCTTATTACAAAGGAATTAATCGCCAAATAACATCTTGGGAAAGACAAGATAAAGTACTTAAGGAGCGTGTCCAATACTGGTTTGATTTTCATTTTCAAGGAATAGGAGCTGGGAATCTTCTTACTAACCTAGAAAAAGATAACCAAGTCACTTTTGCTGTGACACTTAAACAAGTGAAACGAATTATGCGTGAACTCGGATTACGCTGTGAAATCAAGGTTAAGAAACATAATCGGGTTAAACAGTCTGATCAATATATCCTGGATAACACTTTAAATCAAAGCTTCAAAGTTACGGCACCTAATCAAGTTTGGTTATCAGACTCAACTGAATTAACCTACGGTGTAAATGGTGAGCACAAGGTACGTTTAAGTGGTGTCTTAGATTTATACGGGCGAAAACTGTTAGCCTACAATCTAAGCCTGACGGAGACTAGTGCAGCCGAAATTCAAGTATTTCAGCGAGCTTTCAATCAATTTAGTAATGCTCATCCATTAATTCACACAGATCGAGGATCTGCTTATACTTCTGGAGCTTTCAATAATTATTTGGCTCGTTATAACGTGACACGTAGCATGTCAAGACCAGGCACTCCATACGACAACGCTCCGATGGAACGTTGGTGGAATGAATTTAAACTTCGTTGGATGGCTCGCCATCCGTTGGCAAAAACTTATGAAGAACTAGTAAAACTTGTAGAAGATGGAATATATTATTTTAACCACCATAACCGTTCAGCAATAAGAAATGGCCTCACTCCAGATGAATACTGGAATGAAGCCATTTAGAAACAAACTTAAATTTATATTATTTCATCTGTCAACTTGACAGGGCCTAGTGCAGTTAGTTACTAACCAGTGACGTCTTTTTAATACTATTTTTGGTCTTTGGGTTCGCCAATATTGTAATCTTTATCAGACATAGTTTCTAGCTTTCCTAAACGATAACCATTACCAACTTGTGAGAAGAAATCGTGATTAGCAGTTCCTGTAGAGATTCCGTTCATCACAATTGGGTTCACGTCAGCTTCTGTGTCAGGGAAGAGGGGATTTTGACCCAAATTCATTAAGGCCTTGTTTGCGTTATAGCGCGTAAACGTTAAGACTTGGTCCGTCCAACCGACTTGATCATATAAAACGTGGACATATTTTTCTTCGTTATCATAAAGTTCGTATAAGAAGTTAAACATCCAGTCTTTGAGTTCTTGCTGTTTGTTTTCTGATAATTCTTTCATAGCCAATTGGAATTTGTAACCAATGTAAGTACCATGAACAGATTCGTCACGAAGAATTAACTTAATGATTTCTGCAACGTTAGTTAATTTGTTGTGACCAAGGTAATAGAGTGGTGTAAAGAAACCAGAGTAGAACAAGAAAGTTTCCAAAAAGACGCTTGAAATCTTTTTCTTTAGTGGATCACCATCATCATGATAGAGAGTATAAATTTTCTTAGTTTTGTTTTGAAGGAATTCTTCGCTATCACTCCATGAGAAGATCTCGTCAATTTCTCCTGGTGTATTTAACGTTTCAAAGATTGATGAATAACTCTTTGAATGAACAGATTCCATGAACTGAATGTTATTAAAAACGGCTGTTTCGTGGGGCGTACGAATATCTTTTCGTAGTGCTGCCATACCGTCTTGTGATTGAAGGGTGTCAAGAAGGGTAAGGCCACCAAAGACGTGTCCCACAACCCATTTATGATCTTCATCAAGGGTGCGCCAATCATCCAAGTCATTGGAAATTGGAATTCGGGTATCGAGCCAAAACTGTTCGGTTAATTTTTCCCAAGTAGCTTTATCAATCTCATCGGAAACTTGATTCCAGTTGATTGCCTTGTAATTACCATCTTGAGTCCATTTGATAGGATCTAATTTTGAAGAGTCTGCCATTTTTTTGTTCCTTTCTGAACTAAATTAGATTGAGCAACTTTCACATTGGTTAACTCCGACTTCACCGTCGTTGTCAGTGAAAGTCCGAATATAATAAATTGATTTAATTCCCTTATTATAAGCATAGTTTCGGAGAATGTTCAAATCTCTCGTGGTCATTTTATTTGTCCGGCCATCTTTCCATTCATACATACCCTCTGGAATGGTTGAACGCATGAAGAAAGTCATGCTCATCCCTTGATCTACGTGTTGTTGAGCTGCAGCATAAATGTCAACAACTTTACGCATGTCGATATCATAAGCGGATTGATAATATTTTAAAGTGCTGTTATCAAGATATGGAGCTGGAAAATAAATTTTACCAATTTTCTTTTCTTGACGTTCTTCAACTCGGTTAACAATTGGTTGGAGACTAGCGGTGGCGTCGTTAATGTAAGAAATCGAGCCAGTTGGTGCAACCGCCATCCGATTTTGGTGATAGAGGCCATCTTTCATAACAGCTTCTTTTAGTGCTTGCCAATCGGCTTGAGTTGGGATATCAATTGTTTCAAATAAAGCCTTTGCCTTTTCAGTCTTTGGACCCCAATCTTTGGAAACATATTTATCAAAGTAACTACCGTCTGCATATTTACTTTTTTCAAAATTGTGGAAAGTTTCATGACGTTCGCGTGCAATTTCGTTGGAAGCTTTTAAGGTCCAGTAGTTAAGGAGCATGAAATAAACACTTGTAAAATCAAGAGAGTCTACATTTCCATAGTACATGTGGTTCTTAGCTAAATAACCATGTAAGCCCATGGCGCCAAGGCCAATTGTGTGAGCAAGTGCGTTTCCATTTTGAATGGAAGGGACAACACTGATATTAGAATGATCGGTAACAAAAGTTAAGGCGCGGACCATTGTCTCAACAGAATGACCAAAGTTAGGGGTATTCATCATATTAACAATATTTGTGGAACCAAGGTTACAGCTAATGTCGGTTCCCATTGTTGTGTATTCTTGTTTGTCATTGATTTCAGATGGCGATTGAACCTGCATGATTTCAGAACACAGATTACTCATCACAATTTTCCCGTAAATTGGGTTGTCGCGATTGGCTGTATCAACGTTCACTACGTAAGGATAGCCTGATTCTTGTTGTAATTTAGAAAGCTCGTTTTCCAGATCACGGGCTTTCATCTTTGTTTTAGTGATTGCTGGATTAGCTACCATATTGTCATATTCGGCAGAAATATCTACATAAGAGAAAGGTTTTCCGTAAACTTTTTCAACAGAGTAAGGACTGAATAAGTACATGTCCTCATCATGACGCGCGAGGTCATAGAACTTATCAGGCACCACAACACCCAGGGAAAGGGTTTTGACACGGATTTTTTCATCAGCGTTTTCTTTTTTAGCAGACAAAAAGGAAATAATATCAGGATGGAAAATATTGAGATAAACAACGCCGGCACCTTGACGTTGGCCTAGTTGATTTGCGTAGGAAAAACTATCTTCTAACAGTTTCATAACAGGGACAACGCCACTAGCAGCGCCTTCAATACCTTTAATAGGGGCACCAGCTTCTCGCAAATTACTTAAGTTGATTCCGACACCACCACCGAGTTTGGAAAGTTGCAGTGCAGAGTTAATTGTTCGGCCAATAGCATTCATATCATCAGTTGCTTGAATTAAGAAACAAGAAACAAGTTCGCCCCGTTGTTTTCTACCAGCATTTAAGAAACTTGGCGTAGCAGGTTGATAACGTTGGTGAATAATCTCATCAGCGATTGACATAGCTAGATCTTCGTCACCGTCCGCAAAGTAGGTTGCGTTCATGGCAACTCGATCTACGAAGTGTTCCAAATAATAGCTGTTGTCGTTAGTTTTTAAGGCATACTGAGCGTAGAACTTGTAAGCAGCCATAAAAGATTGAAAATGAAAATTTTGGGAATTCAAAAAATCGTAAAGCTTTTGCAGAAATTCAGGAGAATATTTCTTAATTGAGTCCTCCTCTATGTAGTCATTTTTAATTAGATAGTCGAATCGGTCTTGTAATGAATCAAATTGCTTGGTGTTAGGATTGACGTTTTCTTTTAAGAATGCAGCTAGAGCTTCATGGTCCTTGTTCAAGGGAATTTGATTGTTAACTGGAATATTTATTTCGTTATTTAAATCGTAGTATGTGACATCTTTAAGGTTCTTAAGACTCATAATTTACACGCCTTTCTGGGATCCTGCCTAAAAATGGGATAAATAAAAAAACGCCTAGCTGTGACAAGCAGCATGGTGCGTTTTAATGGCCTAACAAATATGTCGATCTGTTAGATAGCAAGTTGTTTTAAAACATCAGGTCGAAATCCGGCAATTGGTTCGTTACCATTGGATTCAACTACGGGAACGGCTTGAAATCCGCGAGATTTTAAATAATCAATGTAATCAGGATTTGTATTAATGTTCCGTTCTTTAAAGGGAATATTGTGTTCACTTAAGAAACGTTTTGTCATCTTACATTGCATACAGTTGTTTTTTGTATAAATAGTTACTTCACTCATGTTGCCCACCCTCGATTTCTTGTTACTTTTGTGTTTTTTGAATATCCTCAGTATACAACATCTAATGTAAAATTCAATGAAAAAACCACCATATTTAGTGTCAATTATGTTACGAGCACTAAATATGGTGGCCCGACAAGGTTTTGAAGAAAAAGTTTTTTTGTTCAGGTTGCGTGCAACTTATTTAGGGACGACCCAACGCTAAGTTAGTTGTGAATTTCGGTGGATATTCCTTTATAATAGAAATTAACTTTAAAAATAATAGATTTTAAAATGAAAAGGAAATAATTAAATGACTGATTATTATTATACACAAAATCCGGATGCTTTACATGAAAAAACACAATGGCAATTTAAATTGCTTTCTCAAAATTTAACTTTCAATTCAGACAGTGGCGTTTTTTCTAAACGAACCATCGATTTTGGAACCCGAACGTTATTGGATGCGGTTGATTTGAAAGATCTGAGTCATGGAGATGTCTTGGATGTTGGTTGTGGTTATGGGCCAATTGGATTAGCAATCGCGAAGGCGGTGCCAGAAATTCACGTTGATCTTGTTGATGTAAATTTAAGGGCACTTGATTTATGCAAACAAAACGCTGAGCAAAATGGCATTCAAAATGTCACAATCTGGGAATCAGATACTTATGAAGCAGTTTCTAAAAAAGATTATCACACGATATTATCCAATCCACCGGTGCGGGCAGGTAAAACAGTTGTAACCAAAATCTTAACGGATGCTTTTGCACATTTGCAGGTGGGAGGCTCATTAATGATCGTTTTGCAAAAAAAGCAAGGCGCACCTTCAGCAAAAAAAACGATGACCCACGTATTTGGCAATGCAGAGATTGTTTTAAAACAAAAAGGTTACTACATTATTAAGAGCGTGAAAGAGCAGGAAGACAATGCAGAATAAACTGTCGCCAAACCAAGAGCTTTATTTTATGAGCTTGGCGTTGGAAGAAGCACGCAAGGCAAAATTCATGGGTGAGGTGCCAATTGGGGCAATCATTGTCCACAAAAATCAAATTGTTGGCCGTGGTCACAACTTAAGAGAACAGAATCAAGACGCAACTGCGCATGCAGAAGTTTTGGCAATTCAAGATGCTTGCCGAACCTTAAAAAGTTGGCGGTTATGGGATTGTCAATTGTTTGTTACTGTTGAGCCGTGCATGATGTGCAGTGGAGCAATCATTAATTCACAGCTGCCAGAAATTTATTTTGGAACCCGAGATCCAAAAGCTGGCACAGTTCAAAGCTTGTATCAGCTTTTGAATGATCAACGCTTAAACCATCAAGTACGGGTTTATGAAGGACTTTTTCAAAGAGAATCAAGCCAAATTATGCAAGATTTTTTTCGTGAAATTCGGCTTCGAAGAAAAAAGCTTAAAAAAAGTAAACAAATTAGTAGAAATTTTTAGTGATTTCGAGTATTATTAATAGTGCCGAGAGGCCTTAAGGCAAGGATGGACTCACGAATTGTGTCAGATCCGGAAGGAAGCAGCACTAAGTCTGCTCTGTCTTGTGCCTTAAGTTATTAGGAAATTGGTAAGACTCTTAGTCAACATGGCTAAGAGTTTTTTATATAGGTAAACAATTGAGAGGAATTCAAAAATGAGCTATCAGGCTTTATATCGCGTTTGGCGTCCACAACGGTTTGACGAAATTGTGGGACAGCAAGTGATTACGCAAACATTAAAAAATGCTTTAATTACTGATCAAACTAGTCACGCTTATTTGTTTACGGGTCCGCGTGGAACTGGGAAAACTTCGGCTGCCAAGATTTTTGCCAAGGCAATTAACTGCCGTTATTTAAAAGATGGTGAGCCCTGTAATGAATGTGCAACTTGTAAAGCAATTACGCAAGGGCGCTTAAACGATGTCATTGAAATCGATGCTGCTTCCAATAATGGCGTGGAAGAAATTCGAGATATTCGTGATAAAGCCAAGTATGCGCCTACTGAAGCAGACTACAAAATTTACATTATTGATGAAGTCCATATGCTGTCCACGGGGGCTTTCAATGCTTTGTTAAAAACTTTGGAAGAACCGCCAGCTAATGTCGTGTTTATTTTAGCAACAACGGAGCCACAAAAGATTCCGCTAACGATCATCTCCAGAACACAACGGTTTGATTTCCGAAGAATCTCAACTAAAGATAGCTACGACCGAATGGTTTACATTTTGCAACAAAAAAAGATTACATTTGATGAGAAAGCGTTGATGGTTATTGCTAAAGCAGCAGAAGGCGGTATGCGGGATGCACTTAGCATCTTGGATCAGACCCTGTCGTTTGGTGATAATGAAATCACCCTGAAAAATGCCTTGCAAGTGACAGGGAGCGTCAATCATGATCTCTTGAATTCATATGTTCAAAATGTTTCTGATCAGGAGGTTACTTCGGCTCTGAATACCCTTGAAAAAGTGCTGGCGGAAGGCAAGGATGCTAATCGGTTTATTGAAGATCTCATCAATTTCTGTCGAAACCTTTTGCTATATCAACAAGATCCGTCGCTGATAGTTGATCAAGCGTTAGGTGATGTAGATGACCAATTCAAGTCATTTGCGGCCTCACTAACTGCTGAGCGTATCTATCAAATGATTGATCATTTAAACGATACTCAGCAACAAATGCGGTTTACCACTCATCCAGATGTTTATATGGAAGTTTTAACGATTAAATTGGCAGAGCCAGCAAAGCAGAACATCCAAATGCCTGAAAATGAGAATCGGCAACCAAAGACAGCTACTGAAGGTGAATTGGATCATTTACAAGAAGAAATTAAAAAATTAACGGATCAAGTTAAGAAGTTAGAGGGACAAAGTCAGGCGCCAGCAAAAGAGGCTAAACCAAATGGGGCAGCACGCGGGACTACTGGCAAGCGAAAGCAGGCTGTGAAACCTAATTTAACAAAGATTTATCCAGTTTTAGCCAACGCAACGAAACAAAATTTGGTACAATTAAAAGAGATATGGCCAGATCTTATGGCAATGTTGAGTGTCACACAGAGAGCCTTGATGCATGTGGCTCAACCAGTGGCAGCTAGTGAAAAAGGAGCTGTAATCGCCTTTAACTACGCTTTCTTGTATGAACAAGCAGCGGATGATGGAGATTTACGTCAACTTTTGAGCGAAGATATTGACAAACTAGTAGGTCATGATTTAAAAATTGCTTATGTTGATGCTGAGCAATGGCCAGAAATTCGAACAAGTTATATTCAGCAACATAAAGATGATTTACAGAATAATGAAGCTGATTCAAATGAGGAAAATGCTGAAGGGATGCCGACAGATGAGGATTCTCCAGCTTCCCAGTCTGAACAAGACCCAGTAGTTACTCAAGCTGAAGCCTTATTTGGGTCAGAAGCAGTCGAAATTAGAAACGATTAGTTAAGAAAGGCGGAATTAAGATGCGCGGTGGAATGGGAAATATGCAAAACATGATGCGTCAAATGCAAAAGATGCAGAAAAAAGTTACTGAGGAACAAGAAAGCTTAGATACAACGGAATTTACTGGTGTTGCACCAGACGACATGGTTAAGGTCACTTTTACGGGTGATAAGACTATGAAAGACATCGCCATTAAGCCTGAAGCAGTTGATCCAGATGATGTGGATATGTTACAAGACTTGGTTGTTGCCGCTGTAAATGATGCGATGACTAAGATTACTGATGAAACAAACAAAACGATGGGCAAATACACTAAAGGTTTGCCAAAAATGTAAGAGTGAGGGCCTATAATGCAATATCCAGAGCCAATTGCGAAATTAATTGATAGTTATATGAAGCTGCCAGGAATCGGCGAAAAGAGTGCAACTAGATTAGCATTCTTCACGATTAATATGGATCAAGATGATGTGACAGAGTTCGCTAAGGCATTGGTTTCGGCAAAACGTGATCTTCATTTTTGCAGTATTTGTGGAAATATTACCGAAGATGATCCTTGTGAAATCTGTCGAGATAAATCGCGTGATCAAGGGACCTTATTGGTAGTTGAGGATCCTAAAGATGTGATGTCAATGGAAGAAATGAAAGAGTATCATGGCCTTTACCATGTCCTTCAGGGAGTCCTTTCACCTATGGAAGGCAAAGGACCAGAAGATTTGAATATTTCAAGTTTGCTTAAACGGCTTCAAACAAATAAAGCGGTCAAAGAAGTTATTGTAGCAACTAATGCAACTCCAGAGGGTGAAGCGACAGCGATGTACTTGTCACGACTTATCAAGCCAGCTGGAATTAAAGTAACCAGATTAGCGCATGGTTTATCGGTTGGTAGTGATATTGAATATGCGGATCAGATGACTTTGTTCAAAGCTGTAGAAGGCCGTACAGAGATGTAAACAAACTTATACTTATGAAAAAGCGAGATGGCATGGTGACAGGAAAATTTATTTCATTTGAAGGCCCAGATGGCGCAGGAAAAACAACAGCTTTGAATACGATTGTGGCAGACTTAAAACCTCAGTTAAAAACGCAGCTGGTTGTGACTCGTGAACCAGGCGGTAACCGAATCTCTGAAGCCATTCGTAGTGTTATTTTGGATCGCCAGAATACAGAAATGGATGACCGTACAGAGGCATTACTTTATGCGGCCGCTCGGCGACAACACATTGTAGAGACGATTGAGCCGGCATTAAAAGCCAACAAGCTAATTTTATGCGATCGCTACATTGACAGTTCGGTGGCGTATCAAGGAGCTGGTCGCGAGATTGGTGAACAGGAAGTCTATCAAATGAACCTTTTTGCCACGGCTGGTTTACTTCCTGATTTGACGATTTACTTTGACATTCCTTCAGAGATTGGTCTGAAACGCATTATGACGCACCGGACGGATGAAATTAATCGTTTAGATGTTGAAAAATTATCTTTTCATAAACGGGTTCGAGCGTCTTATTTAAAAATTGCCAAAGAAAATCCTGAGCGTATCAAAGTGATAGACGCAACGCAAAGTAAAGAAAAAGTTGTTTCAGAAGTTGAAACAATTATTCGGCAATCTAATTCAGAGTTTTTCAATGAGTCAGGAGAGTGACAAATATGAAATTAATTATTGCAATTGTTCAAGATAAGGATGCCAATCAATTAAGCGATGAATTTATCGATGCAAATATTCGGGCAACAAAATTATCAACAACAGGTGGTTTTCTAAAATCAGGAAATACAACTTACATGATTGCGATTGATGAAAAACGAGTTGATGAAGTATTGGCAATGGTCAAAGAGGCTTCCCATAGTCGTGAGGAATTCATGACACCACCGGTCAATTTGGATGCTAGTATGGAAGGCACAACTGCTTATCCTGTGAAGGTTCAAGTTGGTGGAGCAACGGTGTTTGTCATGCCAATTGAGCAATTTCAACAATTCTAAAAAGTTGGCGGAGGAGTAACGATGGCTGAAGAAGATGGAATCCAAATTGCGGTTAAAGAAAAGCAACCAGAATTAGTTGAACATTTTGCACAGGTCATCGCGTCACGAAAGCTGGCCCATGCTTATTTGTTTGCTGGTGAATCGGGCATTGGAAAAGACGAGTTAGCAACCTGGATTGCGATGCGTCTTTTTTGTTTAAATGTACAAAACAACATGCCCTGTGGAAAGTGTCAGGAATGTCGAAGGATCAGTACAAACCAGCATCCGGATGTGGTGGTTGTGAAACCAGATGGTCAAAGTATAAAGGTTGATCAAGTCCGATTTTTGAAATCTGAGTTTACAAAAAGTGCGGTTGAAGGTAATCAAAAGATATTTATTATTTCTGATGCTGATAAAATGACTGCAGGTGCAGCAAATAGCCTCTTAAAATTTATTGAGGAACCAAGCCCAAATGTGACTGCTTTTCTTTTGACAACCAATAAGAACCTGATGCTACCAACCATCATCTCACGAACAGAAGTAGTAGAATTGAAACCATTGATACCAGCTCAATTTAAGGCCCAATTGCAAAAAGAGGAGATTACGCCAAGTTTAATAGCCATGGCGATGAATCTAACTAACAGTGTGGTTGAAGTTAAAAATTGGTTAGCCGATGATTGGTTATCACAAGTTCAATCAGCGGTTAGTCGCTGGTTTCTATTGGCTTTTCAAAAAGATATGCGGTCCTTCGTCGAGGTTCAGGCGAAAATCATGGGATTAGCAAAAACTAAAGAAAGTCAGCAGTTAATTTTAGATATCGTCATGTTATATTGTCGTGAAGCTTTAATTTTAAAAGTAAACCCCAACAATTTACGGTTAAGTTTTCCAAATCAAGATGAACAAATAAAGCAGGGACTTACCAACAAATCAGAAAGCAGTTTAATGGCAGCAACTGAGCAAGCTTTACAGGCTAAGAATTTAATGAATCGTAATGTAAGTTTTCAAAATGTCTTGGAAGCACTAACCATTAGATTATGTCGTATTTATTGAGTCATTCTGAGATTAAGGACTGTGAATGAGGTGAAACTGTGAACAAACGAGAGATATACGAAAGCTTCGATGGTCTTCAAGAAGAATCACAAAAAATGTCAGACCAGATTCAGGAATTACAAAATGGTTTGACGGAGATTCTTGAAGAAAATGCTGAATTGGTTATCGAAAATGAGCATTTGCGTGAGCAATTAAGCAAATATGAGCAATCGTCAAAAAACGAAGATCCCAAAAGTACTAAGCACGGTCTTTCTAAATCTCGAAAAAACTTAGAAAAATTATATGGTCGCGGATATCACGTGTGCAATGAATGGTTTGGCAGACACCGTGAAAATAACGAACCGTGTGCTTTTTGCCTTGATGTTATTTACGGTGATCGGTAAGGAGATTGAAAAGTGCAATCACAAAAAAGCTTTGCAAAAAATCAGGCTAGTGGAACGCTGTATTTAGTGCCCACCCCAATTGGCAATCTTGGAGATATGACCTATCGGGCAGTTGAAATATTGAAGGAAGTAGATGTTATTGCTTCTGAAGATACGCGGAATACCCAAAAGTTATTAAATCATTTTGAAATTGAAACGAAACAAATTAGTTTTCATGAATATAACACCCATGAACGTGTCCCTGAATTAGTTGAACGTTTAAAAAAAGGGGAGACCATTGCGCAAGTGAGTGATGCAGGAATGCCATCAATTAGTGATCCTGGGCATGATTTGGTAGTGGCCTGTATTGAACAAGACATTACAGTTGTTCCTTTGCCAGGAGCTAACGCAGCGTTGACCGCCTTGATTGCCTCCGGATTAGTTCCGCAACCATTTTATTTCTTTGGCTTTCTAAATCGAAAACCGGTTGACCAAAAACGTCAATTGGAAAAGCTTGCAAATAAAGAAGAAACGCTTATTTTTTATGAAGCTCCACACCGTTTGAAAAAGACGCTGACCAATATGGCTGGTATCTTGGGTACAGATCGTTCGGCAGTATTGTGTCGAGAGCTAACTAAAAAATTTGAAGAGTTTCTTCGTGGAACTTTGGCAGAACTGTTGGAATGGGCTAGTAATAATGAAATTCGCGGCGAATTTGTTGTGATTGTGGAAGGTAACAGCCATGCAGTTGTAGCAGGTGAAGAATTACCAGAAATTCCTGTTGAAGATCAAATCACTAATTTGATTAGCGCGGGTGAGAAACCAACCGTAGCAATAAAAAAGGTTGCTAAATTACGCGGGCTGAAAAAGCAAGATGTTTATGCAACATACCACCATTTAAACAATGACAATTCGAAAAATAGTTAGTTTAAGAGGATGGTAGTGAGTGGTAAAACTTTTTTGGTTTCGATCACGAAATGAATTATAAAAAAGAAATAATGTAAGTAATGTGAGAGGAGATTGGCATGGCAGGAAAAAAATTTAGCGAAGAACATAGATTGGTTTATTACGATGGTGATCGAACCTCGCGAGCATCAATGCCAATGCTAATCAACTTAATGGTTTTAGCTTCAGAAGACCAAAGTGAACTTTTGGGAGTTGGAACATCAGAAGTCTTAAAATATGGCGTGGGTTGGGTAGTTACGCAGTATTCGATCCAAATAAATGCTTTACCTGAGATTGGGACGACAATTCGTTTGTCAACCGAAGCCACTGCCCACAATAAGTTTTTTTGCGAGCGTCATTTTGGCATTGAAGACGAAGCAGGCCAACCACTTATCACTGCTAACAGTAATTTTGTCCAAATGAACCATGAAACACGTAAGATGGGGAAATTAATTCCGGCATTGATTGACCCATACGGAAGTGATGAGGTTAAACGATTAGCTCGGTTACCACGGGTTCAAAAGATTACGGATGGACAAGAACTGCTAACCAAACAATATTCTGTTCGTTATTTTGATTTAGATACCAACGGCCACGTAAACAACTCACATTATTTTGAGTGGCTTTTGGATGTTTTACCGGCTGATTTTTTGCAAACTCACATGCCAACTAATTTAAATATTCAATATCATAAAGAAATTCAGTATGGACATACGGTAGTGAGTGAAGTGGGAAAAACAACTGGTGAAAATGGTGAAACAAAGACGCTACATAGGATGTCAGTTAATGGCGAAGTCTATTGTGAAGCGGATTGTACTTGGAGCTCAATAGCTAACTAACAAACAAGTGAAACGGTTTTATGGTATAATTACGTTAAAATTTCAGGAAAACGGAGAGGCGTAAAATGGCAATTTTAGTACTTGGTGGTGCAGGGTATATTGGCTCGCACACAGTAAAAAGATTGATTGAACAAAATGAAGATGTAGTGGTGATTGATAATTTAGTTACCGGACACCGACAAGCAGTTTCGAAGCAAGCTCGTTTTTACCAGGGGGATGTTCGAGATCGGGATTTTTTGGACAAAGTCTTTGCTGAAGAAAGTATTGATACAGTTATCCATTTTGCAGCTTTTTCGATTGTTCCAGAATCAATGAAGGATCCGTTGAAGTATTTTGATAACAATACTGGCGGTGTGATCACTTTGCTTGAAGCTATGCACGCCAATCATGTAAGTCGAATTGTCTTTTCTTCAACGGCCGCTACTTATGGTAATCCTGAGAATGATACAATTAAAGAAACTGATTTACAAAATCCCATCAACCCGTACGGTGAGAGCAAACTCATGATGGAAAAGATTATGCACTGGTCTGATATTGCTTATGGTATTAAGTTTGTGGCACTGCGTTACTTTAATGTTGCGGGAGCTGCTGCGGATGGAACCATTGGCGAAGATCATCATCCTGAAACTCACCTCATTCCGATTGTTTTGCAGGTTGCTTCTGGAAAACGTGACGAATTACAGATTTTTGGGGATGATTATAAAACTGCAGATGGCACCAATATTCGTGACTATGTGCACGTTACAGATTTAGCAGATGCGCATATTTTAGCGATGAAGTATCTCCAAGCTGGTAACGAAAGCAATGCATTTAATTTGGGTTCTTCGACGGGATTTTCCGTGAAGCAAATTTTGGAAGCTGCTCGTGTTGCGACCGGCAAAGAAATTCCTGCAAGAATTACTGCTCGGCGTCCTGGAGACCCAGATACTTTAGTTGCTAAAAGCGATAAGGCACGTAAAATCCTAAATTGGCAGCCTCAATATGATGATATCCATGAAATCATCAGGACTGCGTGGAACTGGACACAAAAACATCCAAACGGGTTTGAAGATCAAAAATAAATTTAGAGAACTCGACAATCGGTAAAGATTTGCGAGTTCTTTTTTATGAATTATCCCGCTATAGAAAAATTGTGATAAGATATTTAAAGAATAGAACGAGAAAAGGAAATTGGTTATGAAAATATTGGCGTTAGATACTTCAAATCGGCCTTTAAGTGTGGCGATTTTAGATGATGGCCAGTTACTAGCAATGACGACCACAAATATTCGTAAAAATCATAGTATTCAGTTGCAGCCAATTATTGAAACATTGGTTAAGCAGGTTGGACTTAAGATGCAGGACTTCAAACGAATTGTGGTGGCAGACGGACCGGGTTCATATACTGGATTGCGGATTGCAACAACGACTGCGAAGACACTGGCATATACCTTAAATATTGATTTAGTGGCGGTGTCCAGCTTACGGACATTAGCGGCAAATGTAGGCGATGAAGATCGTTTAATCGTGCCTTTATTTGATGCGCGCCGAGAAAATGTATTTGCAGGCATCTATCAACAAACTGCTGATGGCTTGGTGGCGGTTTTGGAGGACCAACATTTAGCTATTAAAGAATTGGCCGCAAAATTACTGGAAATGCACAAGCCTGTTTGGTTTGTGGGCCAAGATGTATCTGTTTATGCAGCCTTTCTTCAGGATCAGTTGGGGCCATATTTTCATCAAGTTTCAGATGCAATGAATCTTCCTAATGCTTATGTACTTGGAAAATTAGGATTACACGCCGAACCTGTAGCCCATCCATTTAATTTTGTGCCCCGATATTTGCGTTTGACTGAAGCGGAAGTTGAATGGAAAAAACGTCATCCACAAGAGGAAACAAAGCCTTATGTTGAAAGAAATTAAAGCATTAATTAAAGATCGTTTTTTTAATCGAACAAAACAGTTGAGAGAACAAGCATTTGAAATTCATGACCATGTTATCCAAATTGAAACGGACACGTATTTCATTGCCAAGGCGATGATTCCGGATATCCCGAAAATTTTGAATGTGGAGCGATCTGTTTATGAAGGCCAAACGCCTTGGGATCGAGCCGCTTTTGCTACGGAACTTCGCCGTAAATTTGATCGGCTTTATTTAGTTATCCGATATCACGATCGGATGCTTGGTTTTATCGGTGCATCGTTCGATGATCGGACTGCGACTGCACATATTACAAATGTGGCTGTGGTCCCAGACAAACAGAATCGAGGCATTGGTGCTTACTTGCTTAAGACAATGATTGGAAAAGCTGAATACATTGGATACAAAAAGATGACGCTTGAAGTTAGAAGAAGTAATGTACGTGCACAGGCCCTTTATCTAAAGATGGGCTTTGAAAAAACAGGCGTGAAAGCACACTATTATTTTGGTGATCATGAAGATGCGATTGATATGACCTTAACATTGACCCAAAAGGATTAGGAGAATTATGACTAAAAAGAACTTAATTTTAGCATTTGAATCAAGTTGTGATGAAACAAGTGTTGCCGTTATTGAAGATGGTGAGAAAATCCTGTCAAATGTGGTTGCAACTCAAATTAATAGTCATAAAAGATTCGGCGGAGTTGTGCCAGAAGTGGCTAGCCGTCACCACATTGAGCAAATCACAATTTGTATTGATGAGGCGTTAGAAAAAGCACAAGTTAAAACTAGTGATTTGACTGCGGTGGCCGTTACTTATGGTCCTGGACTTGTAGGGGCATTGTTGGTAGGTGTGGCTGCTGCTAAAGCATTTGCCTATGCCAATGAATTACCAATTGTCCCAGTAAATCACATGGCAGGCCATATTTATGCGGCTCGCTTTGTAAAACCGATTGTATTTCCTTCAATGGCGCTATTAGTTTCTGGCGGTCATACAGAGCTTGTTTATATGCCATATGAAAATGAATTTCAAATTATTGGTGAAACACGTGACGATGCGGCTGGGGAAGCTTATGATAAGATCGGGCGCGTTTTGGGAATGACTTATCCGGCTGGGAAACCAATTGATGAATTAGCTCATCAAGGAAAAGATACCTTTCACTTTCCACGGGCAATGGTTCATGAAGATAATTTCGACTTTAGTTTTAGTGGCCTAAAAAGTGCTTTTATTAACACGGTTCATCATGCTGATCAGATTAATGAAACGTTGAATCGCGCCGATCTTGCCGCGAGTTTCCAACAAAGCGTGGTCGATGTGATTGTTAAAAAAACTTTATTGGCTTGTGAAAAATTTCAGATCAAACAACTTATTTTAGCAGGAGGGGTTGCTGCAAACCAAGGACTTAGAGAAACCTTATCTGAGCAACTTAGTGTGAAGGAGCCGGATCTAGATTTTGTAAAAGCACCTCTGAAGTATTGTGGTGATAACGCAGCCATGATTGGGGCAGCTGGCTATGTGGCAATGAAGCATAATGTTTTTGCTGATGCTAGTTTGAATGCTGAACCGAGTTTGGAATTTGATTGGGTACCAGATGCCGTCAAATAAGATGAAGCGGGGACGAATGTATGACAGAAAATAAGTTCACTAAAATGAGGAATGAAATTGATGCAGCAATTGATCGTGGCGATATTTATGGTGCTTCTTTCAGCTTTATAAACGAAAATAAAATTGATAGTTTTTATCATGGATTTCAAGGTAAGGATGTTTTTGCTGAAAGATTGGATCCTTCTATGATCTATGACTTGTCTTCTTTAACGAAGGTTGTGGCAACAACAACACGGGTATTTCAGTTGTTATCTATTCATGAATTGGGATTACAAGATTCAGTTACTGCATATTTACCAGGTTTTTCGCATCCAGAAGTGACGATTGAAAATTTGTTGCTACACAACAGTGGGTTACCAGCGGATGTGGATAACATTCCTAATTTAACTGGTGTTGAGCTTGTAAAAAAAATTTATGAGGATCCATTAATTAGCAAACCGGGTGAAAAAACGGTTTATTCTGATTTAGGATTTATTTTATTAGGTTTAATTATTCGGACATTAAATGGTTCGATTGACCGCAGTGTTCAGGATCACATATGGTATCCACTGGCTATGACAAATACGGGGTATAATTTGAATCGTCCTAAGTCACGATTTGTTCCTACTGAAGTTGATGCGCAACGTGGTCAAATTCAAGGACAGGTCCATGACTATAAGGCGTTACTCTTAAATGGCGAAAGTGGCCATTCAGGCCTGTTTTCGACTCTTAGTGATTTAACTGTCTTTACTGAGATGATGATTAATCGGGGAAAATACCAGAAAAAAGAAATTCTGGATCCTAATTTGTTTGATTTGATGGCCAGTTACGATGAGAATGGGCGGACTTTAGGTTGGCAAAGAGTCAATCATCAAGAGCAATATGTGCAAACTGGCTATACTGGGACAATTTTGGCATTTGACCCCGTTAATAAACAAGGCTTTGTGTGCCTGACAAATCGAATCTATCCAACTCGTGACAATGAACGTTGGAATCAGGATCGGGATCAATTGATTAAAATGTTTTTTTCAAATTAATAAATAACATAAAAAGAGAGTAAGTTCATTAACTGAACTTACTCTCTTTTTGTGAATTTAAATACTAATCTTGGTCTTCAAGTTGCTCACTCTTTGTTGTCCAGTCATTTTCAGTTTGGGTAATTTGGGTTTGAGTTGCGTCCAAACTTTTTTGAAGTTCTTCCAATTTTAAATGATCGTTAAAGTTTTGCGGATCAGCCATTTGGTTTTGAATCCGAGCCTCGGTTTCTGACAATGTATCGAGTTGTTCTTCAAGGTGTTCAACTTCACGTTGCAACTTTCTTTGGACCTTTTGGGTTTCTTTAGAGGCTAAGTAAGTTTGCTTTTTTGAAATCTCAATATCTTCGGTCTCGTCATTAACAGCTGAATTTGGTGTTTGGTCCTGAGCCTCTTTTTTAGCTAAATAGTAATCATAATCACCCAGAAATAGTTGACTTCCAGCCGCAGAGATTTCCAAAATTTCTGTTGCTACTCGATTAATGAAGTAACGATCATGAGAGACGAAAAGGACGGTACCATCAAATTCATTTAAGGCATTTTCAAGAACTTCACGGCTATCAATGTCTAGATGATTGGTTGGCTCATCCAAAATTAAGAAGTTGTCAGCCTGCATGGTTAATTTAGTTAGAAGTAGGCGAGCTCGTTCTCCACCGCTTAAGTTTTTCACAGGTTTTAATACGTCATCTCCGGAAAACAAAAAGCTACCTAACAGAGAGCGAATATCTTTTTCTGGGACGAGTGGATGCTCATCCCAAAGTTCATTTAAAACTGTTTTATGGTCGTCTAAGTTATGTTGTTCCTGATCATAATAGCCGACTTCTACGCCAGTACCTAGTTTAGCGGTGCCACTAAGCAATGGAATTTGACCTAAGATACTTTTCAACAGGGTTGATTTACCAACCCCATTTGGGCCCACGATTCCTAAAACATGATGTTTAGTTAAATTAATGTTGATTGGGGCCGACAAAACATGGTCCGTTTCGTAACCGATTGCAGCATCCTTGACCGTTAAAACGACATTACCACTAGACTGTTTTGCCGCAAAATGGAAATGCATTTCAGCATCATCTGTATTGGGTCGTTCCAGGACGGTCATTTTTTCGAGCTGCTTGCGCCTACTCTGAGCGCGTTTAGTGGTTGAAGCACGGACAATATTTTTATTAACAAAATCTTGAAGTTTATCAATCTGAGTTTGTTGTTTTTCGTAAGTTTTCCATTCACTTTTGAGACGAGCAGCTTTCTTGTCGATATAATCCGAATAATTTCCAGTGTAAGGAAATAGCGTGTGCTGATCTAAGTCAAGAACTCTTGAAACTACATGATCTAGAAAGTAGCGATCATGTGACACAATTAACAATGCGCCTTTGTATGACTTAATGTATTCTTCTAGCCAAGCCAAAGTGTCCATATCCAAATGATTGGTAGGCTCATCTAACACAAGGAGGTCATGTTGTTCCAACAGCAATTTCGCCAAAGCTAATTTAGTTTTTTGGCCCCCAGATAGGGAGTTAACTGAGCGGTCATAAAATTCTTCACCAAAACTAAAACCGTTAAGGACACCACGAATTTCTGCTTGATAACCAAAACCGTTTTTGGTTTTAAAGGTCTGCTGTTTTTGATCGTACAAATTAGATAAAGACTTAAACTTTTCGGAGTTAGCGATGATTTCAGGATCGCCTAATTGGCTTTCGAGCTGATGAATTTCTTGTTCTAAAGCAATAACGTCAGCAAAAACGGTTAATAATTCATTCCAGACGGTATTATCCGTATTTAAGCCTTGATTTTGGGCAAGATAACCAATCGAAAGGTCTTTTTTGGTAATGATCTGACCTTCATCAGGTTGTGTTTGACCAATTAACATTTTGAGAAGCGTTGTTTTACCGGCCCCATTTCGACCGACAAGACCAATGCGATCTTGTTCCTGAATATCAAAAGTGATCTGTGAGAACAACCGCTCTCCATTAAATTCTCGGCTGACATTTTGGGCTTGTAGTAAAATCACAATCTTTTGTCCTTTCGTAAATCAGTTTATAAAATATCTAAGTTTGGGTGGTTCTTGGTTCCCAGTGAGGGAAGTGGTAAACTAACTTTGTTAATTATTCACAAAGTTTATTGGAGGTTCAAAATGGAAACCAAAATTCCGGAAGCTACTGCCAAACGGTTACCTTTATATTATCGCTATTTAAATAATTTATTAAATGCAAATAAACTACGGGTTTCTTCAACTGAGCTAGCTGAAGCGATTCAAGTTGATGCGGCAACCATTCGCCGCGATTTCTCTTATTTTGGTACATTAGGGAAACGTGGGTATGGGTATGATGTCCACAAATTAATTGATTTTTTCAAAAAAATTCTTGATCAAGACACACTCACTAATGTCGCATTGATTGGGGTTGGAAACTTAGGGCATGCCCTGTTGAATTTCAATTTTCATAAAAACAGTAATGTCCGAATCGGTGCTGCCTTTGACATTGATCCGACCATGATTGGTTCCGTGCAAAGTAACGTTCCTGTATATGGAATGGCCCAGTTACGAGAACAGCTGCAGGAACAACAAATTAAAATTGCCATTATTACTATTCCGGCAGCTATTGCCCAAAAAGTTACTGATGAACTCGTGCAATCCGGAATTAAAGGCATCATGAATTTTACAACGGTTCGCGTTTCAGTGCCGGCGGAGGTCCGAATTCAAAATATTGATCTGACCAATGAGCTGCAATCACTAATCTATGCAATTCGGCATGATTAGTTACAAGCCTAATATTGGCAATACAACTAACGAGTTCATTAAAATATGCGCCATCATTGAAGTTTGAATACGGCCGGTATGATGGTAGAGCCACGAAAACCAGAGGCCAATTGCGGCGTATAGAATTAAATGGCCGTCTGAATGTGCTAAGGCGAACAAGCCACTAGAAATAAAGGCGGTAAGCAACTGGGCAATTTTAGGATTAATGAAACTTAGCAGATTGGCAAGATTGCCGAAAAGTACTTTGCGAAAAACAATTTCTTCCATAATTGGGGCTGCCACAATAATAACCAAAGCATAAATGGGATAGCTCTTTACAATTGATAAAAGGGCGCTCGTATTTTGAGAATTAGCATTGCCACCCGTTTGAATGGTCAGGCGTAAAATTACCGATTGGAGAATAATGACCACGATGAATCCTAAAACACCCCACAAAATGGTTTGGCCCACAGAACGGCGCTTTTTTTCAGGCAGATTAGTCGGCATGTTATGAAAGGCAAAATAGCCTAACAAGCAAGCACCGATTAAATAGTCAACAATTTGAATGTTAAAAATTTCCATGTGTGTTAATTTAAAGAAACTATTTAAGACACCGGGCAACAAATAAACGATTAAATACGTAATTAATATATAGATGGATTTCTTTTCTAATTTCATTTGCTCACCTCATATTTGTTCCTATAGTATAGCATTTTTGCAAGATACTTGAATTTATTTGTCAAAAAAGGTCAGTAAAATACTTGCATTCTGTGGGGAGAATGATATAGTAAATATTGTTGTTAGCACTTGAACGTCAAGAGTGCTAAAAACAGTAAAAAGTATAAAATAAATGGAGGGATTCATATTGTTAAAACCATTAGGAGATCGCGTGATATTAGAAGCACAGGAAGAAGAACAAACCGTTGGTGGAATTGTCCTTGCAAGTAATGCTAAGGAAAAATCACAAAGCGGTAAAGTTATTGCTGTGGGTGAAGGACGCGTATTAGATAACGGAGAAAAAGTTGCCCCCGCTGTTAAGACAGGTGACACCGTTATTTTTGACAAGTATGCAGGTACCGAAGTTTCATACGAAGACAAAAAATATTTGGTTTTGCACGAAAAAGATATCGTTGCAATTACTGACTAATTAAAAAAATAAATTCAATGAGGTGAAAATTTTATGGCAAAAGAAATTAAATTTTCCGAAGATGCAAGAACAAAAATGTTAAAAGGTGTCGACAAATTAGCTGACACAGTTAAATCAACAATTGGTCCAAAAGGTCGTAACGTTGTTTTGGAACAATCATATGGTTCGCCTACAATTACAAATGATGGTGTGACAATTGCTAAGTCAATTGATCTTGAAGACCATTTTGAAAATATGGGTGCTAAGTTAGTTTCTGAAGTTGCTTCAAAAACTAACGATATTGCTGGTGACGGAACAACCACTGCAACTGTTTTAACACAAGCAATTGTAAATGAAGGTATGAAGAACGTTACTGCCGGTGCAAATCCAGTTGGTATCCGTCGCGGAATTGAACGCGCAACAAAAGCCGCTGTTGAAGGCTTACACAAGATGTCTCATGAAGTTAAAACAAAAGATGATATTGCCCAAGTTGCTTCTATCTCAGCTGCAAACGAAGAAGTTGGCCAACTAATCGCTGATGCAATGGAAAAAGTTGGTAATGATGGCGTCATTACAATCGAAGAGTCACGTGGTGTGGATACAACACTTGATGTTGTTGAAGGAATGCAATTCGATCGTGGCTATATGTCACAATACATGGTTACTGACAACGACAAAATGGAAGCTGATTTAGACAATCCATACATTTTAATTACTGATAAGAAAATTGGTAATATTCAAGATATTTTGCCATTACTTCAATCAGTTGTAGAACAAAGTCGTTCATTGTTAATTATTGCCGATGATATTACTGGTGAAGCTTTGCCAACCCTTGTTTTGAACAAGATGCGTGGTACATTCAACGTTGTGGCTGTTAAAGCACCTGGTTTTGGCGATCGTCGTAAAGCCCAACTTGAAGATATCGCAACCTTGACAGGCGGAACAGTCATCACAGATGATTTAGGTTTGAACTTAAAAGATGCCACAATTGATCAATTAGGCCAAGCTAACAAGGTTACAGTTACAAAAGACGATACAACAATCGTTGAAGGTGCTGGTAATAAAGACCAAATCTCAGAACGAGTTGCGACACTCAGACAACAGATTTCTGAAACAACTTCAGACTTTGACAAAGAAAAATTGCAAGAACGTTTAGCTAAATTAGCTGGCGGTGTTGCTGTTGTTAGAGTTGGTGCTGCAACAGAAACTGAATTGAAAGAAAAGAAGTATCGAATTGAAGATGCTTTGAATGCAACACGTGCTGCTGTTGAAGAAGGCTTTGTTTCCGGTGGTGGAACAGCATTAGTTAATGTCATTCCTTCTATTGCTGACCTTAAAGCAGAAGGCGATGAACAAACTGGTATCAACATTGTAAAACGTGCTCTTGAAGAACCTGTTCGTCAGATCGCAAAAAATGCGGGTGCTGAAGGTTCAGTAATCGTAGAAAACTTAAAGAAACAAGAACCAGGCGTTGGTTACAATGCAGCAACTAGCAAATGGGAAAACATGGTAGGCGCAGGAATTGTCGACCCTACTAAGGTTGTTCGTTCAGCATTACAGAACGCAGCCAGTGTTTCTGCCTTGTTATTAACAACCGAAGCAGTTGTTGCTGACAAGCCAGAAGCAAAAGATGATGCAGCAGCTGCAGCTCAACCACAACCAGTTGGCATGGGCGGCATGATGTAAACAAAAAACGGCTAATTTAGTATAGTCGAGAGCTTTTGAGATTAGGTGTAAGCCTAGTTTTGAAAGCTCTTTTTGTTTTCTGAAAATTTTTGAAAGAAGTGTGTATAAAACGGTGAATTTAAAGGTTGCACTTCATTTGTTTATGTGTTTGAATGGACAGCGAGCAGATTACTGAAATAATGAAAACTTGATGTAGAATAACATGCTCATTTGTAGTAAACTTACTTTTGATTTGCATTGCCCGGGTTATTGACTCGGGTTAATTTATTTTTGTGGAGGAGCATTATAATGTGGCATTATCTAAAAAGACTTTTAATTGGTAAACCGCTTAAAACCTTAGATGAAGGTGGACAAGCATTAACCAAGTTTAAAGCTTTGGCTTTGTTATCTTCGGATGCTTTATCATCAATTGCTTACGGGACAGAGCAAATTCTTTCCGTTTTGCTGGTTCTTTCAGCTGCAGCAACGTGGTATGCATTACCTGTTGCAGGAATTGTTTTAATTCTATTATTTGCGATTACGATTTCTTATCGGCAGATTATTCATGCGTATCCTTCAGGCGGTGGCGCCTATGTGGTTGCTAGTACCAATTGGGGACAATCAGCAGGACTAGTTGCTGGGGGATCGTTACTGGTTGATTACATGTTGACCGTGGCGGTTAGTGTGACTTCTGCAACTGAAGCCATTACTTCGGCCATTCCAAGCATTCATCCCTTTGCCGTTCCCTTGGCAATTTTAATTGTCATTGGGATCATGGCTTTGAACTTACGTGGCTTGCGTGATTCGGCTTCATTTTTAACCTTACCGGTTTATTTATTTATTGTCATGATTACGATCATGATTGGTGTTGGTTTTTTCAACATTGTCACCGGTAGAGTCGTTGCCCATGCCGCAGCCGGCATTGGGACGGCCGTTCCTGGAATGACGATGGTCCTATTTTTAAAGGCTCTATCTTCAGGATCCTCATCATTAACTGGTGTAGAAGCAATTAGTAATGCTGTCCCAAACTTTAAACGACCACGACGGAAGAATGCTGCTGGAACCTTAACCATCATGGCACTGATTTTGGCAGTCTTCTTTGCTGGAATCACAGTTTTGAGTTATTTCAGTGGAATTTTACCTAATGCTCAGCAAACAGTTCTTTCACAAGTCGGAGAAAGTGTGTTTGGACACGGTTTATTGTTCTACCTGTTACAACTATCTACTGCTCTTATTTTGGCGGTAGCCGCAAACACCGGATTTTCAGCTTTCCCAATGTTAGCTTATAATCTAGCTAAAGATAAGTTTATGCCTCACGCATACATGGATCGCGGCGATCGGTTAGGCTATTCAAACGGGATTATTTCATTAGCAGTCGGTGCGATCGTTTTGATCTTAATTTTCCATGGACAAACTAGTTTGTTGATTCCATTGTATGCGGTCGGGGTGTTTGTACCTTTTACACTTTCTCAATCAGGGATGATTATTCACTGGTTCCGTGAACGAACGGGCCACTGGTTATTAAAATCTTCTGCCAATCTTTTAGGAGCGGCACTGTCTTTTGGTTTAGTAATCTGTTTGTTCTTCTTACATTTTGGAAATGTTTGGCCATACCTTATTATCATGCCGGTCTTATTAAGACTGTTTTATAAAATTCATCAACATTATGTAAAAGTTGCTAAACAGTTGCGAATTGCAGCCAAGGGTAAAGTTCAGTTACATGATTACGATGGCTCAACAGTGATTGTTTTGGTTAGTAATGTAACTCGAGTGACTGCAGGCGCAATTAATTATGCACGTTCAATCGGGGACTACGTGATTGCAATGCACGTCTCTTTTGATGCAGATCCTAAAAAAGAACATAAAACGGCCGTTGAATTTAAGGCAGAATATCCTGATGTTCGGTTTGTTGATATTCATTCCTCATACCGTTCGATTGCAAATCCAACCTTACGTTTCTGTGATGTAATTGCGCGTCGAGCATCGGAACGAAATTACACAACGACAGTACTTGTGCCACAATTTGTACCGCGCAAACCTTGGCAAAATATTTTGCATAATCAAACGGGGTTGCGGTTAAGAGCAGCATTGAATTCACGGGAAAACATCATCGTTTCGACATATCATTATCACTTAAATGAATAATCAACGATGGCTTAATTTCTAATTATTTTTAAACTGGCAGTGTTGAGAATTATGACACAGCCAGTTTTTATTTTGACTTAATGTGTAAGTGGTAACATTGATTACACTTGTGTTACGGTTGTGGGGTTTGTATAATAATTATAGTGACTAGTTCATATTGTGAATGTTTTCAATACTTTTATAATTGTTCTAGCTTAAATGTGTTTAAAAAGATCGTTTCTTTCATTTTTGGGGTAGTTGAATATTTTTTGTTATTTTAAACTTCAAATTTGTGGAGAGAACCTGCCCACAAGCAAAATGTTTTTAAACACGTTCTAGAAAAGAGGTCTAACATGCGATTTGAAATTATTGTCAGTTTGTTTGCAACAGCAATTATCTCTGCTGTCTTAACGCCGTTTGTTAGACGACTCGCTTTTAAGGTGGGGGCAGTTGATGAACCCTCCGCGCGACGGGTAAACAAAGTTCCAATGCCAACAATGGGCGGGCTAGCTATTTTTCTGGCCTTTAACTTCGCTACATTTTTCCTTTTGAGAGCGCAAATTCCAACCAGACAACTGTGGGGGATATTTGGGGGAGAATGTATCATTATCCTAACCGGTGTAATTGATGATATTTTTGTCCTTAAGCCTTATCAGAAAATGATTGGTATTTCTTTAGCTGCTATCGAGGTGTTTGTATTTGCTAATGTGCGAATGACGACACTAACGATTCCATTTTTGGGAACAGTTGGGCTAGGCGTGCTAAGTTTTCCGATTACTTATCTGTGGATTGCAGGAATTACAAACGCGATTAACCTACTAGATGGCCTTGATGGTCTAGCTACTGGGGTTTCGATCATTGCCCTATTCACAACTGGGATTACTGGATTATTCTTTTTGCCGACAACTAATGTGTATGTCGTAATTATGATTTTTACGCTCGTTGCGGCCGAAATTGGTTTTTTACCTTATAATTTCTTCCCGGCCCGAATTTATCTGGGTGATACGGGTGCACTGTTTATTGGCTTTATGATTTCAGTTTTTTCATTATCGGGCTTAAAGAACGCAACTTTTATTTCGGTAATTATTCCGGTAATGATTTTGGGAGTACCAATTACCGATACGGTTTTTGCGATGTTACGGCGGATTTTAAACAAAGAACCAATTTCTCATGCAGATAAACGGCATCTGCATCATCGATTGATGCAGATGGGGTTAACCCATCGTCAAACCGTTTTTGTCATCTATGGAATTTCGCTAATTTTTTCTTTTATTGCTTTACTTTATCCAATCTCCACCATATGGGGATCTGTGCTGCTAACAATTGGCATCTTAATTGGTTTGGAGCTGTTCGTCGAAGCTATCGGGCTGGTTGGCAAGGATAGGCGGCCATTGTTAAATTGGATTCAAAAAGTTGTGACTTCCACTACGTCTAAAGAAACTAGCAATCAGTTAGAAGACGAAAGAGAAGAAAAAGAGCGTGTGGAAAAAATTAGGACAGCTCAGAAAAAAACTGATGAGCAAGCTAAAAGTGAGACATCAAAACCTGAAAAAGATAAAAAATAACCAAAAAAATAATCGTATTCAGTTATTCAGCAAAGACGCTGAGTAGCTTAAATACGATTATTTTTGTAGAGGAATTTCACTAAACTGCGTCCCAATAATTTGAAAAGTAATTTTGCCGCTGAAAAGATTTATGAGAGCAGTTTTGAAGGATTCAACTTCAGATTCAGCCACTGGAACCTGAATTGCTACATATTCGCCGAATTGGCTATCTAATACTTCATAGTGATTAGCGGCCAGCCAGTGGATTAAAGAATCATGCTGAGCGTAAGTAACAGTGAGTTTTAGGTTAGTTTGTGAAACGAGTTCAACTAAACCAATTTCTGTAAGTACTTGGGAGGCAGAGTTACTGTAAGCCCGGATTAGCCCGCCCGCCCCGAGCTTTATACCGCCAAAGTAACGAGTTACCACGATCAAAACATTGTGAACATGATTTTTTTGAAGAACTTCTAAGATGGGAACACCGGCTGTTCCCGAAGGTTCACCATCATCACTTGCTCTTTGGATGTGATCATCCTTCCCCAGCAAATATGCAAAACAATGATGATTAGCTTTGTGATGATGGGATTTAATTTCTTGAATAAATTGCAAAGCATCTTCTTCAGTTTGAATACGAAATATATCAGCAATAAAGCGAGATTTTTTAATATCAAGCTCATGGCTACCATTTTTGGCAATGGTGATTAAATTGTTTTCCATAAAAAATATTTCCTTTCTTTTGCGTATTTTAAAATTGGGTGATAGGAAATGGAAAAATCAGAATTCTTTGGGAGACTAGTTTTGATGCCCCGTGACTGGGCAATAACAGATGCAAACTTACAAAAGTTGCCGACAATGCAAATTAGCGAGAATCGGGTACGTTGTTTGCGTTGTCACACGTGGCATTTGAAACAAGCCGTTTCACTACCAAGAAATGAGTTTTATTGTCCAAGCTGTCTTCAATTGGGTCGTGTTTCGACATTAGAAAATTTTGTAACCGCAACGGAACCGAACCATTTTAAACCTTTAGAGACTTATTTAACTTGGCATGGTGAGCTCACAAATAGTCAAAAACGGTGTTCAAAGGAAGTTTTACAGGCCTTTGAGCATAGTCGAGATCATCTTTTATGGGCGGTGACCGGAGCCGGAAAAACAGAAATGCTTTTTCCAGGAATTACCGATGCCCTTCAAAAGGGAAAACGGGTTTGTTTGGCTTCTCCAAGAGTGGATGTGTGTTTGGAGCTTTTTCCACGTTTACAAGATGCCTTTCAAAATGTCGATATTGCGTTATTACACGGGCATCAAACTGATCCGTACCATTACGCCCAACTCACAATTGCCACAACTCATCAGCTATTAAGATTTTACCACGCATTTGATGTTTTGATTATTGATGAAGTTGATGCTTTTCCGTACGCACAAAATGAAAAGTTAATGTATGCGACAAAACAGGCTAAGAAGCCAACCGGAATGTGTCTATACTTAACAGCCACTCCTGGGAAAGCCTTAATGCAAAAAGTTAAACAAAAACAGATCGGCGTGAGTTACTTACCCCAGCGTTTCCACGGATTTCCATTACCGGAAATAAAGCCCAAGTTGGTTTTTAATTGGTGGAAAAAGGTACAAAACAAAAAATTACCCAAAGCTTTAAAGAGATTTCTTGCTGAATGCCAACAGACGGGGCGACAATTTTTAGTTTTTGTGTCACATATTAATCAATTAAAGGTGGTTTTAAACGCAATTGCCCAAAACTTTCCAACCTTGAAACTAACAACTGTTTTTTCTGCAGATGAACAACGTTTAGAAAAAGTGCAATTAATGCGGGATGGCAAAGTGGACGGTCTAATAACGACGACCATCCTAGAACGGGGGGTAACTTTTCCTAAAATTGATGTTTGCGTGTTGGGTGCAGATGATGGAACCTTTTCTTCGGCAGCCTTAGTGCAGATTGCTGGAAGGGTGGGGCGGAACCCACAACGTCCAACGGGGACCGTATTGTTTATTTGTGATGGCATTTCAAAGGCGGTCAATGAAGCAATTCATCAAATCAGATTTGTGAATCACAAAGCAAAGGAGGAATCGCATGCAGTGTCTCATTTGTCATAAAGCCATCCGCGTGACATGGCCATTGAGTTATTTGATGCTGCCAAGCAGAAAGGAAATTCCTCCAATTTGTGAGGATTGTCAGTCTGGTTTTTATAAAATTACTACAGCCGTGGCTTGTCCAAAATGTGGAAGAAGACAGGCTTCTTTGAAAGTGTGTAGTGATTGTGAAAAATGGCAACTTCATAGTACCTATCACTATGCAAACCATGCTTTGTATCAATACAATGAAGCAATGAAAGCCTACATGCATACGTATAAATTTCAAGGGGACTATCAGTTAAGGCATGTGTTTGATACCGAGTTTCCGCACTTTATTGAAAGTTTTCAAGGATTCGATTTAGTTGTTGCTTTGCCAATTGATCCCACCACTTGGACAACCCGTGGATTTAATCAGGTTTTAGGTTTGATGGGCTCGTTAAAGAACAGTGCCATTCTTCAAATGAACAGAGCTCAAGAAGAAAAACGCCAATCGCAAAAAAAGCGTCAAGAACGTCTGAAAACTGGTAATCATTTTCAGGTTGATGTAGAATATCGGCAACAGATTGAAAACAAAAGAGTTCTTTTGATCGACGATGTTTATACAGCCGGTAGAACGCTGCGTCATGCAGCCGAGACTTTATATGATCAGGGCTGCGGGTGTGTAGAAAGTGTGACGCTTTGCCGGTAGTATCCAAAATTCTTTTGTTTTTCATTTGTTTAAAAGAGCGTTTTCATTTATAATGAAGTTAAGCAAGATATTAGAAGAGTGGTCCTTTCGATATCGTGTTTGGGCGAGCGTAAATGCTTGCTACTGAAGGGAGAGATAATTTATGCTTGATTTTAATGTACGTGGCGAAAATATTGAAGTGACAGAAGCAATTAGAAACTATGTGGAAAAACGTATTAGCAAACTAGAAAAATATTTTGATAATAGTATGAATGCTAAGGCGCATGTAAACCTCAAGGTTCATCCGGATAAGACAGCAAAGGTTGAGGTTACGATCCCGCTTCCATATTTGGTACTGAGAGCTGAAGAAACATCACCTGATCTGTATGCAAGCGTTGATTTGGTAACTGATAAATTGGAGCGCCAAATCCGCAAATATAAAACAAAAATCAATCGTAAATCTCGTGAAAAAGGATTTAAGGGTGTTGAAGTACCAGGTGCTGAGCTTGACGTAGATGACAGTGACGAGCCTGATTCAAAAGACACTAAATTTGATATTGTTCGGACTAAACGAGTTTCACTAAAACCAATGGATAGTGAAGAAGCTGTTTTGCAAATGGATATGTTGAATCATGACTTCTTTATTTATCAAGATGCTGAAACTGATGCGGTTAACATTGTTTATCGTCGTAATGACGGGCGATATGGCTTGATCGAATCAGACGACTAAGCAACGTAAAAGTAAGTAGCTTTTGTGAAAATTAATTAAAACTAAATTTAAAATGAACATGGGATTCAAGTAAGAATTAAACCAGTTTGTGATGACAGATTGTATGTAGAGCTGTCATTGTGAAAGCTGGTTTGATTCTTTTTTTGTGGCGTAGAATTAACTAAAAAACTATCACAACATGGGTTCTTAACTATTTTGTTTAAAAATCGTTTCAATAATGTTAAAATGTTATATAGTCTACAAATTTTCAAAAATAACAAATATGTAATTTAAAAAATTAAAAGAGTCTAGATTTAAGAGAGGAACAATTGAATGGCTAATTTATTAAAGAAATGGGTTGAAAGTGACAAACGTGATCAAAAACGTTTGGATCGTTTAGCAAATAAAGTTGAAGCATACAAAGATGAATATAGTAAGTTAACCGATGCTGATTTACAGGCCAAAACTCCAGCCCTTAAGGCACGTTTACAGGATGGCGAAACGCTTGATGATATTTTGCCTGAGGCTTTTGCTGTTGCTCGTGAAGGTGCAAAACGGGTTCTTGGATTATTCCCATTCCATGTTCAAATTATGGGTGGAATTGTTCTGCATGAAGGTAACATTGCCGAGATGAAAACTGGTGAAGGTAAAACTTTAACAGCAACAATGCCGGTTTATTTGAATGCGCTTGGCGGCAAAGGGGTTCATGTTGTTACCGTTAATGAATACTTATCTGGTCGTGATGCTACAGAAATGGGTGAGTTATATAATTGGTTAGGTCTAAGTGTTGGCCTAAATACCGCTGAAAAATCACCTGAGGAAAAACGAGCTGCTTATCTGGCTGATATTACTTATTCAACTAATAGTGAAATCGGGTTTGATTATTTACGGGATAACATGGTGGTCTATAAAGAGGATATGGTTCAACGTCCCCTTAGCTTTGCTATCATTGATGAAGTAGATTCAATTTTAATTGATGAAGCCCGAACACCATTGATTATTTCCGGACAATCCGAAAATGGGACCCACATGTATAAGCGGGCAGATCGGTTTGCAAAGACGTTAACAGCTGACACAGATTACAAAATTGATTGGGAATCGAAATCAATTTCTTTAAACGATAACGGAATCGAAAAAGCTGAGAAATATTTCAACCTAAAGAATTTGTATGATGTTGATAATGCTTCATTAACTCATCATCTTGATCAGGCCTTACGTGCTAACTACATTATGTTAAAAGATAAGGATTATGTGGTTCAAGATGGGGAAGCACTCATCGTGGATCAGTTTACTGGTCGAGTAATGGAAGGTCGTCGTTTCTCTGACGGATTGCATCAAGCGATTGAAGCCAAGGAAAATGTTGAGATTCAAGAAGAAACAAAGACCATGGCTAACATCACTTATCAAAACTTGTTCCGGATGTATCATAAATTATCTGGGATGACTGGTACGGCTAGAACAGAGCAGGAAGAATTCCGCGAAATTTACAATATGGAAGTTATCACAATTCCAACTAACCGCCCAATGATTCGTGACGATCGTGCAGACTTGTTATATCCAACGTTGGAAAGCAAGTTCGGAGCAGTTATCAAAGAAATCAAACAATTGCATGCCAAAGAGCAGCCTATGTTAATTGGTACGGTAGCTGTTGAAACTTCTGAACATCTTTCCCATCTATTAGATGATGAAAAAATTCCCCATGTTGTTTTGAATGCGAAAAATCATGCTAAAGAAGCTGAAATCATTACCAATGCTGGTCAAAAAGGCGCCGTTACAATTGCGACTAATATGGCTGGTCGAGGAACTGATATTAAGTTAGGACCTGGTGTTAAAGAGCTAGGCGGACTAGCTGTAATCGGAACTGAACGACATGAGTCACGACGTATTGATAATCAGTTGCGAGGACGTTCTGGTCGTCAAGGTGATCCTGGTATGTCACAATTCTATTTATCATTAGAAGATGACTTAATGATTCGTTTTGGTTCAGAGCGAATCAAGAATTTGTTGCAACGTATGAAGGTTTCCGATGATGATGCCGTTATTCAAAGCCGCATGATTACTAAACAAGTGGAATCTGCTCAAAAACGAGTAGAAGGAAATAACTACGACTCACGTAAAAATGTTTTGCAATACGATGACGTGATGCGGGCACAACGTGAAGTGATTTACGGAGAACGACAACAAGTTATTTTGGCCAAAGACTCATTGAAAAACGTAATGGTTCCAATGATTCAGCGGACAGTTAATCAAGTTGTAGATGTTCACATGCAAGGAACTGAAAAAGATAAGTGGGATTTAGAGACGATTCTAGATTTTGCAAAGTCTAATATGGTTAATGAAGATACGATTTCGTTAGATGACCTTACAGGTAAAACAGCAGATGAAGTTAAAGGTTATTTATTAGATCGGGCTAAAGAAATATACACTCAAAAAGAAAAACAACTCTATGATCCTGCACAAATGTTGGAATTCGAAAAAGTTGTTATCTTACGAGTGGTTGATGCTCATTGGACTGAACACATTGATGCGATGGATCAATTACGTCAATCAATCGGTCTTCGTGGATATGGACAACTGAATCCGTTGGTTGAATATCAACAGGATGGTTACCGGATGTTCGAAGAAATGGTGTCAGATATTGAATATGATGCAACCAGATTATTCTTAAAGTCTGAAATTCGTCAAAATATCCAACGTTAATTTAGACGTATACTAAAGAAAGGATTGGAATCAAAACACTATGTTTTGGCCAATCTTTTTTTGCAGAAAGAATGTTTTAAGGAGTTTGATAAAATGGAATTAAGTGAAGCAAAAAAACAAATTAAACAAATGCAAGAAGAAGTCAATGACTTTAGGAGGTCACTTTGACTTCGATAAACTAAGCGAAAACATTTCAATCAATGAATCAAAAATGGGCGAACCTGAATTTTGGAATAATCAGGAGCAGGCTCAAAAACTTATTGATGAAACAAATATTTTAAAGCAAAAATACGATCAGTTTCATAATTTACAGTCTCAAGTGGAAAATTTATCTGTGACAGAAGAACTGCTTGAAATGGAAGCTGATGCAGACATGCAAAAGGAGTTTGAACAAAACTTTGATACAACTCAACAGGCATTAAGACAGTATCGATTGGGGTTGCTGCTTAACGGAAAATACGATGCAAACAATGCCATTTTGGAAATTCATCCAGGGGCCGGTGGCACCGAATCTCAGGATTGGGGAGCCATGTTGTTAAGAATGTACACACGATGGGCTGAAAAACATCAGTTTACAGTTTCGATTGAGGATTATCAGGCTGGAGACGTGGCAGGACTGAACAGTGTGAGTGTCGTGATTAGTGGACACAATGCTTATGGGTATTTGCATGCGGAAAAAGGCGTTCATCGCCTCGTTCGGATTTCGCCGTTTGATTCAGCTGGTCGCCGTCATACATCATTTGCCTCTGTTGATGTCATGCCAGAACTAGATGATTCAGTGGAAATTAATATTAATCCAGATGACTTACGAGTTGATGTCTACCGCTCAAGTGGTGCTGGCGGCCAACATATCAACAAAACATCTTCTGCTGTCCGAATTACACATTTGCCTACGGGGATTGTAGTGGCCAGTCAGGCCCAGCGTTCGCAATTACAAAATCGGCAGACAGCAATGTCCATATTGCGGGCTAAACTTTATGAACGTGAAGAACAAAAAAAGGCGGAACAACGTGCGGCGATTGAGGGGCAACAGTTAGAAATTGGCTGGGGATCTCAGATTCGTTCTTATGTTTTTCATCCTTATTCCATGGTCAAAGATCACCGTACTAACTTTGAGACTGCCAATGTGCAAGGCGTGATGGATGGCGATTTGGATGGATTTATCGATGCATACTTACAGTGGAAATTACAACAAGAGAATCCACAGTAGTTGGACTTTGCAAATGAACGGAGGCAAAGTTAATGAGTGAGAAAATTTTAGTGGTTGACGATGAGCCCTCAATTGTGACATTAATTACGTATAATCTTAACGAGGCGGGTTTTGAAACTGATAGTGCTTCTTCGGGGTTGCAGGCGTTGGATTGGCTACAGAAAAATCAGGCCAATTTAGTAGTCATGGATTTAATGTTACCAGGAATTGATGGGCTAGAAACGATTAAACGTATTCGTTCAACCCAACCAGACCTACCTGTTTTGATTTTAACAGCTAAAAATAACGAGCTGGATAAGATTGTCGGCTTTGAAATAGGCGCGGATGATTATCTCACCAAACCTTTTAGTCCACGAGAATTGGTTGCCCGAATCAAAGCCATATTAAGACGAACTCAAAATGGCCATCGTGATGTGCCTACTCCAGAACCGGAAAGGCAGTTAAAAGCGGTAGGGTCCTTAGTTATTGATGAAGATCGTTTTGAAGTCTTTAAAGCAAATAAGAAAGTGGCTTTAACGCCGAATGAGTTTAAATTATTGGCCTATTTGTGGAAACACGCGAATCATGTTTTGAATCGGGATACAATCTTAAATGCTGTGTGGGGTTATGATTATGCTGGGCAAACGCGCATGGTTGATATTCACGTGAGTCATTTACGTGATAAAATTGAAGATGATCCTAAAAATGCAAAATTAATTTTAACAGTGAGAGGCTTTGGTTATGAATTCAACACAAAAAAGAATGGTGAATAGAACCCTACGCTTTTTCCTAACGAGTTTAATTGGAAATGTTTTGATGGCGTTTTTAGTTTTAAAAGCGGTTCAAAAGGGACAACACAGTTTTAGTGCTCAAGAAATAAACTACTTTTTGTTGTTTGCAATTACGATTTTTGTAACAGCAATTGAGGTTGTGGTCTATTACAGTAATTTACGGCAGACTCAGTTACGTCAGGATGCTTTGAATGAAAAGCTTCAAGAAGTTTTAAAAGGTAAAAAAGCTAGTCAAATTGTTTTGCCAACCGATGATCCGTTTTATGAATTAACGATGACAGTTAATAAGATTGAATCTCACGATCGTCATCAAATTCACAATTTGACTAATCAAGGCAACGAGTTAAAAGCGATTGTGAATAACCTACCTGTTGGGGTTTTGGTTATCAACCGGCATCGAGAAGTTCAGCTGGCTAATCCAGCGACAGTGGATTTGTTACAGTTACAAATTAAGACGGATCCGCATCCTTATACGATGGACATTAAAGAAGGTAAGCTGCAAGCTTTGATTGAGCGAACGTTTGAAACGAAACGAGATCACCACCGAACAATTCATTTAAAACGGGAACCAAGTGAAAAAGTGGTCGAAGCCTCAGTTGTTTATAACAAACGAGTGCATCATCGTTTTGAAGTCATTGTTTTACTTTATGACATTACAGAAGCATGGACTGTTGAACAAATGCAATTAAACTTTGTTAGCAACGCCAGCCATGAACTAAGGACACCAATCACTGCTATTTCAGGCTTTGCAGAGACACTGATGAATGGTGCTAAAGATGATCCCGACAAACTGGATGAGTTTTTACGAATTATTCAAAAAGAAAGTCGTAAATTAGTTCATTTGAGTGAAGATATCTTATCAATTTCACGAACGCAGTCTGATGATCAGCAGTCCTTAAAGATTGAGGATTGTGATCTCGCGGCTTTGAGCCAAGAAGAGATTAATGTCTTGCATCGAGGTGTACAGCTACATCAAGTACAGGTTTCAAATCAGATTCCTGAGGGTACAAAAGTGCAAACTGATGCAGAGCAATTAGGACAGATTATTAAAAACTTAGTCGCTAATGGAATTCGCTACAATCGTCCTCAGGGTAAGGTGACAATTTCGTACCAGGAAACTCACAATCGTTGGAAACTGATCGTTCAAGATGATGGGATTGGAATTGCTCCAGAAAATCAACATAAAGTCTTTGAACGCTTTTATCGGGTAAACTCTAACCGACCTGGTGAGTTAGTTAGTGGAACTGGGTTGGGATTACCAATTGTAGCAGAAAGTGTCAAAAACTTAGGTGGAGAAATCAGACTCAATTCTGAACCTGGTAAGGGCTCACAGTTTATTTTGACGTTTCCTAAAGTTTGGCAACCAATCATAGAATTTTAGAGAATAAATAAGATGTAAATCAAATAAAAAGCAACCGTTAGCATTCGTACTCATTTTGAGTAGGAATGCTTTTTTTAATCTTTACACAATCTTTACACAACCAATACGATAGCTAAACATGCAATTGTTAAACTCATGTTAAGGCGTTAATTATGACATTGAGGTTGAAATAGAGGAGTTGAGAAAATGAAACGAGTTACGGGATTAGTTCTCACTTTATTAGTTAGTTTGATTGGATTAGCAGGTTGTGGATCAAAAAAGGACCAGACAATCACCATTGTGGGGTCAACGGCTTTGCAACCGTTGGTAGAACGGGCAGCTAATAATTACCAGATTAGACAACCTAAAGTGACAATTACTGTCCAAGGTGGCGGATCGGGAACCGGATTGAGCCAAGTTCAGGCTGGTGCGGTAACGATTGGCAATTCAGATGTTTTTGCAGAAGATCAAGATGGCATTAAGGCGTCTGCATTGGTTGACCATAAAGTGGCCGTGGTAGGAATTACACCAATTGTTAATAAAAAAGTTACTGTGCAAAACTTAAGTACTCGTCAACTTGCGCAAATTTTTAGTGGCAAGCTTACAAATTGGAAACAAGTAGGCGGAAAAAACCAAAAAATAACGGTGATTAATCGGGCCCAAGGAAGCGGCATTCGGAGTTCCTTTGAAACGAGTGTTTTAGATGGAAAAGAAGCCGTTCGCTCTCAAGAACAGGATTCTAATGGGACGGTTCAAAAGATTGTGGCCGCAACTCCAGGGGCCATTAGTTATACATCATTTTCTTATGTGAACGATCAAGTTAGGGCGTTAAATTTGAATGGCATTAAACCTGAAGCAAAGAATGTGATCGATAATCGTTGGCAGATTTGGTCCTACGAGCACATGTACACAAAGGGAAAGCCAAATCAGCAAACACGACAATTTTTAGATTACATTCAATCTAAAAAAATGCAAAAACAATTGATTACAGATTTAGGGTATATTTCAACACATGACATGAAAGTTACCCGGGATCGAAATGGTAAGGTTCATGATTTCCAGAAAGGAGTGTAATAAATTTGGAAGACATTAAACGGCAATTAACGCATTCCTCAAAGGCAACGAGACAGGATCGCTATGGCAAATTAATTGCATTTCTGTGTACGTTTTTAATTGGTTTGTTGGTGGCCTCAATTTTATACTTAGTTACCTCCAGGGGTTTAGCAACTTTCTTTAAGAATCATGTATCTGTCTGGGATTTTTTAACGAAACAAAACTGGAATCCAGGCCAGGTTGACAAAAACGGTGCTGCCTTAGTGGGAGCTCTTCCAATGATTGTGGGTTCTTTTTCTGTGACAGTTTTATCCGCAGTTTTAGCGACGCCATTTGCAATTGCCATGGCCCTTTTCATGACAGAAATCGCCCCTCGTCGGGGAACCAAATTTCTTCAGCCTGTGATTGAACTACTCGTTGGAATTCCATCGGTTGTCTACGGATTTGTGGGCCTGACAATTGTGGTGCCAGTCGTTCGAGCACTAGTCGGAGGGACTGGCTTTGGAATCCTTTCTGGAACGTTAGTTTTGTTCGTGATGGTATTGCCTACAATTACATCTATGTATGTCGACAGTTTACGAGCAGTTCCGCGCTTTTATAGAGAGGCCTCGTTAGCGCTTGGGGCGACCCGTTGGCAAACTACTTATAAGGTTGTTCTAAGGGCCTCGATTCCTGGGCTGCTCACAGCAATTATCTTTGGAATGGCACGGGCTTTTGGTGAAGCGTTGGCCGTTCAAATGGTGATTGGAAATGCTTCACTGTTACCACACAATCTTATCTCGCCAGCCTCCACATTAACGAGTGTGTTGACGACGGGAATGGGAAATACAGTGATGGGGACCTTGCCAAACAACGCACTTTGGTCACTAGCTTTGATCCTGTTGCTGATGTCATTGTGCTTCAATTTGATTATTCGTTATATCGGTAAAAAAGGGAGGATGGCCAAATGAACGCTAAAAAAATAGATAAGTTGGCTACGACTATTATTGGTCTTTTAGTCGCAGTAGTTGTCTTAATCTTAGTTTCCTTAATTGGTTATATTTTAGTTACCGGGCTTCCTCACGTTTCGTGGCATTTTTTAACTTCTCCGTCGCAATCATTTTTAAAGGGCGGGGGAATTGGTGATCAACTGTTCAACTCACTATATCTGCTCGTTTTAACCTTGCTAATTTCGTTTCCCATTGCGCTTGGTGCCGGCATTTATCTGTTTGAATATGCTCCAAAAAATTGGATAACAAGTACAATTCGAGTGGCCATTGAAGTTTTAAGTTCATTGCCCTCTGTAGTCGTAGGACTTTTCGGATTTTTATTGTTCGTTGTTGAGTTTAAATTAGGATTCTCGATTTTGTCTGGTGCGATTGCGTTAACTTTCTTCAATCTACCGTTGTTAACAAGAAGTGTGGAAAACTCTTTGGCAGCAGTTCCTAAGCTACAAAGAGAGGCTGGTCTAGCCTTGGGATTTTCAAGGTGGCAAACGGTCCTTGGAGTCATTTTTCCAGAAGCGTTACCTGGCATTTTAACGGCCATAATTTTGAGTGCAGGTCGAATTTTTGGAGAAGCTGCTGCCTTGATTTACACAGCTGGGCAGAGCGCACCAATTTTAAACTTTGCCAACTGGAATCCGTTAAGTCCAAGCAGCCCGTTAAATCCCATGCGACCAGCAGAAACTTTAGCGGTGCATATTTGGAAAATTAATTCTGAAGGGATCATGCCAGATGCTAGTGCAGTTTCTGCAGGAGCGTCCGCAGTCTTGATTTTAGCAGTTTTAATTTTTAACTTTTCTGCTCGCTGGTTAGGCAACAGAATTTATCGGAAAGTAACGGCATCTAAATAAAACGAGGTGATTCAGATGAAGACTTACTCATTAACAGATAATTATGTGCATAAATTTGATTCCGAAAAGACTGACATTGGGTTATCCACAGAAAATCTTCAGGTATTCTATGGTGAAAACCATGCCATATTTGATGGGACCTTACAGTTTCGCAAGAATTCAATTACGGCAATGATCGGCGCATCTGGATCAGGAAAATCGACTTTTCTACGTTGCCTGAATCGGATGAATGATGATATTGCCACGGTAGAAGGAAAGATTTACTATCAAGATCTTGATATTAATGCTCCGGAGATTAACGTTTATGAAATGAGAAAACATGTAGGAATGGTATTTCAAAGGCCTAATCCCTTTGCTAAATCAATTTTTAAAAATATTGCTTATCCACTACAAAAATCCGGTATTAAAGATAAAAAAATTATTGCCGAGCGAGTCGAAAAAAGTTTGCGGCAAGCGGCACTTTGGGATGAAGTGAAAGATGATTTGAACCGGAGTGCCTTAGCCCTTTCAGGCGGTCAACAGCAACGACTTTGTATTGCACGGGCCTTGGCGATGGATCCGGACGTCTTGCTCTTAGATGAACCAGCCAGCGCGTTGGATCCCATTTCAACTGGAAAGTTGGAGCAGGCATTACAAGAATTACAACAGCACTATACGATAATTATGGTCACGCACAGCCTGCAACAAGCGTCGCGAATTAGTGATTATACAGCGTTTTTTCATATGGGCCACATCTTGGAGTTTGATCGAACAGAAAACATTTTTACGAGACCACGAATTCAAGCAACTGAGGACTATATTTCGGGAAACTTCGGATAGGAGGGAGAAAAAGCATGGAAAATGTCATTACTACGCATAACGTTCGTTTATACTATGGACGGAAAGAAGCATTACATGGGATTGATTTAGATTTTCCAAAACGTAAAATTACAGCTTTGATTGGCCCGTCTGGTAGTGGAAAATCGACTTTTTTACGTTGCTTGAATCGGATGAATGATTTAACGCCCGGGGTTACGATTACAGGAAGCTTCAAATTAGATGGAAAAGACATCTATAGTCCTAAAACTGATGTGGTGGATTTAAGAAAAAAAGTCGGGATGGTTTTTCAACAGCCCAATCCGTTTCCATTCTCGGTATTTGAAAATGTTGCTTTTGGATTAAGGCTGGCAGGAGTGCGAGACCGCAAGCTTATTCAAGAAAGAGTCGAAACTAGTTTGAAACAGGCCGCTGTCTGGGATGAAGTAAAGGATAAATTAAATGAAAACGCCCTATCTTTTTCAGGTGGGCAGCAACAACGGATTTGTATTGCCAGAGTTTTGGCCGTCCAACCAGAAATTATCTTGATGGATGAACCGACAAGCGCTTTAGACCCAGTTTCGGCGGCTAAAATTGAGGATCTCTTGCTGGATATTCAAGACAAGTTTACAATCGCAATTGTGACCCATAATATGCAGCAAGCCTCTAGAATATCTGATCGTACGGCATTTTTCTTGGATGGAAGACTTGTTGAAACTGGATTAACAAAAGAGTTGTTTATTGCACCCAAAAAAGAAGAGACTAGTGACTATTTGAACGGTAAATTTGGTTAACACAAGGAGGCTATTCATATGCGCGGAATTTTTGAAGATGAGTTGAAAAAATTACACGGAAAGTTCACGGAAATGGGAATTAATGTCAGTGAGGCCATTTATCGCGCTTCAAAGTCCTTTATTGACCATGATAAGGTGCTTGCTCAGCAGGTGATTGATCATGATGAACAAATTAATGAAGAAGAAGTTAATTTAGAAGATCAGGCATTAATGTTAATCGCTTTACAGCAGCCGGTGGCAACTGATTTTCGAAGAATTATTATTGTGTTGAAAGCAAGCTCTGATTTAGAGCGAATTGGTGATCATGCGGTGGGCATTGCCAGAGAATCCATTGAGTTAAAAGGGGAACATCGAGTTGCAGAGATTGAAGATGATATTGCGGAAATGACTAATAACGTGCGGGCCATGTTGGAAGAAGTTTTGGATGCGTACGTTAAAGAAGATGCAATGGAAGCTAAGCGAATTGCCGATGCAAATCAAAAAATTGACGATGCGTATGTAGAGGTTCGCGAAAAAACAATTGCAACTATGAAACAAGATGCCAAGGTCATCACGGGAAGCACGAGTTATTTGATGGTTGCCAGTTATCTAGAACGAATTGGTGATCACATCGGTAACGTTGCAGAATGGGTGGTTTATAATAAGACTGGTCATATTGCAGAATTGACCCCTGACCAACATCCTGAGGCTAAATAATTAAAAAATATCTTTAAAAAAATGTTAATAAAAACATAGAAAAATTGCTTGATAGGTGAATTTAAGAATCTATCAAGTTTTTGCGTTTCTGTAGAATTTATACGCAAAACTGTGTATACTTTTGAGTTAAGTTTAAATATATTTCAGTTGGATTGTCACAAGATACAGGCTTTATCAATACAAGTATTAAAGAAAGCCATGAGGAGCGAAGATTGGTAAGTTTTATTTAGGGGTTAAGTTTGCCAAGAAGGCTTCACAAGCAGTAGAATATAAGTAATTAACAACTTACGAGGTGGATAATTCATGAAATCAAATTCAAAAAGAAAATTTGCAAAATCTAATCGACGCATGATCTCTGGTGTTCTTGGTGGAATCGCTAACTATTTTTCCATTGACGCATCGATTGTCCGATTAGTGTTCGTCTTAATCACGCTTGTCACCCATTTTATTCCTGGGGTCCTTATTTACGCGCTGTTGGCATGGTTGATGCCAGAAAGCCAGGAGCAACGGCCAAGTGGATTTAGTGAGAACTTTTTTTCTGGTTTTGGACAGACCCAACAAGGCTCGCAACCACAATCACGTAAAAGAAAAGTGATTAAAAATGTCCAAGAAGAAGACGATCCGAAAACTAAACACCGAGATTAATTAAGGAGTGAATTCAAGAATGAAATTTTGGCAAAGAGTACTCGTTGATGCCATCCTGTTTATCGCATTGGCAGGGTTTTATCGGAACAGTGGTAGTTTTGTGGTCTCAAATGTTTGGGTAGCGCTTGGGGCTAGCTTGGTTTTGGCATTTCTAAATGCTTCGATAAAGCCTTTTTTACAGCTGATATCTTTACCGATTACGATTCTAACGCTTGGCTTGTTTAGCATTGTCATTAATGCACTTATTCTGCAGTTGACTTCGGTGCTAGTGGGCTCTGCAAGCTTTTATTTTTCATCGTTTGGAATGACCATGTGGATTGCATTGCTGATGTCTATCTTAAATGCAATTATTTCAAACTACTTTTTCAATCGAAACTAGATTTTAAGGGTAAAAATGACAGGGGGTAATAATTTGGCAGACAGCGTAACGGTAGCGGAACTTGTGGAAGCGATCCGGCTTGATGTGTATTCAGGTAAAGATTTTTTAGATAAGAAAAATATTACTGTCAGTGATATTTCACGTCCCGGTTTGGAATTAACCGGGTATTTTAATTTTTATCCACATGAACGAGTTCAATTATTTGGGCGAACAGAAATTTCTTATGCAAAAGGGAGTATGACGAGTGAAGAACGCCAAGATATTTATCAACGGATGGCGCATGAAGATACGCCGGCATTCGTCATCTCTCGGGGATTACCAATCCCGCAAGAGTTAACCAATGCAGCCAAAGCAAATAATATTCCGGTTTTAGGATCCGCTTTGCCCACATCCCGGTTGTTGAGTAATATGACGAATTTTCTTGAAGGAAAATTAGCTGAACGTCAGTCTGTCCATGGTGAACTGGTTGATATTTATGGGCTTGGTGTCTTAATTACCGGGGATTCTGGTGTAGGTAAAAGTGAAACAGCACTTGAGTTGGTTAAAAGAGGACATCGCTTGATTGCAGATGATCGAGTTGATGTTTATCAACAAGATGAACAAACACTTGTTGGTGAAGCACCCAAAATTTTACGTCATTTGTTAGAGATTCGTGGGGTCGGTATTATCGATGTTATGAATCTGTTTGGTGCCGGTGCAGTGCGGACGGAAACCGATATTAATTTGATTGTCCATCTCGAAAATTGGGATGATGACAAGCAATTTGATCGCCTGGGCAACGGGCAAGAAACACGTAAGTTTTTTGATGTTGAAATCCCACGGATCGCGATTCCAGTTCGTACGGGTCGCAATTTAGCGGTTATTATTGAATCGGCAGCGATGAACTTCCGGGCCCGCAATATGGGATATGATGCTACAAAAGTCTTCGATGACAATTTAAATGAACTTATTAAAGACAATTCAAAAAAGAATTAAGCAGGAGATGGCAGCGTGAATTTATTGTTAGGGGCATTAAACCCAATTGCTTTAAAATTGGGACCGATTGAAGTTCACTGGTATGGTGTCATTATTGCCAGTGCTGTTGTACTTGCAACATTCTTAGCTGTGCGGGAAGGCACAAAACGGCGCATCAATTCGGATGATATTTACGATATGATTTTATGGGCATTACCTTTTGCGTTGATCTTTGCGCGGGCTTACTATGTGGTGTTTGAATGGTCATATTATTCACAACATTTAGATCAAATCATTGCCATTTGGGATGGCGGAATCGCCATCTATGGATCTTTAATTGGAGCCGGATTGGTCGTTTTCTTCTTCTGTCGTGCAAAGTGGATTCCAGTCTGGTTGATGTTAGATGTCGCAGGCCCAGTTGTTTTAATGGCTCAAGGGATTGGACGCTGGGGAAATTTCATGAATCAAGAGGCGTTTGGAAGAATCACATCGCTTCAGTTTTTACAAAATTTACATATTCCCCATTTTATCGTGCAACAAATGTTTATCGACGGTGCCTATCGCCAACCAACATTCTTGTATGAATCACTTTGGGATATACTCGGATTTATTCTGTTGATAAGTTTGCGTCATCGTAAGGGACTTTTTAAGCAAGGTGAAGTCTTCTTAAGTTATGTTATCTGGTATTCGTTTGGGCGCTTCTTCATTGAAGGCATGCGAACGGACAGTTTGATGATTGGAAACGTCATTAGAGTATCACAAGTTTTATCAATTGTTTTATTTGTGGGTGGTTTGTCACTTTGGGCAATTCGACGAAAGAAGTCGCCTGATAACCCCTGGTACTTGGATGGAAACGAATTAAATCCGCAGAAAAGTTGAGTAATACGATAGAGTGTTAGATAATGGTAAAGTAACTAAGAATGATTAACTATAAGGAGTTATATTGATGTCTGAGAAAATTGCGGTATTAGGTGCTGGTTCATGGGGTAGTATTTTGGCCAATCTGTTAACAGAGAACGGAAATGACGTTCGCGTTTGGTCAAACGCATCTGAACAAGTTAAAGAATTAAACGAGAAGCACACTAATGAACATTATGTTCCGGGATTTAAGTATTCGGATAAGTTAGTTGCTTATGATGATCTTGAAGCAGCACTTGATGGTGTTGCAGTCGTGTTGTTTGTAGTGCCAACTAAGGTTATGCGCTTGGTTGCTAATGAGATGGTTGAGGTTTTGGAAAAAACTGGCAACAAGCCAATTATTGTGCATGCAAGTAAAGGCCTGGAACAGGGAACACACAAACGACTTTCTCAAGTTTTGGAAGAAGAAATTCCAGAACGTAATCGAGAAGCAACCGTCGTTCTGTCAGGTCCAAGTCATGCTGAAGAAGTAGCTAAAAAAGATATTACTTTGGTTACGGCAGCTAGCTCTAATGAAAAAGCTGCAAAGAAAATTCAAAAATTGTTTATGAATAAATATTTCAGAGTTTATACAAATGATGATGTGGTTGGTGTCGAAACTGGTGCTGCCCTTAAAAATATCATTGCCATCGGTGCCGGTGCCTTACATGGTTTGGGCTATGGAGATGATGCAAAAGCAGCTCTGATGACCCGAGGATTAGCTGAGATTAGTCGGCTCGGTGTCGCGTTGGGCGCGAAGCCTCTAACTTTCATCGGGTTGTCTGGGGTCGGTGATTTAATTGTAACTGCCACAAGTGTCCATTCACGGAACTGGCGCGCTGGTAACGAGCTTGGACAAGGGATGCCCTTGAAAGAAGTTATTGATACGATGGGAATGGTTATTGAAGGAATTCCTTCAACTCAGGCTGCTTATGAATTAGCGGCTCAAAATCATATTGATATGCCAATTACAAATGCTATTTACGATGTTTTGTATAACGATAAGGATGTCAAAACGGCCATTGATGAGTTGATGGATCGTGAAGGAAAACCAGAAATTGAATAAAAAATTTTTAGTTAAAAGGGGAGTTACTTATGTCAGATAGAGTTAGAAAAGCGATTATTCCAGCAGCAGGATTGGGAACAAGATTTTTACCAGCAACTAAAGCTTCGCCAAAAGAAATGTTGCCAATTGTTGATAAACCAACGATTCAATTCATAGTTGAAGAAGCAAAAAAATCTGGAATTGAAGATATTTTAATTGTAACCGGTAAAGGTAAACGCGCAATTGAGGATCATTTTGATTCTGTTCCTGAGTTGGAAAACAACTTGAAAACTAAGCATAAAGACAACCTTTTAAAATTAGTTGAAGAAACCACTGATATTAATTTGTACTTTATCCGCCAGTCACATCCTCGTGGCTTAGGTGACGCTGTCTTGATGGCTAAGGATTTTGTGGGCGATGAACCTTTCGTGGTCATGCTTGGCGATGATTTAATGGAAGACAAAGTTCCACTAACTAAGCAGCTGATGAACTCTTATGAAGAAACCCATGCTTCTACTTTGGCAGTTATGCAGGTTCCTCATAAAGAAGTTTCGAAGTATGGAGTAATTAAACCTCAAGCTAAAATTAAACCTGATTTGTTTAACGTTGAAAACTTTGTTGAAAAACCAAGCCCTGAAGATGCTCCAAGTGATTATGCAATTATTGGCCGCTATCTGTTGACTCCAGAAATTTTTGGCGTTTTGGAACATCAAAAGCCTGGTAAGGGTAATGAGGTTCAACTAACCGATGCAATTAACGAACTTAACAAAACTCAACGGGTATTTGCCCATGTCTTTACGGGAAAACGATTTGACGTTGGAAATAAATTTGGTTTCTTAAAGACAAACATTCAATATGGTTTAAATCATCCAGAGGTTCGTGATGAATTGCGAACATACATCAAGCAATTGGGTGCTGAACTGACTGAGGAAGATAAAACGGACAAAACCGCAAAAAAATCTAAATAATTTATGAATCGTGTGAATGATTTTAAACTGGCAATTATCAGAATATTTTTCTGATGTTGCCAGTTTGCTTATATGACATAAAAATAAATTAACTAACTTTTTGTAAGCTAATTATTAGACATTTAGAAAATAAAATAGTATATTATGTTAAAACATGGAAGAGAAGGTGCAAGCATTTGGCAAAAGAGTATGATGTCATTATTATTGGAGCTGGACCAGCGGGAATGACAACCGCGCTTTATGCTTCACGGGCAAACTTATCTGTCTTAATGTTAGATCGTGGAATTTACGGCGGTCAAATGAATAATACGGCAGAAATTGAAAATTATACTGGATTCAAATCAGTTTTAGGCCCAGATCTAGCGAAGGACATGTATGATAGCTCAGTTCAATTTGGTGCAGAATACGCTTATGGCAGTGTTCAAAGCATTGAAGATCAAGGCGATTTAAAGATAGTCAAAACAGATACTGACGAATTTACAACGAAATCAATTGTGATTGGAACGGGCTCTGAATATAAAAAATTAGGGGTTTCTGGTGAAGATACCTACAGTGGCCGTGGTGTTTCGTACTGTGCGGTCTGTGATGGCGCGTTCTTTAAGGGATTACATCTTGTTGTTGTTGGCGGTGGAGATTCTGCAATTGAGGAAGGAATCTATCTGACTCAATTAGCTTCTAAGGTAACTGTTATTCATCGTCGTGGTGAATTAAGAGCACAAAAAATTACTCAAGAACGGGCTTTTGCTAATCCAAAAATGGAATTTGTTTGGGATAGTAATGTGACTGAAATTGTTGGTGATGATCAAAAAGTGACTGGTGTGAAGGTCAATAATAATAAAACCGGCGAAGATAGCTTTATTGAAGCTTCTGGTGTGTTTATTTATGTTGGTAATCATGCAATGACTGACAATTTACACAACTTACCAATTCTTGATGAAAATGGTTGGATTCCAACTGATGATCATATGCGTACCAAAGTTCCTGGAATTTTTGCGGTTGGTGATGTGCGTCAAAAAGATCTCCGCCAAATTGCTACTGCAGTTGGTGAAGGTGGTATTGCCGGTCAGCAAGTATTCTCTTATATCCAGGATTTAAAGGCTAAGGCCACGGTAAAATAAGAGATTGTTTTATAAAATTTTGAATGTTTTTGATGAGCTTTGAGAAGAGATATTCTCAAAGCTTTTTTTATGACTAGATAAGTTGGCAAGGCCGAAGCAAAAGTAAAAATTAAGAATCAGTCTATACCAAAGAAAACGGTTCAAAGTTTGGGTGTAAATGTTGTATACTTAGAGTGATTAACAAATATGCCAAATAGTTGGGGGTAAACAACTTGAGTTGGAAAGAAACCTATCAATCATGGATAAAACGTGATGATTTAGAGCCAAGTTTAAAAGAAGAATTAACTGAGCTAGAAGGACAGGATTCAAAATTAGAAGAAGCTTTTTATGCACCTATGGAATTTGGAACGGCTGGTATGCGGGGGGTCATGGGACCTGGAATTAACCGCATGAATATATACACAGTTCGCCAGGCTACAGAAGGACTTGCAAACTTCATGGATGAGTTGGATGATAAAACCAAGCAACGGGGAGTGGCAATTAGTTTTGATTCACGCTATCACTCAAAGGAATTCGCTCACGAAGCCGCCCATGTTTTAGGAGCCCATCATATTCCAAGTTTTGTGTTTGACGACATGCGTCCCACGCCAGAACTTTCTTACACAGTCCGTCATTTGAAAACTTATGCCGGAATTATGATTACCGCTAGTCATAACCCGAAACAATATAATGGATACAAAATTTACGGACCTGATGGTGGTCAAATGCCACCGACAGAATCTGATAAAATAACAGATTATATTCGTAAAGTGACGGATATCTTTGATGTGCCAGTAGCTAAAGAACAAGTTCTTCGTCAAAATGGATTGATGACTTTAATTGGTGAAAATGTTGATGAAGCATATCTTGATGAAGTTAAACAAATTACGATTAACCCGGAATTAATCCGCGAGTATGGGGCGGATATGAAGTTAATTTATACACCGCTGCATGGAACGGGAAAAGTATTGGGGAATCGGGCCCTTCAAAATGCCGGGTTTAGTGATTTTACAATGGTGCCAGAACAAGCTACGGCTGATCCTGAATTTATTACAACACCATTTCCAAATCCAGAATTTGCGCAAACCTTTGACCTAGCAATTAAATTAGGCAAGAAGCAAAAAGCGGACTTGTTGGTGGCTACCGATCCTGATGCTGATCGTTTAGGGGCGGCCGTTCGTCAACCTGATGGTGAATACCAATTGTTGACAGGTAACCAGATGGCAGCCTTGATGCTAAATTATATTTTAACGGCTCGCGAAGAAAATGGCACTTTACCAGCGAATGCTGTGGCGGTGAAATCCATTGTATCTAGTGAATTAGCAACTAAAATTGCTGAAGCTCATGAGACTAAAATGGTAAATGTCCTAACCGGGTTCAAGTTTATTGCTGATCAAATTCAAAGTTATGAAACAACGAAGGCACATACCTTCATGTTTGGTTTTGAAGAAAGTTACGGATACTTAATTAAGCCGTTTGTTCGTGACAAAGATGCCATTCAAGGAATTGTCATGTTGGCTGAGATTGCGGCGTACTATCGCAAGCAAGGAAAAACCTTGTACGACGGTATTCAAGATCTCTTTAAGACTTACGGTTACTACGCCGAAAAGACAATTTCAAAGGATTTTCCTGGTGTAGATGGCAAAACGCAAATGGCTAACCTAATGACGAAATTCCGAGAAGAACAGCCAGCCGCATTTGCTGACCAACCGGTTGTGGCATTAGAAGATTTTGAAAAACAATTAACCACTTATTCAGATGGTACGAGCGAAAAAATTGCCTTACCAACCTCAAATGTTTTAAAGTATCAACTTAAGGACGGGACGTGGATTGCGATTCGTCCATCTGGAACCGAACCTAAAATTAAGTTCTATATTGGAACTTCAGCAGATAATAATGAAGCAGCTCAACAAAAGGTTGCTGACTTTGAAAAAGCAATCGATCGTTTTATTGTAGCTTAAAGAAAATCAAATTTTTGCAGCTAAAAAGGAGAGATCGCATATGGGAATTCATCAGTATATTCAGAGTTTGAGTAATCTAGAGACATTAGTTCGGGCACCCGGTATTTTTAAATATCAGAAGCATTCTGTTGCTGAGCATTCCTTTAAGGTCGCCCAGATTGCGCAATTCTTAGGTGATGTTGAAGAAAATAGTGGTCAAACAATAAACTGGCAATCACTTTATGAAAAGGCCTTGAATCACGATTACAACGAACGTTTTATTGGCGATATTAAAACGCCGGTTAAGTATGCGACACCTAAATTGCGTGCCATGTTAGCTGATGTGGAAGATTCACTTTCAGAAAGTTTTGTAAATACTGAAATTCCAAGTGAGTTTCGCGCTGCTTACCGTCGCCGTTTGTCAGAAGGAAAAGATTCAACTCTGGAAGGTAAAATTCTGTCGGTAGCGGATAAAATTGATTTGTTGTATGAGTCATTTGGTGAAATTCAAAAGGGAAACCCTGAATTAACATATGAAGAGATCTACAAAGAAAGCTTAACCACAATTGTGAAGTTTCAATCGATGGCTTCTGTGCAGTATTTCTTAAATGAAGTTCTCCCAGATCTGCTGCGGGAGAAGTTTACAGATCAAGCCAAATTAGAGGAAATTACGAGACATATTATTAGTTAAACAGTATTATAGCGAAAGTATGTTCGGTATGTTAAAATTAAGGACACTGTTGTAAAGGAAGGCAATAGCTTTCCTTTTTTTGTGTGAACGAAATGGAGGGCTTTCGCAAATGATTGATCGAACTGATAATAATAAATTTGAATTGGTATCGGATTACAAGCCAACTGGGGATCAGCCTAAAGCTATCAAACAACTGGTTTCCGGTGTTAATGCTGACGAAAAAGCACAGATTCTGTTGGGAGCAACTGGAACTGGAAAAACGTTTACGATTTCAAATGTGATTCAACAAATTAATAAACCAACATTGATTTTGTCACATAACAAAACTTTAGCGGGACAACTCTATGGCGAGTTCAAACAATTTTTCCCGAATAATGCTGTTGAGTATTTTGTGAGTTATTACGATTATTATCAGCCCGAAGCCTATGTACCTTCAAGTGATACGTATATTGAAAAGGATTCAGCTATTAATGACGAAATTGATAAGCTTCGACATTCTGCCACGAGTTCTTTACTAGAACGAAATGACGTGATTGTTGTTGCTTCAATTTCAAGCATTTTTGGTTTAGGAGATCCAACCGAATATAAGAACCACACGGTGTCACTGCGAGTAGGCCAACAGATCGAGCGTAACCAGCTATTACGAAAACTTGTGGATATTCAGTTCGAACGAAATGATATTGATTTTCAGCGAGGCCGTTTTCGAGTTCATGGAGATGTTGTAGAAATTTTTCCGGCTTCACATGATGAAAAAGCATTAAGAGTTGAGTTTTTCGGAGATGAGATTGACCGAATTCGTGAAGTAGATGCCTTGACTGGTGAAGTCGTAGGCGATCGTGAGCATGTGGCGATTTTTCCAGCGACTCATTTTATGACGAATGATGATCAAATGGAAGGTGCCATTGCCGGGATTGAAGCTGAGTTAAAAGATCGTTTGAAAGTTTTAGAGGGTGAAGGAAAGTTGTTGGAAGCCCAACGCTTGAAACAACGAACGACCTATGATGTCGAAATGTTGCGTGAAATGGGTTATACGAACGGGATTGAAAACTATTCCCGGTTTATGGATGGTCGCAAACCAGGTGAACCACCATATACCCTACTAGATTTTTTTCCCAAAGACTTTCTGATGGTTGTCGATGAATCTCATGTGACGATGCCGCAAGTTCGGGGAATGTACAATGGCGACCGCTCGCGAAAACAGCAATTAATTGATTATGGTTTTCGTTTGCCAAGTGCGTTGGACAATCGTCCGTTAACTTTACAGGAATTTGAAAAGCACGTAAAAAACATTATTTATATGTCAGCAACGCCAGGTCCTTATGAAGAGGAACAAACTAATCATGTGGTTGAACAAATTATTCGGCCGACTGGGTTATTGGATCCTGAAATTGAAGTTCGACCAATTATGGGACAAATGGATGATTTGGTCGGGGAAATTAATAAGCGTGCCGAACGTAACGAACGGGTATTTGTCACTACTTTGACGAAAAAAATGGCTGAAGATTTAACGGATTATCTGAAAGAATTAGGCATCAAGGTTGCTTATCTGCATAGTGATATTAAGACGCTTGAGCGAACCCGAATTATTCGTGATTTGCGGACGGGTAAGTATGATGCTTTGATTGGAATTAATTTACTTCGTGAAGGAATCGATGTGCCAGAGGTGTCCTTAGTTGCAATTTTGGATGCTGACAAGGAAGGCTTCTTGCGTAATACACGATCACTGATTCAGGTTTCTGGGCGAGCAGCGCGGAATGAAAATGGTCGGGTAATCATGTATGCGGATAAAGTGACCGATTCAATGCAAGCAACAATGGATGAGACTAATCGCCGTCGAAAAATTCAGGAAGCTTATAACGAAGAGCATCATATTACACCACATACCATTAAAAAATCGATTCGTGATTTAATTGCGCCAACTAAAGAAAACGAAGATACTGGTAAAAAAGACGACTTCTTGGAAAGTGATTTTGGTGATATGTCACGGGAAGATCAAAAGAAGATGATCGCGAGTTTAACGGATCAAATGCGATCAGCTGCTAAGAAGTTGGACTTTGAAACGGCTGCGACATTACGTGATACAATAATGGAATTAAAGACCGAAATGGGTTAGGGGGAACGGATTTGGCAAACGATAAAATTGTCATTCATGGTGCACGAGCACATAATTTAAAAGATATTGATGTAACCATTCCAAAAAATAAAATGGTTGTAATCACAGGCTTATCAGGTTCAGGAAAAAGTTCGTTAGCCTTTGATACCTTGTACGCTGAAGGCCAACGACGGTATGTTGAGAGTTTATCAGCATATGCGCGTCAGTTTTTGGGACAGATGGATAAGCCAGATGTTGATTCAATTGATGGATTAAGTCCGGCAATTTCGATTGACCAAAAAACGACCTCTAAAAATCCCCGTTCCACGGTGGGAACTGTGACGGAAATTAATGATTACTTACGTCTTTTGTGGGCCCGGGTTGGTCATCCTATTTGTCCCAATGATGGGACACTGATTACGAGTCAATCTGTGGAACAGATGGTTGATAAGGTATTGTCGCTCCCAGAACGCACCAAGCTCCAAATTATGTCACCAATTGTGCGTGCTAAAAAGGGACAGCACAAGAAAATCTTTGAAAAAATTAAACGCGAAGGCTTTGTGCGCGTTCGGGTCGATGGCGAAATTCATGATATTGAAGAAGAGCTTGATCTCAACAAAAGCAAAATGCATACCATTGAAATTGTGATTGATCGAATTGTGGTTAAGGACGGAATTCGCTCCCGTTTATTTGACTCATTTGAAGCTGCTTTGCGTTTGAGTGGTGGGTATGCCACTGCTGATTTGATCAATGGTGAACCAATCTTGTTTTCTGAGCACTATTCTTGCCCAGTTTGTGGGTTCACAGTGGGCGAATTAGAACCGCGGTTATTCTCCTTCAATGCACCATTTGGAGCCTGTCCTGATTGTGATGGATTAGGTGTAAAGCTTGAAGTTGATATGGATCTGGTTGTGCCAGACACAAGTAAAACTTTACGAGAAGGTGCCTTGGCGCCTTGGAATCCAATTAGTTCACAATATTATCCAAGCTTATTAGAACAAGCTTGTGATGCTTTTGGAATTGATATGGATACGCCGTTCGAAAAACTTAGCAAAGCGGATAAAGATTTTGTCCTTTATGGATCAAAAGGTAAAACATTTCATTTTCATTATGAAAATGATTTTGGTGGTGTTCGCGATGTTGATGCCGAGTTTGAGGGCGTGATTGAAAACGTGGATCGTCGTTATCGAGAGACTAACAGTGATTTCACACGTGACGTAATGCGTGGTTACATGCGTGAATTGACCTGTCAAACGTGTCACGGTTATCGTTTAAACCGCAAAGCGCGAAGTGTTAAAGTTATGGATCAGCATATTGGTGAAGTTTCCAGTTTGCCAATTAATGATGCGATGGACTTTTTTAATCATGTCGTTTTATCTGAACAAGAAAGTGCCATTGCCAAACCAATTTTAAAAGAAATTCGTGATCGGCTAACTTTTCTTAAAAATGTTGGTTTAGAATACTTAACTTTAAGTCGCGCGTCCCGGACTTTATCGGGTGGAGAAGCTCAACGAATTCGATTGGCTACTCAAATCGGATCTAATTTATCTGGTGTTTTGTATATTTTGGATGAGCCTTCAATTGGACTACATCAACGAGATAACGACCGGTTAATTGGATCATTAAAGAAGATGCGTGATCTTGGGAACACATTAATTATTGTCGAACATGATGAAGATACCATGCGAGCGGCGGATTACTTAATTGATGTTGGTCCCGGTGCTGGTGATAATGGTGGCAAAATTATGGCTGCTGGAACACCTGAAGAAGTTGAAAAGAACCCGGCTTCGCTAACTGGCCAATACTTAGCTGGTAAAAAATTTGTGCCAGTTCCTTTAAAAAGGCGTAAAGGTAATGGTAAGAAGATTACAATTAAAGGTGCGTCTGAAAACAATTTAAAGAATATTAATGTGGATTTTCCCCTTGGCAAATTTGTAGCTGTAACCGGTGTTTCCGGATCGGGAAAGTCGACACTTGTTAATATGGTTTTAAAACGCGCTTTAGCACAAAAATTAAATCGTAATTCTGAAAAGCCAGGCAAGTATCGATCAATTTCTGGTGTAAAAAACATTGAAAAAATTATTAACATTGACCAAAGCCCAATTGGGCGGACTCCAAGAAGTAATCCGGCAACGTATACAAGTGTCTTTGATGATATTCGTGGGTTATTTGCGCAAACCAATGAAGCCAAATTACGTGGGTATCAAAAAGGTCGTTTTAGTTTCAATATCAAAGGTGGCCGCTGTGAAGCATGTAAAGGCGATGGAATTCTTAAAATTGAAATGAACTTTTTACCAGATGTTTATGTTCCTTGTGAGGTTTGCAAGGGAAAGCGGTATAATTCAGAAACCCTTGAAGTGAAATACAAAGGAAAGAGCATTGCGGATGTTTTAGAAATGACCGTTGAAGAAGCTTTGAACTTCTTCGAACCAATTCCTAAAATTCGGCGTAAACTGCAAACCATTGTGGATGTCGGCCTTGGTTATGTCCAAATGGGTCAGTCTGCAACGACATTATCTGGTGGGGAAGCGCAACGGATGAAGCTTGCTTCTGAACTGCATAAACAATCTGCAGGGAAGAGTTTCTACATTTTGGACGAACCAACTACTGGTTTGCATACTGACGATATCAAACGTTTATTGGAAGTTTTGCAGCGATTAGTAGATAAAGGCAATACCGTTTTGGTTATCGAACATAATCTGGATGTCATTAAAACGGCTGACTATTTAATTGACCTTGGACCAGAAGGCGGGGCCGGCGGTGGTTCAATTGTCGCAACAGGTACACCTGAACAAGTTGCTGAAGTAAAGGAAAGTTATACTGGGCAGTATTTAAAGCCGATTTTAAAACGTGATAAGAAACGGACTACAGAAGTTTCTTTGACTGACGCAAAAGCCTAATAAAAAAATCGAAATCACCTCGACTATTAAAGAAGGTGTTTCGATTTTTTTGTAATTTAAATGGCATGGAGGATTTTTTCATAGAGCAAGGCGTAAATTTAATTACCTGTCATAACTTAAGACAGCTTTAAATTTGGCGCGAAGCTTAAAATGAAACACCCGGTGTGTTATAATGAGCTATCATGAACGGGGGATATTTAAATGACAGATGAAAAAATGCAATTAGTCATTGTAACCGGAATGAGTGGAGCTGGGAAAACAGTTGCCATGCAAAGCTTTGAAGACCTTGGCTTTTTCTGTGTGGATAACATGCCACCCGCACTCTTACCTAAGTTTTGGGAATTGGTTAAAGAGTCTGGGAAGATTAACAAGGTTGCCTTGGTTGTGGATTTAAGGTCACGTGCTTTTTATGACCAAATTTTACACATGCTTACGGATGAGGATTCAGAGCCAGCTACAATTGATTCTCAAATTCTTTTTCTAGACACATCCGATAAGGAATTAATTTCTCGCTATAAAGAAACACGTCGTTCGCATCCGCTAGCAATGGATGGCCGTGTGATTGATGGTGTGCGTAAGGAACGAGAACTTTTGGCCCCAATCCGTTCAAATGCGCAATATGTGATTGACACCACTTCAATGACACCGCGTGAATTACGAGAACAGATTTTTGAGAATTTTGGTACAGAAGGTGCAACAGGGAAATTCCATATCGAAGTGGTTTCTTTTGGTTTTAAATATGGGCTCCCAATTGATGCAGATATCGTGATGGACGTTCGATTCTTACCTAACCCTTATTATGTGCCAGAGCTAAAGAGTAAGTCTGGCTTAGACGATGCTGTGTACAAGTATGTGATGGAACAACCTGTTACTGAAAAATTCTATAATCATTTTATTTCATTATTAAAATATGTAATGCCTGGTTATCAAAAAGAAGGCAAGTCGACAGTCACAATTGCAATTGGCTGTACAGGCGGTCAACACCGGTCTGTGGCGATTGCAAAGCGTGTTGCTGAAGATTTGGAGTCCGACTATACTGTTCATATTCAACATCGTGATATGAACAAGCGAAAGGAAACTGTGAATCGATCATGACAAAGAAACATGCGGCAAAAAATCGCCCTAAATTTGTGGTGATTGGTGGTGGGACTGGTTTACCGGTCATCTTAAAAAGCTTAAAAAAACAAAATGCAGACATCACAGCCATTGTTACAGTCGCTGATGATGGGGGGTCCTCAGGCGTCATTCGAAACTACGTCAACGTTGTGCCCCCTGGCGACATTCGTAATGTGATTGTGGCGCTTTCTGATTTGCCAAAACTAGAACTCGATATTTTTCAATATCGATTTAAAAGTAATGATAGTTTCTTATCTGGACATGCAATTGGGAACCTAATTATTGCGGCTTTATCGGAAATGAAATCGGGAATTTTTACTGCGGTCCAGGAACTTTCCGAAATGATGAAGGTTGATGGTCATATTTACCCAGCCTCAGATGAACCGCTTGTGCTTCATGCCGAATTTAGTGATGGCAGTCAATTGGCAGGAGAGTCTGAAATTACTGCCGCCCATAAAACAATTAAACGAATTTGGGTAGAGCCAACCTCTTGGAAGGCGAATGAAAAGCCACATGCTGTTCAAGAGGCCATTGACGCTATTTTAGATGCGGATGAAATCGTGCTTGGACCCGGAAGCTTATTCACGAGCATTCTCCCTAATCTGATGATTTCAAACATTGGGGATGCGGTTTTAAAAACCACAGCAGAGGTTGTGTACATTTGTAACATTATGACTCAAAAAGGCGAAACGGATAACTTCACGGACTCCGATCATGTTCGGGTGTTGAATGAGCACTTGGGACAAAATTTCGTCGATACTGTGCTCGTAAATACAGCTAAGGTACCTGATGACTACATGGATTATGATCGTTACGACGAGTATTCTACTCAAGTTGGATCCGATTTTAAAGGCTTAAGAGCTCAAAACTGTCGGGTGGTTTCCAATAACTTTCTTAGTTTGCGCGACCACGGAGCTTTTCATGATGGTGATCGGGTGGCCGAAGAATTGTTTAATATGGCAGGAAATCCTAAAGCCTGTGACTAAACAGTGTGTTTTGAAGAATTGTTAGCAAGAAAAATTATAATTTAGAAGGAAGGGATTTTCGTGTCGTATGCAAGTGAAGTAAAAAAAGAGCTAACTGGGATTGAAGTCCATCCTGAAAATGCAAAAGCTGAATTGATGGCTCTTATTCGCATGAATGGTTCAATTAATTTGGTTCATCATCAGTTAGTGTTAAGTGTGCAAACCGAAAATCCCGCAATTGCGCGACGAATTTACACACTATTAAAGGATTTTTACTCTGTTGAAGGGGAATTAATTGTTCGTCGCAAAATGAAGCTCAAGAAAAATAATCTTTATATTGTCCGTTTGATGACAAATGCCCAAGCTATTCTGGAAGATTTATCTATTTTAACGAATGGTTTTCAGATTAATGAGAAAGTGCCTGATGATTTACTGACAACTGAGGGTGAAATCCGTTCTTATTTAAGAGGTGCATTTTTGGCTGGAGGATCAGTTAATAATCCTGAAACAAGTCGATATCACTTGGAAATTTATTCTTTATATGAAACACACAACGCAATGTTGACTGAATGGATGAATCGATATCATTTAAATGCGCGTTCGACTGAGCGACGTAGCGGATATATTGTCTATTTGAAGGAAGCGGAACGAATTGCGGACTTCCTATCTTTAATTGGAGCAACCAATTCGATGCTGAAATTTGAGGACGTTCGGATTCTTCGTGATATGCGCAATTCTGTTAATCGGCTTGTAAATTGCGAAAATGCTAATTTGACGAAAGTTGCTAACGCTTCGAGTAAACAAATCAATAACATTAAATATATTGATGAAATGGTAGGAATTAATAAATTACCACCAAAACTTCAAGAGGTTGCGCGAGTTAGATTGGATAATCAAGAAGTCAGTTTAAAGGAATTGGGCGAGTTGATTCCAAGTGGTGCAATTTCAAAATCGGGGATTAACCATCGACTACGAAAATTAAATGAATATGCAGATAAATTACGTGCGTAGAGTCTGTAAACAAAAAAAGACACCGAGTTATAAAAACTCAGTGTCTTTTTTTGAATATCTGAAATGTTACTTCTTTAAATCTTCGTTATTGGCCATAATTCCGTCAATCAAGCCGTAATCAACAGCTTCTTGAGCTGTAAAGTAATGATCACGCTCGGTATCACGATTAATAACTTTCAATGGTTGACCAGAATTGTCAGCCAAGATTTGGTTCAATTGTTTACGTGTCTTTAGAATTTCTTCTGCGACAATTTCAATTTCAGTTTGTTGTCCTTGAGCACCACCAGATGGCTGATGAATCAACACTTCTGAATGAGGTAAAGCAAAACGCTTGCCCTTTGTACCAGACGATGCCAATACACTAGCCATAGATGCAGCCATCCCCATTACGATTGTTTGAACATCAGATTTGATGAAGTTCATTGTATCGTAAATTGCAAGGCCGGCAGTTACAACACCACCGGGAGAGTTGATATATAGGTAAATATCTTTCTCAGAGTCTTGGGCATCAAGAAACAAAAGCTGGGCAATAATTGAGTTAGCAACGTCATCATCGATAGCACCGGAAAGCATAATGATTCGATCCTTCAACAAACGGGAATAGATATCATAAGCACGTTCGCCACGTGATGATTGTTCAATAACTGTTGGAACTAAGTTCATAACTTAGTAGCCTCCCTTTAAATTTAATTTTTTATTTTATTAGTTCATCACTAATATAGTAATAGCTTAACGCCAAGGTCAAAAAAGGTCAAACAATTTTACTCGCTTTGAATCTTTTTTTGATTAATCCCCTTAATACTAGCTTCCATCAAGCATCACAGTGGCATGATACAAGGCCTGAGAACATGTTTCTAATCTTTTTCACTTTTGTGTGGTGGATGGTAAAGGTAGTGATTTGTTCTAAAAAAGAGCTGAAGATAATCAGCTCTAAATAAGGTTTATCTTTATTTTGTAAAATGTGGGCAACTATTGTTTTTAAATGATTTTGTTTGACATCTAATAACTAGTGTTTAATAATTAGAAGACTATGAACACCCTTTCAACAGTGACGAAACAACATTTTTGAAAAGGCTAAAATAATTTTGGGTACAAAAAAATGCGCCATGCGGGAGTCGAACCCGCGTCTCAAGAACCGGAATCTCACGTGCGATCCACTACACTAACGGCGCAAACTACCTTTTAATTTTACTGTATTCACTTTAAAAAAACAAGCTATTTAAAAAGAGGTGATCTACTTGGCTATTCAACAGGGCCTACATCAACATCAAAAACAAGCTCAATGGTTAGCAATGACCCAGACGTTGCAGCAATCGATTCAAGTTCTACAATATAATGTTGAAGAATTACAAAATTTTTTGAACCAAAAGGCGTTGGAAAATCCATTAATTAATGTGTCAACTAGTCGAGAAGATCTACCAATTAGTTCGCAGTCCAGATCATCTTCACAATCAGTTGATGAAAATTATATGAATCAAATTCCAAATGACAGTCATCAATCCTTGTTTGAATATTTACTTGATCAGATTCATCTCACACTGCGAGATACTCCCTTACGGAATTTAGTTTTATTTTTACTTGAGTATATTGATCAAGATGGCTACTTGGACATTTCACTTGAAGACGCGATGGAAAAAACCGGGAGTAACAAGGTTGATATGGTGGATGCTGTAACGTTAATTCAGCAACTGGATCCGCCGGGCGTTGGGGCGAGAAATTTGCAAGAGAGTCTTTTACTTCAGGCTGAGAGCGATGATTGGGCACCAAAAAATGCGATCACGCTTTTAAAGGAAAATTTTGAGGAGTTAGCAAATAAAAAATGGGCCTTAATTGCTAAGCAGCAAGAAATGACTTTGGCAGAGATTCAAGAAATTTTTGATTATATCCGGACCTTAACCCCGAAGCCAGGCGCTCGTTTTAATGACGAGGGTCCTCAATATATTTTTCCAGATTTGATTGTGGAAAATGAGGAGGGAGAACTTAGTATTCGAATGTCGCGATCGGCTAAACCTGCCGTGCATTTCCAACAACGTTATTTTCAAAAGATGTTACAACGAAAAGATAGTGAAGTAACGGACTATGTCAAAGGGAAAAAGAAAGAGTACGATTGGATTTCTCGAAGCTTACAACAAAGAGAAAACACAATTTTACGGGTTGGAAGAGTTTTAGTTGAACATCAACAGGCTTTCTTCCTTGAAAAGACCAAAGAATTGAGGCCGCTGCTGTTACAAGATGTGGCCTTGAAATTGGGTTTACATGAATCCACAATTAGTCGGGCAGTCAATGGCAAGTATTTACAAACGCGCTTTGGTACTTTTGAACTTAAATCATTTTTTAGTAGCGCCGTGGCTAAAACAGATGCATCACCAGAAGGCTTATCGGTTGATACAGTGAAGCAGTTATTGCAGAAGTTTATTCATGAAGAGGATAAGCGTAAACCATTGTCTGATGCAAAAATTGTTAAACAATTGGCAGAACGTAAGATTGAGGTTTCTAGACGGACAGTTGCAAAATATCGAGAAAGTCTGAATATTCCGTCATCATCGGCACGAAAGCGGTATGAAGCAGATTAGAGGGTTGGTTAAGAAAACGTTTAAGATTGCATAGGGGTTTGAGTTGCAATGAAGAGCGGCTCCTGATATAATTCAATATGTAAGTGAGTGGTATACAACCGAAAAATAATTTGATTAGGTGTATGCCAATTATTTTGAATTTGTCGGGTCGTTCAATGACACGTATGGACGACTTACGTCCCGATTGGGAGCAGAGAGATCATGCAAAATGAGCTAAAATGGCTAGAAGCAATCGCACCAGACATGATAGACGTTTTTTTAAAACGTTTCTCAGTCTTACGATCAATTGCCCTGATGGCTCCAATTGGTCGCCGTGGATTGGCCATTCATCTTAATATGAGTGAACGAGTCTTACGAACACATACTGATATGTTGAGACAGTTGGGGATGATTCAAGCTTCCCCAGCAGGGATGACATTGACTAAGGAAGGCCGTTCTGCTTTAAACGGTTTAAGTAATATGGTCGATGGCATGTTAGGTTTACAACAATCGGAACGGGAACTAGCACAGATTCTTAATATTGATCGTTGTTTTATTATTTCTGGAGATAGTGATCATCAAGATCGCGTTCTTGATGGAATGGGAACAATTCTTAACGATACACTTGCAAAAATGTTACCAGAGGGTAATAATGTAATAGTGGTGATGGGCGGAAATACAATGGCACAAGTTGCTAAAGAATTTTCTCCAGAATTATCCACTAAACGACAACTTACCTTCGTTCCTGGTCGTGGTGGTATGGGTCAATCAATTGCTATGCAAGCAAACACAGTTTGTTCAATCATGGCGGAACGTACACATGGTGAAAGCCAATCAATGTATGTCCCAGAAAAATTGAGTGAAAAGAGTTACCAGCCATTACTGGAAGAACCGAGTGTTCAATTGGTCTTACAACTGATTGAGCAAAGTAATGTTGTGATTCACGGAATTGGTCGCGCCGATGAAATGGCTGAACGCCGAGAAGTTGATCCGAAGATTTTGCACCTTTTACAAAAAAAGGAAGCAGTTGGAGAAGCTTTTGGTTGTTTTTATAATCAGCAGGGTGAGATCGTTTATCGGGTGCCTCGAATTGGTTTACAGTTCGAACGCATCAATTCAATCGATCATGTTTTGGCGGTTGCAGGTGGGCATACAAAAGCTCAGGCAATCCGTTCTTACATGAAATTAGCACCTCACCAGACGTATTTGGTTACTGATGAAGGTGCCGCAAACTTGATTTTAAAAAAGTAATGTTTTTAAACATCACTTTTTAAAATAAAAATTATTTTTTTTGATTCCTAAAGGAGGAAATCTTAGTATGACTGTAAAGATTGGTATTAATGGTTTTGGACGTATCGGTCGTTTAGCTTTCCGTCGCATCTATGAATTAGGCGCAAAGTCAAATGATATTGAAGTTGTGGCTATCAATGATTTGACAAGTCCAGCAATGTTGGCACATTTATTGAAGTATGACTCAACACATGGCACTTTCCCTGGTGAGGTTAGCGCGACAGATGACTCCATCATTGTTGATGGCAAGAAATACCGTGTTTACGCAGAACCTAAAGCACAGGATATTCCATGGGTTAAAGATGATGGCGTTGACTTTGTTCTTGAATGTACAGGTTTCTATACATCAAAAGCAAAGGCACAAGCTCATTTGGATGCCGGCGCAAAACGTGTTCTGATTTCTGCTCCTGCTGGTAATGATCTTAAAACTGTTGTTTACAACGTTAATGATGACGTTTTAACTGCAGATGACAAGATTGTTTCTGCTGGCTCATGTACAACAAACTGTTTAGCACCTATGGCTTACTTCTTGAACCAAGAATTTGGTATCAAAGTAGGTACAATGACAACAATCCATGCTTACACAAGTACACAAATGTTACTTGATGGACCAGTTCGTGGTGGTAACTTACGTGCAGCTCGTGCTGCTGGTGTTAACACTATTCCTCATTCAACTGGTGCTGCTAAAGCTATTGGTCTTGTAATCCCAGAATTAGTTGGTAAATTACAAGGACATGCACAACGTGTTGGTGTTGTTGATGGTTCATTAACTGAATTAGTTGCAATCTTAGGCAAGAACGTTACAGCTGACGAAGTTAATGCTGCAATCAAGAAACATACAGAAAACAACGAATCATTTGGTTACAACGAAGACGAAATCGTATCTAGTGACGTTATCGGCACAACATACGGTTCAATCTTTGACCCAACACAAACTGAAGTTACAAGCGCTGGAGACAATCAATTAGTTAAAACTGTTGCTTGGTACGACAACGAATACGGCTTCACTTGCCAAATGGTACGTACTTTATTGAAGTTTGCTACTCTCTAGGATTAAATTAATTTAATCTTTTAAGTTTGCAGGTTTCAAAACCGTCTAACGGTTTAAGGCGGAGGGAGGCAAACTTCCTCCGTCTTTTTTTATTGATAATACATTAATTTCTTAAATTAGGAGGAATAACTTTGGCTAAATTAACAGTTTCTGATTTAGATGTTAAAGACAAAAAAGTTTTAATGCGTGTGGACTTTAATGTTCCCGTAAAAAATGGTGTAATCGGTGATGATAACCGTATCGTTGCTGCATTACCAACTATCAAATACATCATCGAACATGATGGTAAAGCAATCTTGTTCTCACATCTTGGCCGTATTAAGACTGAAGACGACAAGAAAGCATTAACAATGCGTCCAGTTGCTCAACGTTTGTCAGATTTATTAGGCAAACCTGTCACATTTGTACCTGCAACACGTGGCAAACAATTAGAAGATGCAATTGCTGACATGAAAGATGGCGATGTTCTCTTATTCGAAAACACTCGTTTTGAAGATCTTGATGGCAAGAAGGAAAGCGGTAACGACCAAGAACTTGGCCAATACTGGGCTTCACTTGGCGACGAGTTTGTAAACGATGCTTTTGGTACAGCACATCGTTCACACGCTTCTAACGTTGGAGTTGCTACAGCTATGAAGGCAGCTAACAAACCAGTTGCTGCTGGATTCTTAATGGAAAAGGAAATCAAATTCCTTGGAAATGCTGTTGATAATCCAAAGCATCCATTCGTTGCTATCTTGGGTGGTGCTAAGGTTTCTGACAAGATTGGTGTCATTGATCATTTGCTCGATAAAGCTGACAAAGTTATTATCGGTGGTGGTATGACATATACATTCTATGCTGCTAAAGGCATGAAGATTGGTACTTCACTTGTTGAAAAAGACAAGGTTGCTTTAGCTAAAGAAATCTTAGATAAGGCTGGAGACAAGATTGTGCTTCCTTCAGACAGTGTTGTTGCTGAAAAATTCGATAATGATGTACCTCATAAGGTAGTTGAAGGAGATATTCCTGATGGCTATATGGCACTTGATATCGGACCTAAGTCAATCAAAGAATTCAAAGATGTTCTTAAAGATGCTAAGACGGTTGTTTGGAATGGACCAATGGGTGTATTCGAAATGAGCAACTATGCTGAAGGAACTCTTGAAGTTGGTAAGTTCTTGGGTACATTAACTGATGCTACAACAATTGTTGGTGGTGGTGATTCAACTGCTGCTGTTAAACAACTTGGTGTTGGCGATAAGTTAACACATATTTCTACTGGTGGTGGTGCTTCACTTGAGTACCTCGAAGGTAAGGAATTACCAGGAATTGCTGCAATTTCAAACAAATAAGTTTTATAACGGGATTGAATTGAAATTCAATTCTTTTCTGCTGTTTAAAATATAATTTGTTATAGATGAAAGGAAGTATTATTTTGCGTACACCAATTATTGCTGGAAATTGGAAAATGAACAAGAACCCTAAAGAAACAACTGAATTTGTTAATGCTGTCAAGGATCAACTTCCTGCAACTGACAAAGTTGAATCCGTTATCGGTGCTCCTGCCGTTGATTTACAAGCTTTGTTAGATGCTGCTAAAGGTACAAACCTTAAAGTAGCTGCTGAAAATTGTTACTTTGAAGATGAAGGTGCTTTTACTGGTGAAACTTCACCTAAAGTTCTTTCTGAAATGGGTGTTGACTATGTTATTATTGGTCATTCAGAACGTCGTCAATATTTCGGCGAAACTGATGAAGATATTAACAAAAAAGCTAAAGCAGTTTTTGCTAACAATATGTTACCAATCATTTGCTGTGGTGAAACTTTAGATCAACGTGAAGCTGGTCAAACAAATGAGTGGGTTTCAGGCCAAATTACTAATGCACTTAAAGGTTTATCTGCAGATCAAGTGGCTTCACTTGTGATTGCATACGAACCAATCTGGGCAATTGGTACTGGTAAGACAGCTTCAAGTGATCAAGCACAAGAAGTTGTTCACGTCCTTCGTGAAACTGTTGCTAAGTTATACGACCAAACAACTGCTTCTAAAGTTCGTATTCAATACGGTGGTAGTGTTAAACCTGCTAACGTTAAAGAATTAATGGGCAAAGAAGACATCGATGGCGGTTTAGTCGGTGGTGCAAGTATGGTTCCTGAATCATTCTTGGAATTAGTTAACTTTAATGCTTAATTTTCAAGTCGATTTGTAATACAATTGATTTGTAACAGAATTTACTAAATTTAGTGAGGAGAAATTACAATATGTCACTTATTACTGATATTTATGCACGTCAGGTTTTAGATTCACGTGGTAACCCAACTGTTGAAGTTGAATTATATACAGAAGATGGCGGTTTCGGCCGTGGAATCGTTCCTTCTGGTGCTTCAACTGGTGAACATGAAGCTGTTGAACTTCGTGATGGCGACAAGAGCAAATTCATGGGCCAAGGTGTTACAAAGGCTGTTGAAAATGTTAACAAGTTAATTGCTAAGAAAATTGTTGGTTATGAAGTAACTGACCAATTAGCAATTGATAAAGCTATGATCGAACTTGATGGTACTCCTAACAAAGCTAAGTTGGGCGCAAACGCAATTCTTGGTGTATCTTTGGCTGCTGCTCGTGCTGCTGCTGATGAGCTCCAAATTCCTTTGTACAACTACTTAGGCGGATTCAACGCTCATACATTGCCAACACCAATGTTGAACGTTATCAATGGTGGGAAACATGCTAATAATGATGTTGACTTCCAAGAATTCATGATCATGCCTGTTGGTGCTCCAACAATTACAGAAGCAATTCGTTGGTCATCAGAAACATTCCACAACTTAAAGAATCTTTTGAACGAAAAAGGTTACTCAACAGCTGTTGGTGATGAAGGTGGATTTGCACCTGATTTGAAGAACAATGAGGAACCATTTGAAATCCTTGTTGAAGCTATCACACGTGCTGGCTACAAACCTGGTAAAGACATTGCAATTGCCTTTGACTGTGCTGCTTCTGAATTCTATAACTCAGAAACAAAGAAGTACGACTTAAAGGGTGACGGCAAGTCATATACCGCTTCTGAATTTGTTGACTTACTTGATGGTATTGTTGACAAGTACCCAGTTGTTTCTATCGAAGATCCTTTGGATGAAAACGAATGGGAAGACTGGAAGATGGCTACTGACAAACTTGGCAAGAAAGTTCAAATCGTTGGTGATGACTTGTTCGTTACAAACACAGACTACCTTGCTAAAGGTATCAAGATGGGCGTTGGCAATGCTATCTTGATCAAGTTGAACCAAATTGGTACATTAACAGAAACTGTTAATGCTATCGAAATGGCTAAGGAAGCTGGCTATACAGCAATCGTTTCTCATCGTTCTGGTGAAACAGAAGATACAACAATTGCTGACTTAGTTGTTGCTTTGAATGCTGGTCAAATTAAGACTGGTTCAATGAGCCGTACAGAACGTATTGCTAAGTACAACCAATTGATGCGTATCGAAGATCAATTAGGTGAAGTTGGCGATTACAAAGGTATTAAAGCCTTCTATAACTTGAGCGAACAAGCACGCGACGCTATTACAAATAAGTAATTTAACGTTTGCAAACGGGTTCGTTAAGAGCCATCTGGATTATTCCGGATGGCTCTTTTTTGTACTGAATTTTTGCTACAAAAAGAGTAAAATGATGGTAATTGATAGTAGGAAGTAGGAATGCAGAATGTTAAATAGTTTGCCACTTTTTGATTTTGATGCGCATCGTCAAGCCGTATTGATGCCGGGTCATGATGGTCCATTCTCTTTTCACGAGAAGGCCGTGTTTCCATTTTTACGTGATGAAGAGATTTTACAATTTGTTGAACAAAATGGTGGCAAACAGATTGGCAAGTTTGAAACAATTACCAAAACTTACCCTGTTTACGAGTGTCGATACCAGAATGAATGGATTACGGTGGCTCAAGCGCCGTTGGGTGCCCCAGCTGCGGTACAATTTCTGGAATTCTTAATTTGGTTTGGTGTTAAGCAAGTTATTAGTGTGGGGAGCTGTGGCGTATTGACGGATATTGCTGAGGACAGATTTTTAATTCCAACGGTTGCCCTAAGGGATGAAGGGACTTCTTTCCATTATGTTTTGAGATCTGATGTTATTGCCTTGAATCCGGAAGTAGTTGCTAGTATGGAAAAAGGTTTAACTAAAAATAAGCTTGAGTTTCGAGAAGTGGAAACTTGGACAACGGATGGCTTTTTTCGTGAGACTGCCGCTTTAGTAAGAAAGCGTAAGCAACAGGGCTGCACAGTTGTTGAAATGGAATGTGCTGCTTTAGCTGCTTGTGCCCAATTTCGCAATGTTCAATTTGGACAGTTATTTTTTACAGCTGATTCACTGGCTAATTTAAATCAACACCAAGAACGGGATTGGGGTGAGGGTGCTCATGAGCAAGCGATTGAACTTGCTGCCCAGTTGGTTACAGAACTTGTTTAAAAATAAAATGAGGTTATAAAAATGCCAGAAAGTTATATTTTGTCCATTGATGAAGGGACAACAAGCACGAGGGCCATTATTTTTGATCATGCTGGTCAAAAGGTTGCTGATGCACAACGAGAGATCACACAAATTTTTCCTAATCCCGGCTGGGTTGAACACGACGCCAATGAAATTTGGGACGCTGTATTGTCCACGATTGCTGACGCTTTAATTAAGTCACGAATAAGGCCTTCTCAAATTAAAGGAATTGGTATTACAAACCAGCGGGAAACGACGGTGATTTGGGATAAGAAAACTGGCTTACCAATTTATAATGCCATTGTTTGGCAATCCCGCCAAACAGCAGATATTGCGAATCAATTAATTTTGGCAGGCTATCAAAAAGAGATTCATCAAAAAACTGGCTTGATTGTGGATGCCTATTTCTCGGCAACAAAAATTCGTTGGATTCTGGACCAAGTTCCCAATGCTCAAAAGCGGGCAGAAAACGGTGAGTTGCTGTTTGGCACGATTGATACCTGGTTAGTTTGGAAGCTTACCGGCGGGGATGTACATGTGACGGACTATTCAAATGCAAGTCGGACGATGTTATTTAACATTCACGAACTCAAATGGGATACAGATATTTTAAAACTCCTCAACATTCCCAAGGCCATGTTACCAGAAACAAAGTCAAATTCTGAAATTTATGGATATACGAAGGATTATCATTTTTACGGTAGTGAAGTACCAATTTCAGGGATGGCAGGGGATCAACAAGCGGCACTGTTTGGGCAAATGGCCTTTGAGCCAGGGATGATCAAGAATACATACGGAACCGGAGCCTTTGTCGTGATGAATACGGGGACCGAGCCGCAATTATCGGATCATAATTTATTGACAACCGTTGCTTATGGGATTAATGGTCAAGTCTATTACGCGCTGGAAGGAAGTATTTTTGTTGCTGGTTCAGCCATCCAGTGGTTACGAGATGGCATGCAGTTGTTGAAAACTTCCGCAGAATCTGAGGAAGATGCCTTTAATTCAACGGATCATAATGAAATATATGTGGTACCGGCGTTTACTGGTTTGGGGGCACCTTACTGGGATTCAGTTACGCGCGGATCGATTTTCGGAATAACCCGCGGAACAACAAAGAATGATTTTGTCAAAGCAACGTTACAATCGTTAGCGTATCAATCACGGGATGTTGTGGATACGATGAAGCAAGATGCAGGAATCGAGATTCCAACGCTTAAAGTGGACGGAGGAGCCTCTCATAACAATTACTTGATGCAGTTCCAGGCAGATATTCTTGGAATTGAAATTGACCGAGCTGCTGATTTAGAAACAACAGCGCTTGGGGCAGCATTTTTGGCTGGCCTTGGTGTCGGTTTTTGGAAAAATATAGAAGATATTAAAACAATCTATCAATCTGGCCAGAGCTTTTTGCCAAATATGAATGGAGAAGAGCGCGAAAACTTATACTCCGGGTGGCAAGAGGCCGTTCAAGCAGCGCGAATGTTTAAGCATCAACCATATCGAAAGAAATAGATTCACTAATTTAAGAGTTAAGGGCCGGATAATTAATTTGTCCGGTTTTTTTATTTCAAGTATTTTCGTGCTAAACTAAATAGTGACGTTTAAAAATTATAAAATTAAGAAGTGAAATAATATGCAGTGGCAAGGACAACCAACAAAAAAGCAAAGGGTTCCTGATCGGACTCGGTTAACTTATATTTTGCAAGGATGCATTACGGGTGCTATTGCCGGGTTCGTCGTCAGTATTTTTCGATTAGCGATTGTAAATGGCCTGAAACTGATGATGATCGTTTATAAACAACTTTCAATGCACTGGGAATTAATTCCAGTTTGGCTGATTATTATGCTCCTGGTTGCCGTTGTGGTTGGTTATATGGGTCGCCAATATCCTGAAATAAAGGGATCTGGTATCCCCCAAGTAGAAGGGCAACTCTCTGGCAACTTAGAATATGCTTGGTGGCCAATCTTATGGCGAAAATTTGTGGGTGGCATACTGGCAATTGGTTCAGGACTATTTCTAGGCCGCGAGGGGCCATCAATTCAGTTAGGCGCTACAATCGCACAGGGGTATGCCGAACTAACTCACAAGACAGAGTTAAAACGCCGGGTACTCATTGCAAGTGGAGCAGCGGCTGGATTGTCTGCCGCGTTTAATGCACCAATCGCTAGTACATTATTTGTGCTTGAAGAGGTTTATCATAATTTTTCACCACTGATTTGGACGACAGCGCTAGCTAGTGCTATTGTTTCAAACTTTGTTTCTACAATCTTTTTTGGCTTAACACCAGTTTTACATATTGTTTACGCAAGCACACTACCGCTTACAATGTATCCGCATCTAATTCTGCTAGGTATTTTCCTTGGGCTAATGGGGTTCATTTATCAACGTGTCTTACTTAAAATGGGTGATTGGTATGCCTATCTGACCAAATTACCGAGCTGGTTATTTGGGGTTGTGCCATTTGTGTTGATTATCCCGATTGGCATGTTGGTACCTAACTTATTAGGTGGTGGGAATAATATTATCTTAGCCATTGCTGCGCATTCTCCGGCCCTAATTATATTGATTGGGATCTTTCTTTTAAGATTTATTTTTTCCATGATTTCTTATGGATCTGGGCTTCCTGGTGGCATTTTTTTGCCAATTTTGTCGTTAGGTGCCATTCTTGGTGCTATATATGGAAAAGTCATGATTCAGTTAGGAATGATGCCATCCGCATATTTGGTTAACTTTATTATTATTGCAATGGCGGGCTATTTTGCCGGAATTGGAAAAGCCCCGTTTACTGCCATCTTGTTAATTACCGAAATGGTCGGGACGCTGCATCATTTAATGCCACTCGCAATTGTTTCAATTACCGCCTATTTGGTAGTTGATTTGCTAGGTGGTGCCCCAATTTATGAATCATTACTTCACAAAATTGTGAAACCTAAAATGCCACGTGTGGGTGGTAAATTGGATCGGGTAGAATTTCCGGTTTTTGCTGGTTCGTATTTAGCGGGACATCAAGTGCGTGATTTTAAGTGGCCGGGGAACAGTTTACTAATTGCCATTCGTCGGGGTGAACTTGAAATCATTCCCCATGGAGATACGCTACTTCAAGCGGGAGACACCTTAATTGTGACAACTAGTCATCAAAACCGGGGGAATATTGCACGCCAATTAAGAAAACTGCCTATCCAATCGAATTGATTAAAAAGAATTCGGTCAGGATTTTTATTTAGTAATTCCGTGTTCAATAGGAAAAGTTATCCATAACACTGGAAAAAAAGCTAAACTATGATAAAATATAGAGGATATACTACAAGCTTAGGTAGGAGGTCGCTACTTGTATAATTTATTAATGACAATACTATTAATTGTTTCAGTTTTGATTATCATTTCGGTAATGATGCAGCCAGCAAAGACAGATAACGCGTTGTCGTCTTTCTCAGGTGGGGCAGATGACCTTTTTGCCCACTCAAAACCGCGTGGATTTGAAGCGTTTATGCAAAAAGTCACATTAGGATTAGGAATTATTTTCTTTGCCGTTGCAATTGCGATGGTCTATGTTTCTTCTCACTAATGATTGAGCCTCCTGTGTTTTGCAGGAGGCTTTTATTAAGTTAAAAAACAAATTTAAAATTTGAGGTAAAAAATGGAAACAAATAAAATTCAAGCTGCTGTCAGCAGTTTATTAAGTCAACATCCTAAGGAAAATTTTACAGCTGAAGAAATTTTTCAACAATTAAAACTTGAAGGAGCAAGTGTTTTTAATATTTTAGTTAAAGAACTTGCTGTGATGGAACGGTCAAATCGTGTTCATATCACAGAGCAGGGGAAATTCACCTTGCCCATTCAACCAGATCAACAAATCGTTCACGGTGTGTTCCATGCCAACGACCGTGGCTTTGGTTTCGTAGCCATCGATCCGGAAATTCCAGATGTTTATATTAGTGAAGATCATACAGCTTTTGCATTGAATCAGGATGAAGTTGATGTTCGGATCACACGTCAGGCTAAACCTGGCGATGATAAAGGGCCTGAAGGGGTCGTTACTAAGATTACGGAGCGTCATTTTACGCAGGCTGTTGGGGTTTTTCAAACTTCAGGTGCAGATCCTGAAAATGGCGTTATCGGTGAAATTGCATTAAAAGATAAAAAATTAGCTTCATATCATTTTGATGTTTTAGCTTCAGGAATCAAGCCACAAGAAGGGGCTGTGATCACTGCTGAAGTGACTCAGTATCCTAATTTGAAACATCCTAAACTGATGGCAGGCCTCGCTGTTGAGACCATTGGATTTAAAGATGACCCTGGGGTTGATATTCTTCAGGTTATTTATCAACACGAATTACCATATGAATTTCCTGATGATGTTAAAGAGGAAATCAAAGCGATCCCAGAATTCGTGACAGATGAAGAAAAAGTCGGTCGTAAAGACTTGACTGATGAAACAGTTGTGACAATTGATGGGGACGGGTCTAAAGATTTTGATGATGCTGTTGGTGTTTATAAAATGGCTAATGGACATTATCATTTGAGCGTCAACATTGCTGATGTGAGTCATTATGTTAAAGAGGGGTCACCTCTGGACCACGAAGCTTATCGGCGGAGTACCAGTGTTTACTTGACTGACCGTGTGGTGCCAATGTTACCGCGGAAGCTCTCTAACGGAATTTGTTCTTTGAATCCTGATGTGGAGCGTTTGACCATGACTTGTGAAATGGAAATGGACGAAAATGGTAAAGTAGTCAATCACCGGATTTATCCAAGTGTGATCAAATCTAATGCGCGAATGACTTATTCAAATGTTAATAAGATTCTTGAAGCTCACGACGAAAAAACGCGGGAACGCTATGCTGATTTAGTGCCAATGTTTGAAACAATGGGCGAATTGCATAAAATCTTGCTGAAACGTCGGAAGCGTCGTGGAGCAATTGAATTTGATGATAACGAAGCTGAAATTATTGTAGATGAAACTGGTCATCCAATTGATATTAAAGTTCGCGTTCGGGGAACTTCTGAACGGATGATCGAATCGTTTATGTTGGCAGCTAACGAAACCGTGGCTCAACATTATTCAGAGCTCAAAGTGACATTCTTGTACCGTGTCCATGAAACGCCTGACAGTGACAGAATGTTGAAATTCTTTGAATTTTTGACAAACTTTGGTTATACAGTTAAGGGTAGTCCAAAGGATATCAAACCCAAAATGTTACAAAGCGTTTTGAAACAGGTTTCGGGAAGTAAAGAAGAACCCATGATTTCGATCATGATGCTTCGTAGTATGAAGCAGGCCAAATATTCTGAGGATTCTTTGGGACATTTCGGCCTTGCTGCAGAATACTATACGCATTTCACGTCACCAATTCGACGTTATCCAGATATGTTTGTGCATCGTTTAATCCGTCATTACGAAGAGGACGGCCTTAGTGAAGAATCACAAGCTCAATTTGTTGAAAAGGTTCCTGAAGTTGCGGCTCATACTTCTAAATTGGAACGGCGAGGTATTGATACAGAACGTGACGTTGATGGGATGAAGAAAGCTGAATTTATGGGCGATCACGTTGGCGAAGAATTTAAGGCTGTTGTGAGCTCGGTAATGAAGTTCGGGTTGTTTGTTGAATTAGATAATACTGTTGAAGGACTTGTTCATATCAGTCAAATGAAAGACGACTATTATGAATACGTTGAAAACCAAATGGCTTTGGTTGGACGGAATACGCACCGAACATACCAAATTGGTCAAGAAATTGAAGTTAAGTTAATTCGGGTGGACAAGGATCAAAGAGAAGTTGATTTTGATCTCTTGCACCCAGAAAAGACGCCGACTAGTGAAATTCAATTACCACCACGTCAATTCCGTAATAGTGGCAATTACAAAGGTGGCAATCGACAAGGTAGTCACAACAAGAATTTCAATAAAAAATCATCAAGTAATTATCGAAATAATTCTGCTAAAAACTCACATGCAACAAACTCACATGGTAAGCCATCATCTTCAAAACCGTATGGTCGGAAAAAGTAGGAGTGAGGTTTAAATGGCAAAGGCAAAAACAAAGCAACGAGATCCAGCCTTAGCTCAAAATAAAAAAGCACGTCATGATTATTTAATTTCAGAAACTTTTGAAGCTGGGATGGTACTGACGGGCACAGAAATTAAATCTGTCCGTGCCAGTCGAATCAACTTAAAAGATGGCTATGTACAAATCCGTAATGGTGAGGCCATCCTCATGAATATTCACATTAGTGAGTATACAGAAGGCAATCAGTTTAATCATGACCCATTGCGAAACCGAAAATTGTTGTTGCATAAAAAACAAATTGCGGAATTAGCTGAGCAAACACAAAATAAGGGAATTACAATTGTGCCCTTAAAAGTTTATTTAAAACATGGGTTTGCAAAGGTTCTGATTGGAGTTGCAAAAGGTAAGCATGAATACGATAAACGTGAAACTTTAAAACGACGTGACCAAGAACGTGAAATTGCGAAAGCAGTCAAGCGTTATCGGTAAGCTGTGATAATCAAAAAGCGAGGAAAACTACTTTCATACAGTAGTTTTCCTCGCTTTTTTGGGTCTCTGTCAAACTGTATTGGTAGAGATTTTTGAAGGCATGTTCACTTCGGTGAATGTGCTTTTTGTTTACTCATGAATTAAACTGATACGAATGAAGAAGTTATGAATATTTCGAAAACCAAAACAGCTACGCTTTAATACCTTGATTTTACGATTAAGTCCTTCAATAGGACCGTTAGAATACGGATAACGACAACTGTTGAGCACTGCTGAGCCGTTCTTAACGAAGGTTGAAATGGTGACGTCCATTTGATTACCAGCTACTTGGTAGTTGGTAATCAAATTTTTAAATTCCGTGGCATCCTTTTGGTGAATAGCGGTTAGAATGCCTTGATAAGTTTGATACACAGTTTTGAATTCTGGAAATTCATCTAAGGCAAGGTCGATGGCGTTCTGTTGGGTCATATACTCGTTAATGCCTCGTAAATAGATAAGCTTAGTGTCATTGATTTTCTCTTCTGCCAAATGAAATAAACGCCATTGAGATTTAAGGATGCGGTAAATGCGTGAATGCTTATCTTGAAAAGTACGGATAATACGTGTACGTTCATTGTCTAGTGCACGACCAGCAAGCTGAATAATGTGGAAACGGTCAATAATCGTGACAGCATTCGGGAATAAACGATGAATAAAGCTAGCATATTCGGCGTTCATATCAATAGTAATTGTTTGAACTTTCGCACGTTCTTGAACTGAATAACGAGCTTCAAAGTAATCAATGATATCCTTACTGAGACGATCTTTGAGGGTCACAATGCGGCGATGACTAACGGCATCGCAACAGTTAAAGGACATTAGATGATTACAGGAACGAAATTCATCGAAACAAAGATTTGGCGGAAGTTGCTTAACACGGTAAGCCAAGTGAATATTTGCATTTAAAATACGTTGAACACTACTTGGTGAAATGCCACAAATTTTAGCGATTTCTTTACTGGTCAGCATGTCACGAGCTAGCACAATGACCTGATGTTTAACATTGTGGGTAAAAGTTTCATTACGTCTAACGAGGTTAGTTTTAGCTCCACAGGTTTTTAAACAATGTTGGCATTGATATCTTTGTCGTCTTAGCTGCATTTCATAACGTCCGCCTGATAAGGTTCCCAACCTTAGATGACTAACGTGGGTACCGTTTTTAATTAGACTTTTATGGCCACAATGGGGACATTTCACAAGCTGATAAGAAAGGTTGGCGTGAACGACATAAATTCGTTGTCCATTCGGGCAACGTTTCTTGGTAACACCAGTTACGGTTATATTTGGGTCTGTCATTTCAAACAAGATTAAGATAGAATTAGTTAGGGACATCTGTTTTTCCTCTTTTCGATTTTGTTTGGCGATTAAATCGTAGCACAAAGAGGACAGATGTCCTTTTAATTTTCAAAATAAAAACTGGTATCAGTTATTCACCAATACCAGAAAGTGTAGACCCGCTTTTTTGTATAGGTTATTGTTCTTTTTTACGTTGTCTACGCGCAATTGTGGGCATGACCCAACCCAACGCTAAGAGAAGCCCTGGGGTTGCAATGTTCATAATCAACTCTTGCCAATACGTAAAGGAGGTTGGCGGGACATCTTGGGGTAAAATGCCGAAAGTTGCCGCAATAAATGTAACAATGAAGCACCACAAAGCCACAAGGTAAGCAGCACGATCATTTTTAATAAAGACATAATCAGATTTGAATTTTTGGGAGTTTTTTCGAACTTGCATGAAGGCAAAGAATATCCAACAAGTAACGTAAGGAGACACAATCCCATTTAGATTAAGTAACCAGTTAAAAATTTCATTCATGTCGGGAAGAAAAACACCCATCAAAAGAATTCCAGCAGATAATGCTGAAGTGAGAATATAGCCATTGATGGGGCGGCCATGATGATCGAGCTTTAAGAGCTGTTTTGGCATGAATCGTTTACCAGTGTCTAAGATCAACATTCGCGTCATTGCATCTAACAACAATGCGAGTAGTGCAAACATATATAACAGCTGGGCAATTGAAAATAGGAACAGCATTGAGTGACCTAAGCCAATGTGACTGCCCACATAATCAAAGGCGTAATAACTACCATTCATTTTTAAATCGACAGGTAAATGATGATCATTAAAGAAAACCCCCAATGAAAACGAACCAAAAATAGTGAGAAAGCCGGCCATTACTGTCAACATAATAATTGATTTTGGAAAGTCACGTTTGGCGTTGCGCATCCGCGTGACGTACGGAGCGACTAATTCAGAGCCACTCGTCGCATAAATTAACAGACCTAATGTCGAGAAAAAGTGTAAGTTAATTTTCGGTGTAAAGGTGGATATGTGTAGTGGTGCTGAAGCGATTGCGTGTCCGTTAGTCAGATTAACGACCGTTAAAACAACGAATAGGATGGTCATAATAAACATTGCACCACCACCCAAGACGTTAAGGAGCTGCAAAGAATTTTTGATTCGATTCTGAATCAAAATAAAAATGACAAATACTAAAAAGGTAAGTAAGGCAAACATGGCGTTTGACATATGTTCTTCCATTGAATTATTGCCATTGATTAACCAGCCAAAGGCCACAACTACAGAATTTGCGGTGTCCACTACATACGGAATGGAAGCTGCCCAATATGTCCAAGCTGTAAAGTAGCCAAGTGTGTCACCACTGGTTTCACGAACCCAGGAACTTAGGCCACCACCAGATTTACTGAAAGTGGATCCTAATTGACCGACCATTAAACCATAGGGGACAACGTATAAGGCGAATAGAATTACCCAAGTAGTAATCACCCCTAATCCTTGGTTCTTAAAGTTATAAATAATGTCATCAAAGCCGATAACATTAACAAAGGCCATCAGTCCGAGGACCGGCCAGCTAATATATTTTGTGTTTTTCATATTCCAATTCCCATCTAAAAAATCATTTAATTTTAGCATAGATTTAAACCTAAGCGCTACAAAAACTTGAAGCAAAATTAAATTTTCTACTTCAAGTTTTAAAGATGGTTACTTATTCAATTATTTCGACGCTAGACAGTCATTTTAAGATGATTGTAATTATGCCCGGCAACGATTTGAACACGATCTTTTTTAAATCCGATTCGCTGATATAATTTTGCAGCTTGAGGATTTTCAAAGTCGACTAGTAAACCGACTTCATTGGTGTGAACCTGTTTAGCAACTGTTGGGAGGTAATTTAAGAGCTGAGTACCAATGCCTTCACCACGATGATGAGCATCGACACAAAGCGTGTTAAGGTACCATTCATCCGCATCGGCTTCCCGATCTGAAAAGATAACAGTTTTTTCAGGAATTCCTAATTCGGTGTAGTAGCGAGAAAAAACATTAAAGAGTTGTTGCTCGTTTTTTCCTATATAGCCAAACATCATACCAAGCACTTCATCTTGATCTTTAGCGACAATCAAATTAGCCAGATCACCTTGATATTCGGGTGATGAAAATGTTTTTTCAAAGAGTTTAGTCAGCTGTTCATCACTTAATTCATGGAGAGCAGGAAGTTCCATTTCTTCTAAAATGACCTTAACTAAAGTGACGATTTGAGGGACATCTTTTATTTGAGCGGTTTGAATTTGCAAATTTACTCCTCCATTTATTCGATTAATTTATTTTTGTGTTTTTTATGTTTTTGGATATTGTTAAAACTAGTCTCACCACTTGGTAGTTGCCATCCTGGAACAGCAGATCCACGCTTAATGTTTGATTTGCTATTTTTCTTTGACCAATGATCCAGAATTGCTGCTATGCAAATGCAAACTGGTTCGGTGGCTTCCGTAGTAATTGTCAGCTCATTGTAAGTAGTGCCGCATACCAGCTTCATGATGGGTTTACGGCCACTATAAACGTGATGCAAACCGGTTCGGAGGTTTCCAGTGATAAACCATTTTAATTTACTAACATACATAAATTCATGAATTAAGCCAAAGGTCTTTGAAATTGAGCCGATTTTTTGACCATTAAAAAAAATATCAAATTTAGGAAAAATTCCTACTGATGTTTGTTTGATTTCTGCCAATAACTGTCCGTCTGTACTGTAAACAGAGAGTGCATCATGCCGGATCCCCCATTTACCAACCATCAGATAACATGAATTGTTGAAATCATCATGGACGATCGTGGCACCTTTATTATTTGCATCTTGATGTTTCACATAAAGCTTGCGCATAAGTACTCACTCCTATAGCAGCAAAACCATTATTGACGATTGGTTTTGAGTTGTTCCAAGATGGCTTTTCCAACCCCATCTTCGTTATTCGAAACGGTTAAGTGATTCGCAATTTTTTTGATTTCGGTATGAGCATTTTCCATTGCGTAACTAGTGTCCGCAATTTTCAGCATGGAAGCGTCGTTTAAATTATCCCCAATTGCCATGACTTGCGACATGGGAATGTTTAATTCGTCAGCATAATGTTGCAACGCGATACCTTTTTGAGCACGGACGTTATTAATTTCAATATTCGAGCGAGAAGATGATGTAATGGCCACATCAACCTTTTGATTAATCTTATCAGCTACGGGCTGTAGTTCGTCTTGACCATCATTTGAAAAGGCAATGATTTTTAAGATTCGGACATTTTTGTCATCAATCAATTCTTGGTAATCATCAACATACGTGATATCCATTAGTTCAACTCGTGCCGAGGCTAAAGAAACGGCTAATTTAAATGGGGTATCAGGATTAAGATTTGAAAGTAGATCTGCCAAATTTTGAATATGCATGGCACGGCTATTAGAAATGACCCCGTCAATTGTGACAATTTCATAATATAAGTGTGCTAAATTTAATTCGCGCATGATTTGGGTAACTGAAGCACGATGGAGAGGCACCATATCCAAAGCTTTTCCGTCCACATCGTAAACGGCAGCGCCATTTAATGTAATCATTGGTGCTTGAATTCCGAATTTTTCAATTAGGGGCTTGGCCTCTGAAAGCTGGCGTCCTGTTGCGATAACAAAATGAACACCTTCACTTTGGGCTTGTTTAATGGCAGCGGCATTTCCTTCAGAAACTTCCATTTTTTCATTGAGTAACGTTCCATCCATATCAGAAGCAATTATTGAAATCATATTTCCACGTCCTTATCAGGTTTTTATATCTTCAGTTTAACATGTTCCCCCGGTTTTTTTTAGTCATAAGATAACGACATTTAATGTTATTAAAACATTTTAGGCTATGCTAGAATATGAGGAGAGGTGCGAAAATGAAAACGTTTATTCATAATGACTGGCAAGAAGTTCTGGGACCAGAATTTGAAAAGGCCTATTACAAAGATTTACACGATTTTTTAAAAACCGAATATAAAACTCAATTAATTCATCCAGACATGTTTCATATCTTTGAAGCGTTTGAGTGGACGCCGTTTAGTGAAGTTAAAGTGGTTATTTTAGGACAGGATCCCTATCATGAACCGAATCAGGCACACGGGTTAAGTTTTTCTGTCCTACCTGGGGTCAAAATTCCACCATCTTTGCAAAATATTTATAAGGAGCTACAAGATGATTTAGGGATCAAACCAGTTTCTCATGGCTACCTAGAAAAGTGGGCTAAACAAGGAATTCTAATGCTTAATACCGTCTTGACGGTGCGTAACGGACAGGCATTTTCTCATAAGGGAAAAGGATGGGAACAACTAACCGATGCAGCTATCGAAAAGCTTTCTGCACGAGAAACGCCAGTGGTATTCATACTTTGGGGAAAAGCTGCTCAAGCTAAGATTGAATTGATTGATACAGATAAAAATATTGTCATTAAATCGGCGCATCCGAGCCCATTTTCTGCCTATCACGGATTTTTTGGATCTCATCCGTTTTCAAAGACGAATGCAGCTTTAGAGGCGTTAGGTGAAACACCGATTGATTGGCAATTACCAGAACATGTAGATTTGTCCGAAAAGCCTGAGAATCAGTCTCAACAAACGAGGTAAATTATGTTTACAATGAAAACAAAGCAAGCAGAGCAAACCGAAAAAATTGGCGAACAACTCGCCAACAGTCTTAAGCCTAATGATGTGATTTTACTAGATGGCGACCTTGGGGCTGGAAAAACGACTTTTACCAAAGGATTAGCTAAAGGATTGGGGATCAAACGTTATGTAAAGAGCCCAACTTTTACCATTATTCATGAATACCGGGAAGGGCGCATGCCACTTTTCCATATGGACGTGTATCGTCTTGAGGACGGTGGTGGTGATGATCTTGGTTGGGATGAATATTTTTATGGTGATGGGGTCTCGGTAATTGAGTGGTCTCAGTTTATTCAGGATTATTTACCGGAAGATTATTTAAGAATTACCCTTAAACGAAATGACGAAAGCGATAATCAGCGCACATTAGCCTTTGATGCTCAAGGGGAGCGATACACAACTCTTTTAAATGATTTGAAAGAGGACTTAAAATGAGTGATGAAGTTAGAATCGTGGAAGCTGGGGCTGAGGATTCCCAACAGGTCTTGACGTTACTCAAACAACTAGATAAAGAAACGGAAACTTTTACAGTTGAAGATGATCTGGCCAATTTAACGGTAGACACTGAAGCAAAACAACTGGAACTGATTCAACAAAGCCGCGAAAATCTTATCTTACTTGCCATGTATCAAGATGAGGCAATTGGTTTAGCGACTGTCATGAAAAGCGAAACTGACGAATTTGGTGAAGTAGGAGTGGCTGTGTTATCTGAATTTTGGGGCCAAGGATTAGGGACCGCGTTGATGGAAGAAACCCTCACGTGGGGAGAATCATTTAGCTGGCTCTCAGGGTTGGTACTAACGGTCCAGGCGCGCAATCTGAGTGCAGAACATATTTATAAGAAACTCGGATTTGAAGAAATTGACCGTAACAAAAAAGGCTTCCGTGATAAAAACGGCGCCTCATTTGAAACGATTGATATGAAATTAACGTTTAGTTAGCCATTCGAATCAGGGGCTTTAATTGTTCAGTCCCAAAGTTATTTGCTTCGTACAGCAGGATATTTGCACATGCTAAGCTATCATCCAAAGCGTTATGATGATGATCCAGTTCAATGCCAAGATGCTGGCAGACTGTATCCAACTTATGATTTTCAAAATCTGGGAAAAGTTTACGGCTTGTCCGAACGGTATCAAGCGTCAGATAGTGGGTCCGTTGCAAGTCATAATGCTCAAGGCAGCTCTTTAAAACACCATTATCAAATGGGGCATTGTGTGCGACAACAAGCTGATTAGATTGAAAAAGAGGATTGATAACTTGCCAAACCTCTGGAAATGTTGGTGCATCGGCAACATCATCTTCATGAATACCATGAATTTGCACGTTGCGCCAGCTAAATTCAGTATCAGGCTTGATGAGAGAGTAAAATTCATCAGCAATCTGATTCTCCCGCACAATGGTGAGTGCAAGCGAACATGCACTGTAACGTTTTGGGGATGCTGTTTCAAAATCCATTGCCACAAAATTCATAATTTAAAAATCCTTTCTAACTTTCTGATTGGTACTATTATAATCTGAAGGAAGTTAGAAAGATAGTAGAGAGTTTTAAAATCAAAATCATGAGAAGGCAAAACAAATGAAAAAAATTGACGTTATGGGATTAGGTAACATTGCACAAAAAGCTTATTTACCAGTCATGGCAAGCTTGCAGGATCAGTATGAATGGCATTTTTGTACACGTAATGATGAAAAACGGCGAAAATTGCAAGCCCAGTATGGGGTTACTCATGGGGAATCAAATATTGAAGAGTTGATCGCGGAGAAGCCACTGGCAGTGTTCGTCCATACGCCAACTGCAACCCATTACCAGATCATTAAGAAGTTGTTAGCAAATAATATTAATGTTTACGTGGATAAACCGATCTCCGAAAACCTGGAAGAGGTGGAAGAACTCTATCGGTTGGCGGCTCAAAAGCAGGTAATTTTAACGTGTGGTTTTAATCGGCGATTTGTTCCTTTAAATCAAAAGTTGAAGGCCCTACCAGATAAGCAAATTATTCGGGGTATCAAACTACGAGAGGATGCTGTTCAAGAGACTAAATTTGCAATTTATGACTTACTTATTCATGTGGTTGATACGGTTCGTTATTTATTAGATGAGCCGATTCAATCTCAGCAAACACAATTGTTTACCACAGGTGAAAATTTAAAACAGGCTCTCGTAACCTTAAAAACAAAACATTCTTCAGCAACGGCGGAGATTAATTTAGTAGGCGGCGTCAATCAAGAAGAAATAACTGTTGAAACAGCTGGCGGGATTGCAACGGTTGAAAATTGTCAAACTTTCATAAAAAAAACGCCCGCCGGGAAACAAATTATTACAGCGCCAGATTGGCAACCCACATTGGTGACGCGTGGATTTGATCCTTTGACTCGCCAATTTTTGGCGGCAGTCGAAGGAAAACAAGCAAATCCAGTTTCCGCAGAATCATCAATAGAAAGTCACAAAATTTGTCGGGATGCCGTTAAAGCCTTTGAAGTGTTAAACTAGAAATTAATTATAAATCTGAAAGGAACCGTAAGATCTTGCAAACGATAAATGAAACATTTCCAGGAATCAAAATCATGAGCCATGAACCGCTGTCAAAGTATACAAATACTAAAACAGGAGGTCCGGCCGATTATCTTGCTTTTCCAAAAACTGTGGTGCAGGTTAATGAATTACTAACCTGGGCAAACCAGCAACAGATGCCTTTAACAATTGTGGGAAATGCGAGTAATTTGATTGTGCGCGATGGTGGTATTCGCGGACTAACGATTATCCTAACGCAGATGAAAGAAATTAAAGTATCTGGGAGCCAAGTCGTGGCCCAGGCTGGAGCGGCGTTGATTGCGACAACTGAAGCTGCATATCAAGCTGGTTTAACTGGTATTGAGTTTGCAGCCGGCATTCCTGGCAGCGTTGGTGGCGCAGTATTTATGAATGCAGGAGCTTATGGTGGTGAAATTAGTGAAGTGGTTAGCGAAGCACAGGTTTTGACTCGTAAAGGGCAGATCAAAACGTTAACAAATCATGAGCTAGATTTCGCATACCGGCATAGCAGTATTCAGGATTATGAAGATATTGTTTTATCCGCAACTTTTAATTTAGCTCCAGGAAATGCGGATCAAATTCGAAATCGGATGGATGAGTTAAATCGCCTCCGGGCCTCAAAACAGCCCTTAGAATATCCCTCTTGTGGGAGTGTGTTTAAACGGCCAACTGGATATTTTACTGGCAAATTAATTCACGAATCTGGGTTACAAGGATTTCAAATTGGCGGAGCACAAGTTTCACAAAAGCATGCTGGCTTTATCATTAATGTAGGTGGTGCGACGGCAACGGACTATTTGGATGTCATCCATCATGTTCAAGGAGTTGTTTTTGAAAAGTTTGGGGTGCATTTACAAACTGAGGTTAGAATCATTGGGGAAAAATAAAAGTTTTATTGATTGAGCGTCTTTTAGAAAGCATTAGAAGTTTAGCGACTTCTAATGCTTTTTTTGTGATCTATCCCAAGCGGTGAGTAGGAGCTATTAATTTAGGGAGTAAGCACCAAAAAGCCGCATTTGAGCCAGATCAAATAAGAATAAAATTATTTATGAATTAAACACAAACCTAAATTATCCTTTGATAAGTTTTTGAAATAGCGTATAGTGGTAAACAGTGTGAAAAATATAATTCTTTGGAAAGAAAGTGGGAAACATAATGCATTATAGCTTATTAATTCGTGCTGTAGCTGAGTTTATCGGGACAGCATTTCTAGTCATTTTGGGTAACGGATCCGTCGCCAACGTCGAACTTAAAGGAACGAAGGGTTCTAAAGGTGGGTGGATCTTAATTGGACTAGGGTACGGGGCTGGTGTATTAATTCCTGCAATGATGTTTGGAAATGTTTCTGGAAATCAAATTAATCCGGCTTTTACCTTAGGTTTAGCAATTAACGGAATGTTTCCATGGAGCAATGTGATTCCTTATCTTATAGCTCAACTTACGGGAGCCATCTTTGGCCAATTAGTTGTTGTTTGGTGTTACAAACCTTATTACAATCAAACAGAAGACCCCATCGCTATTCTTGGAACGTTTTCAACAATTGATGCCGCCCGTTCTTATCGTGACGGCTTTGTGAATGAGTTTGTTGGAACTTTCATTTTGGTTTTTGGTGCCCTTGCCATGACAAAAGATATCGCTTTTAAACAAAATATTGGATTAGCCAACTTTTCAGTCGGATTTTTAGTGGCAACTCTAGTTATTTCGATGGGTGGAGCCACGGGGCCTGCCTTGAATCCAGTTCGTGATTTGGGGCCACGAATTGTACATGCTTTATATCCAATGAAAAATAAGGGTGGTTCGCATTGGGGGTATTCATGGGTTCCGGTTGTAGCGCCTATTTTAGCTGGTGTTTTAGCGACATTTATTTATAAAACAATTTTTATCTAATCAAAAAGATCTGTATCATAAACAAAAGGGTTGAAGTCGGTAATGACTTCAACCCTTTTGTTTAGTTTGTATTGCGAATAACACGTAAAACAACGTAGATAGTTCCTTGCAATAATGTCATCAAGAAAACGAATGCTAGCTTTTGCCAGGACCACATATTAAAGATTGGTTTTAAAACCCATTCGGGACTAATCAGAAGATATATTGTATGAAGTCTTAAAAACCTTCCGATGAAAATTCCAATTGAAGATAAAGTGGTAAAAACTAGCACAATTCCCATTTCAACAAGCTGATTATGAATACTGTAACGTTTAACGATTGACCGTGTGACTTGCATCATGCTCCCCATACCAAGTATGACACTGGGGATAACCGCCAATAACATGTAAATATAATAAATCCACATTGAAATTGATAATCGAATTAGTCCAGTATCCGCATAGGGATGTAGCAAACTTAAGTGAAATAAATCAGTCAATAGGTAAGGAGCATTCGGATAAAAAAGCAACCAGAGTAAGATTCCCAGCCAAAATAAGCCTGTGTTTCTCGGAAAATTAGGACGGATATGAAATGCAATCTCGATTGGAATGTAGGCTAAAAATGTATTGAGAAGTAAGAAATGGTAGGGTGGGTGAACAAACAAAGCAATGTATATTAAACCCAAGCCATAGCAAATTCGAATAAACCATTTAGTTTTTGTTGTCATCATGTTTTCCTCGCTGATTTTATTGTAGCAGAATATAGGAAACTTTTTCCATAAATCAACTCTAATTTATATGCTCCGGCCGGTAACCATTCTTGTGGCCTAAATTCAAGCCGCAAGAAACATGGTCCTTCTCCGCACTAAGGTAATTATTAGCCAAACCCGCTAATAATTTTATATGCTTCGGCCGGTAACCATTCTTGTGGCTTAAATTCAAGCCGCAAGAAACATGGTCTGTGCTATAATTATTTTTGTACTGGTTGGGAGGAAAACCAAATGAATTTTGCTTGGAATCAACTGATTACCCTACATAATTTTATGAACCTAGTCGACATTCTTGTGGTGTGGTTTGTGATCTATGAATTAATCATGTTGGTAAGAGGAACAAAGGCTGTTCAACTCTTTCGAGGAATTGTAGTTATTATCTTAATTAAGGTAGTCAGCGTTCTCCTAGGATTAAGTACAGTTTCATGGATTATGGACCAGGTGATTAATTGGGGAGTCATCGCAATGGTTGTGATTTTTCAACCAGAAATCCGCCGTGGCTTGGAACATCTCGGCCGAGGGTCTATGTTTGTAAAAAATAAGACTAAAAACGAAGCCGAAACACGCATGATTGCGGCTTTAGACAAGGCCATTCAATACATGTCTAAACGCCGAATCGGGGCTTTGATTACGATCCAAATGGATACCGGGTTGGAAGAATATATTGAAACAGGGATTGCTTTGGATGCTGATATCACAGGAGAACTTCTGATCAATATCTTTATTCCTAACACACCATTGCATGATGGGGCAGTTATTATTAAAGATAATAAAATAGCTGTTGCGGCAGCTTATTTGCCACTTTCACAGAGCACAATGATTCCAAAAGAGCTCGGGACGCGTCATCGAGCAGCAGTTGGCATTAGTGAAGTGACGGATTCAGTAACGGTTGTCGTTTCTGAAGAAACTGGCGAGGTTTCTATTACAAAAGATAATGAGCTGCTACGGAGTATGACACAAGAAGATTATCTCCGTTACTTTAGAGATCAATTTCTTAGTGATGAAGAGCCAGAAAGTCGCAACATTGTTCAAGACTTTGTAGAAGGATTGGTGACATTCTTCAAAGGGGGTCCTAAAAAATGAAAGCTTTTTGGAAAGAACGATGGGTTTACCGGATCTTGGCCCTGATCCTAGCAGTTCTCCTCTTTACATACGTAAAGTCGGATCAGACAAGTTTAAACAACACGGCTTCAAATGGAAGCTCTAGTGATGCGACGCTAATGGCCAACAAAACAAAAACTTTGACGGTACCGCTCGAATTGGATGTAAATAGTTCTAAATATTTAGTTAGTGGTTATCCTTCAAAGGTTAAAGTTAAGATTACAGGGCCTAGTGCTTTGGTAACCACGACGACAAATACACAGAATTTTAAAGCTTATGTGTCATTGCGAAAACTAGGCGTTGGCAAACATAAAGTGCAGATCAAAGAAGAGGGTTTGAATAAAGAACTAGCCTATAGTTTTGATCCGCAGTCTATCAATGTGACGATTGCTAATCGAAAAACAAAAACTTTTGCCATTCAACCAGAAGTCAATAAAGATGTTATTGCCAAAGGCTACGAAGCTAAAGCGGCAATTCTGCGATCACAAACGGTCACAGCAACGGGATCTGTTTCAGAAATTAATCGAATTACACAGGTAATTGCAAAAATTAATTTACCTAATAATACAAAAAAAGAAATTACTACTCAGGTTCTACTTCAGGCGTTAGATAATAATGGGAATACAGTGAATGTTATTTTGGATCCACAAGCGGTCAGCGTCACTGTACCGGTACAAAAATCGGCAAGCTCATCAGATAGCAGTGACGAATCGTCAGCGGAATCATTTAGTACTTCAGCAGATAACAAACGAAATGGGTCGACTAGCGGGAGTAGTAAGACAAGTTCTTCGTCTTCATCCAGTTCGGCAAGCACTTCAAGTAGCACTAGTGCTTCAGATTCTTCGAGTTCAAACTAAATTAAGAATAGAAAGAGGAAAAATTATGGCTTTGAAATATTTTGGAACAGATGGTGTACGAGGAATCGCAAACGAGAGCTTAACCCCAGAAATGGCTTTTCAATTAGGCCGGACTGGTGGTTATGTTTTAACAGAACATGCTGAAAATACGGACTCACAACCAAGAGTTTTAGTTTCTCGAGACACGAGAATTTCAGGACAATTATTAGAAACAGCTTTAATTTCTGGGTTGCTTTCCGTGGGCATTGAAGTTTTGGATATGGGAGTTGTCACAACACCAGGAGTTGCTTATTTAGTTCGTAAACAAGAGGCCGATGCAGGCGTTATGATTACAGCCTCACATAACCCTGTTCAGGATAACGGGATTAAGTTTTTTGGTTCAGATGGTTACAAATTATCAGATGAATTAGAAGGCGAAATTGAGGTTTTAATTGATAAAGAAACTGATGAATTGCCACGCCCTTCAGCTGAAGGACTGGGTACGGAAAATGATTATCCAGAAGGAGCTCTTAAGTATACACAATTTTTAGAGCAAACAATTCCAGATGATTTAGATGGCTTGCACATCTGCGTAGATTCCGCAAATGGGGCAACCAGTGGATTTGTCTCTCAAATCTTTGCTGATTTGGGTGCTGAATTTGACACAATGGCTACTTCACCAAATGGATTAAATATTAATGCCAATGTGGGATCAACGCATCCAGAGGGCTTACAAAAATTTGTTGTAGAAAAAGGCGCTGACATTGGTGTTGCCTTCGATGGTGATGGTGATCGTTGTATTGCAGTCGATGAAAAGGGAAATATTGTTGATGGCGATAAAATCATGTACATCTGTGGAAAATATCTTAGTAAACGGGGACGTTTAAAGAAGGACACGGTTGTCACGACTGTTATGAGTAATCTGGGCTTGTATAAGGCTCTTGAAGCAAATGATCTCCACTCAGTCCAAACACAAGTTGGAGACCGTTACGTGGTTGAAGAGATGCTAAAGAATGGGTATAACGTTGGTGGTGAACAATCAGGGCACGTTGTATTTCTTGATTTTAATACCACTGGTGATGGCATGTTAACTGCCTTACAACTTATGAACATTGTTAAACAAACAGGTAAGAAACTATCCGAGTTAGCTGACGAAGTGAAAACTTATCCACAAAAGTTGGTTAATGTAAGAGTCCAAGATAAAAAAGCTGCATTAAAAAACGAAAAAATCCTAGCAATTATCAAAACTGTTGAAGATGAGATGGCTGGTGAAGGTCGCGTCTTAGTTCGTCCTAGTGGAACTGAGGACTTGTTGCGAGTTATGGCAGAGGCAGCTACAAAAGAAGAGGTTTCAGCTTACGTGGATCGGATTGTTGATGTTGTACGTGCTGAGGTCGGCGTAACTGAATAATAAAGATAAGTAACTGTTTGTGTTGAGAGGGTAGTATTTGCCTAATCAATGCAAACAGTTTTTTTAGTCGCTTTTATCAGTTAGACCAATTTAATATATGACTAAGACCAAATTAAATATATGTGTTGACACTACCTGCAAACTGCGGTATTCTTATAGTCATTAAGGATATACCAATATTGGATATTTATATAGACCAATTATAACCTATTTGTAAAGGATGTTGATTATGTGCGGAATTGTTGGTGTTACAGGAAGAAAAGATTCAGTGGAAATCCTGGTTTCTGGTTTAGAAAAGCTTGAATATCGTGGTTATGATTCGGCTGGAATTTATGTGAATGATGCCCAGAAACAGGCTCATTTAGTTAAGGCCAGAGGAAAAATTGCAGATCTAAAGAAAAAGCTGACTCCCGAGATTCAAGGGACAACTGGGATTGGACATACCAGATGGGCAACAAATGGTGTTCCAAGTATTGAAAATGCTCACCCACAATTTTCCACAGATGAACGTTTTTATTTAGTGCATAATGGAGTTATTGAAAATTATGAAGAATTAAAAGCAGAGTATTTGAGTGACCTGACCTTTGTTAGTCAAACAGATACAGAAGTTGTTGTGCAATTAGTAGATCGGTTCGTGGTACGGGATGGGCTCACAACCAAAGAAGCGTTTAAAAAAACTTTGAGTTTGTTAAAGGGATCTTCTTATGCATTCTTGTTAATGGATTACGAAGATCCAGAAACACTATATGTAGCTAAGAACAAAAGCCCACTTTTGATCGGAATTGGTAAGAATTTTAATGTGGTTTGTAGTGATGCTCTGGCGATGCTGAATGTGACAAAAGATTTTTTGGAGTTACATGATGGTGAAATGGTCGTTGTGACACCAAAAAAAGTTGAGATTACAAATCAAAATGGAGACACGATCCAACGGAAATCTTTCCACGTTGATTTAGATCCCAAAGAGGCTGATCGGGGCACTTATCCATACTATATGCTCAAAGAGGTCGACGAGCAGCCGGCAGTGTTACATCGGATTCAAAATGCTTATTTTGATACAGATGATATGCCACTTTTGCCAGCCAATTTATTAGCAGAAATGCAAAAGGCCGATCGACTTTATATTGTCGGAGCCGGAACAAGCTACCACGCGGGGTTAGTCGGGCAACGCCTATTTGAAAAGCTTACCAAAATTCCAACAGAAGTTGTTCTTGCATCTGAGTTTGCCTATGCTGACCCAATGCTGTCAAAGCATCCATTTTTCATTTTCTTAACCCAAAGTGGTGAAACAGCAGATAGCCGCCAGGTATTGGTCCGGGCTAATGAAGAGTGGCATGCACCGAGTTTGACAATTACTAATGTCGAAAATTCTACATTGTACAGGGAAGCAACCTACCAGTTGTTATTAAATGCAGGTCCTGAAATTGCGGTGGCCTCAACCAAAGCTTATACAGCACAAATTGCAGTTGAAGCAGTAGTGGCTAAAGCATTAGGCGTGGCTCTAAAGATTTCAACAGCACAAGATTTTAAACTGAATCATGAATTGAGCTTAGCGGCAAATGCGATTCAAGCCATTGTGGACGAGAAGGCAACCATTAAGGCCATCGCACATCGAGACTTGGAAACCACCCGAAATGCCTTTTATATTGGACGTGGGGTTGATTACTTTGTTGCCTTAGAAGCAGCTTTGAAATTAAAAGAAATTTCGTATATTCAAGCTGAAGGCTTTGCTTCTGGTGAATTGAAACATGGCACAATTGCATTAATTGAAGATAAGACACCAGTGATTGCAATTGTGACACAAGAAAAGACTGCCAGTCATACAAGAAGCAATATTCAAGAAGTTAAATCACGTGGTGCGCAAGTTTCAATAATTGTTTCCAAAAATTTAGCTAAACCTGGGGATGATATAGTGATTCCGAGTCTTTCAGAATTGTTATTGCCCCTTGTGAGTGTGGTTCCTGCACAATTATTGGCTTATTACGCGAGTTTGGAGCGCGGATATAATGTTGATCAACCTAGAAATTTGGCAAAAAGTGTCACTGTTGAATAAAAAATTACAAATAGTGCGAACTAACCTGTTGAGTGGTATTCAACAGGTTTTTTTGTCCATTAGGCTAATTTAATTGTTAAATTTTTGTTACATTCATCTGGCACATCTTGAAGAAGCCTGTTATATAGGGATTTATAAAATGTGGTTAATTTACGTATATTTCAAAATGATTAAATGCATTAAGATTTACCGGCGAAAGTTATATACTAATAGTTAAGATCATTACGATACGGGGGAAACAGTATGCATAAACGGTGGTTACCATTTATTTCATTCTTAATATTACTTTCGACAGTTGCTGTTTTGGGTTCAAACTCAAAGACCGTTCACGCAGATTCACCACAAGCTTTTATTTCGCGACTAAAGCCTGATGTTCAAAGCGTTTCATCAAAGTACAATTTGTATGGTTCTTTGATGATGGCACAGGCGGCTTGTGAGAGTGCCTGGGGTCAGAGCCAATTGGCTATTAAAGGTAATAATTATTTTGGGATCAAAGGTACATATAACGGTAAATCGATAACGATGCGGACAGCAGAATACACTTCAGCTGGAAAATTATATTATACAAATGCAGCCTTTCGTAAATATCCTAATGTCAAAGCTTCCTTAAATGACAATGGAAAAGTTTTACGAAATGGAACGGCTTGGAACTCTTCTTATTACAAGGGAACTTGGAAAGAGAATGCTAAAACGCCTGAAGCAGCGGCTAATTACCTAACGGGTCGGTATGCAACAGCGCCTTCTTATGCGAAAAGTTTAATTAGCATTATTAAGGGTTATAATTTACACAATTTGATTGATGGTGTGAGCGTCAAATACACTAAGCAAAATATGTCGAAGCAAGTTAAGCTAAGTCCGGGGCATAATTTTTATAATCATATTCCCGGAAGTACTTACAGTTCTAAACTTACCCATTATGGGACGACTTATAAGGGTAAAACGATAACAATTGATAATTCGGGTGTTAAAAAGGGTACCAAAACGCCGTACTATCGTTGTTATTACAAAGGAAAACTTATTGGCTGGATTTATTCGACGGCAGTTGTAAATGTGACAAAATATACTTCCACATATAAAGTTGCTACAGTGAGTAATTCACCAAAGAACGATTTTTACAATCATGTAACTTCCAGTGTTTATTCTACAAAACGCACACATTATGGCACAACTTATCGCGGTAAAAATGTGACGATTGATAATCAAGCTGTTCGTGCTGGCACAAAGACACCATATTATCGTTGCTATTACAACGGAAAGCTAATTGGCTGGGTTTATGGCGGAGCTTTGACAGGTGTTCGTTATCTAAATACTACGTATACAAGTCAAACTCTGACAGAACAGTCAAGGCTGTGCCTGGGCATGATTTTTACACACATATTCCTAAAAGTAACTATGCGTCTAAACGCAGGTATACTGGTAAGTCATACGCAGGCAAAACTGTCCAAGTAGATATGACAGGCGTTATTGAAGGAACAAAAACGCCATATTACCGCTGTTATTACAATGGTCAATTATTGGGTTGGATTTACGGAAGTGCTTTGAGTGCTTAATTAAGAAATTATGAACAAATAATTAAAATTCACTAGACTAAAATGAGAAAAAGAGGTATATTTAATTTACCATTTACTTACTTCCTCTTCCTGTTTACCCCAAATGAACACAGTGGAGGACATCTCTAGTTGGTGTATACGCCAGATGGTGAGGATCGGAATTAATTTTCCGATTTTTTTTGTGGAATTAAGATTAAATTTAAAAATTTGTTTGACACCGCTTACATATAGAGGTATCATTACTTCTGAAAGGTAGTAGAGCATCTCCTCTACCTTTAATCAATTCTCTTTCTCTCTTATGCCAAAAAGGTGTGTTTAAGCTATAAAGCTTAGACACATCCTTTTTTTGTGAACTTTAACGTAAAACGCCTTGCTTACCAAAGGGAATTACCCTTATACTGAATATGAGGAGTGATAGCTGTGAGTAAACAAACTTTTACGTTGATTGAAGAAATTACGCGAAATGATAATTCTAAATATTTGGAAATTGCAGACATGGTTATGAATGGCCGTGCCGAATTGGCTTCAGAACGTAACTTTATTAAGGAAGTTCGAATTTTACAGCTGAATATTCCCCATTCAGCCCATGTGGTGAACTATGAGGATTATATAAACGAGCGTTATGAAATTCCAGATGAAGATATGGATCACTGGGAAGAGTGGAAAAAAGACGAAAAAATAATGATTGATTTTAACGCTGTTTTGAAGGAAAATCATATATCATAATTACATGGCGCAAAAATCTAGAAATAATTAGGCAATTATTAGAATTTAGTTGACAAGTCTGTGGGTTCCATGATATAAATATATACATGGTAATTAAGTAATTGCTCCGTAGTTCAGCGGTAGAATAATTGACTGTTAATCAAGAGGTCGCTGGTTCGATCCCAGCCGGAGCAGTATTGAATGACTAAAAGTTGTTATACAGCGTTAAAACGCTGGTATAGCAGCTTTTTTGTTTTCTATAAAAATTAGGATTTTTTTAAGTTAAATGAGATTGCGGGAAAAACAATCCAGACGTGCTATACTTTTTGGACTGAACAGTGAACACAAATTCAAAGTGGGGGATAATCGTGAGACGTAGAGCTTTTGTATGGATAATAATTATTATTGCCGGATTGTATTTCTCGACAAAAACAAATATTCAAGAGACAGCAAAAAACCTATATGCCGATAGCAAGCAAGAAATTAGCAAGGTTATCTCTGCTATAAATTCACAGCCAATAACCAATGAAATTAAAGTTGATCCGAATAGTAACGCTTCAAATAGTTCTAGCGCCAACACTACCACGCAAAACGCAACGGCGACAGAAAATGTTATTCAAGGTCATAAGTTGTCAAACGTTTATTATTATCATTTTGCAACTAACGTACCTAAAAATGTGCGAAATGCTTTTTTAGAAGCAGTTAAAATTTATAATCAGACGGGATTGGTAAAGCTGGTTGCGGGTACTGGTACACAGAGACAAAATCAAATTAAATTTTCTGTTTATAGTAAAACCATGACCTCTTCTCAACAAGGTGTAATTGAATTAGGGCTTGGTGGCCCAGAAATAATTCAACAAACTGGTTTGAATGCTTATACAGTTAATCATGCTAGTGCTAGTTTGAATACCCATTATTCATCAGCTGTTCACCTTTCAGTTGCAGTCCATGAACTGGGCCATGCATTGGGCTTGGCTCACAGTGGTAGTAAGGACTCAGTTATGTATCCGGTTGATCAAGGGAAAACAACTTTATCGGCAGCAGATATTGAAGGACTTAAAGTAATATACAAATAAATTTGTGTTTATGCTAAAAAAACTATGTCTTCTCAGAGAGGGCATAGTTTTTTTAGCATTGTTTTGATTGAAAAAACTAGACTAGTGCAAATTTCTTAATGGCATTGGCCAATCCACCGTCATCATTGGTACCTGTCACGAAATTAGCATGTGATTTTGCAAGGTCACTACCGTTGCCCATTGCCACCGCGGTTCCAGCATAGTCGAACATTGCGATATCATTTCCTTCATCACCGGCGACCATCACGTCGTTTGCATCAAGTTTTAAAATAGATGCCAGGTTTTTTAATGCTTGACCTTTATTCACACCTGGATGCATTAACTCTAAAAAGGGTTTTGCCGCACGTATGACAGAGAGTTCATCACCGAATGTTTTTGTGACCAATGGTTGGATATTGTCTAATAACTTTTCGTCCCCGACAAACAAACCTTTGGCAATCTGGAAATTAGCCGGCAATTCTTCGGGTTTGCGGATCAAAATCCCCGCACTGTTTTCCCAAGCCTGCACGACGGTAATGGCATTTACATCATGATCGGCGGTATAAATTGTACCGTCCTCATCCAAAACATTAAAAGGAATTTGATGTTGTTGGCCGAATTCGGTCATTTTTCGATAATAGTTATTTTCAACAAGGTGCTTTGCGATTACTTTTCCAGCTACAGATTCAATGACAGCACCATTATAAGTAATTACATATTGATCATCACCATAGATTTCTAATTGTTGAAGAAAATGAGCAACGCCGACAAGGGGACGGCCAGTACAGAGCACGACTTTAATTCCTTGAGCAATAGCTGCCTTAACTGCTGTAATGGTGCTGGGTAAAAGCTCACCCTTGGAATTTAGGAGAGTATCATCGACATCTAAAGCTATTAAACGAATTGGCATATAAGTAACCTCTTTTTGATTTTTAAAGCACCATACTAGTTAGCTAATTTTAGCGCTTACATACATTGTATCATGTTTATAGGCTTTTTTTGCTTAAGTTCAGATCTAAAAATAAACACATGGTATCGCTATCATATTTCGTGAAATTATGTACCTAACGTGATAGTATATACTAAACAGTACATACTATCTGACGGAGAGGAACGATGCTATGCAAGAAGCAAAATTTAAACGAGTTGCTGCGGTACTTAAACAGCGAGTTGAGGATGGCATTTATGGCACTAAACAGAAGTTACCCTCTGAATATGACCTTGCCGATGAGTTTAAAGTGAGTCGTTTAACAGTTAGAAAGGCAATTGAATCATTAATAGAAGCACATATCTTGGTTAAAAGTCGCGGGAAAGGGACGTATGTCATGGACACTCCCAAAGTTGAGAGTGGGCGTTTGGGTTTGCAAGGATTCACCGAGGCTTCTGAAGCCTATGGAAAGAAGAGCCATACTGAGGTCCTGTTATTTCAAAAGGTTCTCCATCCTAGTGATGAGGTCCTACAGGCGTTGCAAATGAAAACAGCGACTAAAGAATCTATTTATGAATTAGTTCGGCGGCGTTATTGGAATGATGATCCAATGACAATAGAGCAAATCTATATTCCAGAAACTTTAGTGGCAGGTAAATCGGCAGATGATTTTACTGGATCTTTATTTGCCATTATTGAACAGCATGAGCCAATCATGTATTCGAATCAAGAAATTGAGGCAATGTTGACTGATAAGAGAATTGGAGAACTCATGAAGATTCCAGTCGATAGTCCATTACTAAAAGTACAATCCATAACTTATACTGCGGATGCTAAACCAATATTTTTTGATAATTCTTATTATCGTGCTGATAAATACCGTTTCAAAACAACATTAGTACGTAACAAACTTTGATGGGAGGAATCTGATCAGATGGAAAATAAATTTCGATCAGTTATTACTAGTCAGGAACCTGATTTTTTGCAAATGCTCCAGAAAATGATGCAAGTTCAGAGTGTCAAGAGTAATCCAAGTGACAATGCACCGTTTGGCAAGGGGCCAAAACAAGCCTTGGAATTAGTGGTTAAAGTGGGTCGCAGTTATGGTTTCAAGACCGGAATTATTAATGATGCAGCCGCCTATGTACAGTGGGGGGATGACGATGACCATTACATTGGTATTTTTGGACATTTGGATGTTGTGCCAGCAGGTACGAACTGGTCAATGCCACCGTTTGATTTGACTAAGCGTGGTGATCGATTTTATGGACGAGGAATCTTAGATAATAAAGGGCCTAGTATGGCATGCTTGTACGGAATGAAACTATTGAAGGATATGGGCGTCACGATGGACCATACAATTCGGTTAGTATTTGGATCTGACGAAGAAAATGGAAGCGCAGACATGAGCAAGTATTTAGCTGAGGAATCGGCACCCATGTATGGTTTTACACCTGATTGCAAGTATCCCGCCGTGTATGGAGAACGAGGAATTGTGAATTATGCTATTAAAACGCCAATTAACAAGGATGAACTTAAACAATTTAAAATACTTAATCCAGAAGCACAATCCTCTGATCATGTCCCGGATTCAGTAAAGGCATTGATTAATCAAAAAGAAATGATGATAAATGGTAAACGTTCACCTTCTAATGCGCCAGAAATGGGAGAAAATGCTTTAACTTTATTAGCTAAGGAGCTTGATGATAATCAATCGTTTAAAGGTCAACTAGGCGACTACTTCCACTGGTTAGCGAGTTTGCATGGTGAACATTATGGAATTGGACTCGGAGTTGAATTTGCGGATGAAGACAGTGGCAGGTTGATTATGACGCCTTACAAACTGGAAATCCAATCAGATAGTTTGGTTTTGTTTATCGCTATTCGCTATCCAGTCTCTGTAACGGAGGATCAAGTTACAAAAGGAATTCAAAAACATGTTTTACCCAAAAGTACCATTGAAATTGTGCGGTCAATGCCAGGAGTTATGCATTCAAAAGACCAGTTTTGGATCAAACAGCTTTCAGTTGCGTATGAACAAGCTACTGGTTTAGATGGGACTCCAGTTACGACCACTGGTGCAACATATGCGCGAGAAGTGCCCAATATTATTGCTTTCGGGCCTTCGTTTCCGGGTCAAAAAGGGATTGCCCATAAGCAAGATGAATATATGGACGAACAAGATTTATTGGCAAATATGGAAATTTATATGAACGCAATGGTGGCACTAGGACAGGGAAAGGATGATTAGATGACATATGGAACAATCGCCACTTGGCGGATGGCTCATGAGGGCGTAATTAAAGCGAATGAGTTGTTAAAAAAACAAGGCACAGCAGGGGATGCAGTGGAAGCATTAATTAATACGGTCGAAGCGTATACATATTACAAATCAGTTGGTTATGGCGGATTACCCAATGAACAAGGGGTCGTTGAAATGGATGCTGCATTTATGAACGGTGACAGTTTTGCGATTGGTGCTGTGGCCGGCATTCAAAATGTGAAACATGCTGTTTCGGTAGCCCGTAGCCTGAGTCACGATCATTTCAACAGTTTTAGGGTCGGATCAGGAGCCACACAATATGCAATGCAAAATGATTTTGAAATTGTAAATATGTTAACACCGCGCGCAAGAAAGATTTGGCAAAATCGGTTGAAAGAGATGCGAGAAAAGAATCTTAATCCATATGATGGCCATGATACAGTCGGTGCAATTACCTTAGATTTGCAAGGATCAATGGCCGCCGCAACTTCAACATCAGGATTATTCATGAAAAAAGCTGGACGAATAGGTGATTCACCTTTATCTGGATCAGGATTTTATGTCGATAGCGAAGTTGGCGGTGCTGCTGCAACTGGGTTAGGGGAAGACATTATGAAGGGCTGTCTTTCTTATGAAATTGTGAGACTAATGGCTGATGGCAAAACTCCTCAAGAGGCTTGTGACCAAGCGGTTTATCCATTCATTGAAAAACTAAAGAAACGCTATGGTAAAGCTGGAGAATTTTCATTAGTTGCAATGAACCATAAGGGGGAGTGGGGTGTAGCTACCAACGTCGAATTTACTTTTAGTGTTGGTAACGAGCAAAAGGCATCTCGGATTCTAATGGCTAACCCAGGATCAGATCAAACGACAATTATTGAGCCGATCACACAAGCGTGGTTAGATGCTTATGAAAAAAGAATTAAAGCGCCTGTTGAATAAAAATTCGAGGAGGTTTTGATATGAAAGTCATTATCATATTAGATCAGATTCAATCAGGATTAGGCGGTAAAGAACGTGCAGACACTGTATTTGGAGGAAAGAGAATTGCCATGGGCAGTGCGGATACGTTAGAGAAAAGTTTGAAAAAAGTTGACGGTGAAGTGTTAGGAACATTTTATTGTGGAACTGATTATTATCAGGAAAATAAAGATCTGGTTCAAAGTAAATTTACTAAAATGGCTGAAAAGATGGATGCTGATGTGGTTGTCATTGGACCAACCTATGACTATCCCGAGTTTTCAACGATGGGTTGCGAGTTGGCGCAAGCTTTTCAAGAAAAAACAATCATTCCAGTTTTAGTGGCGACAGCGATTGAGAAAAATGCCGACTTGATTGCACAATACAAACAGAATTTGACCATTGTTAAGGTCCCCAAAAAAGGGGGGACCGGATTGTCCGATGCGTTGAAAAATATTACAAAAGGCTGTCAGTTAGCTTCAAAAAAAGTAGATATGACAGAGTTCAAACAACAGTACTGTTATCAATAGAATGGAGTGAGACTAATGCAAAATAGAGCTGAAAAGATCTTAATGCCAATTGCAACTAAATTAGGCAATAATGTTGTGTTACGTTCGTTACGTGACGGATTTTTAATCATTACCCCTTTAATTATTGTGACCTCATTTTTCCTGTTGATTGGAAACTTTCCAATTCCTGGTTGGAGTAATTTTTGGACGGGAATTTTGGGACCTCATTGGAGTGAATGGTTTAGTTCCGTATCCAATTCAGTATTTAGTTTTACTGGGTTACTCGGTTGTTTTGGGATTGCTTATGCTTATGGCAAAAATCGTGGACTTCAGGCTGTAAATGCAAGTGCAGTGGCAATTATTTCTTTCTTGATTTTGACACCCACAACATTAAAGGTTGGAAAAACAACTTATGGTGCTGTTGAGACCATGTACTTAGGACCAAATGGGATTTTCCTCGGAATTTTCATTGCGCTGATTAGTGTTGAATTATATCGTTTTGCAATTAAACGACACTGGACGATTAAAATGCCAGAAGGAGTACCTCCCGCAGTTTCGCAATCATTTGATGCCTTACTGCCAAGTGCGTTAGTTATTTTTACTTTTTTCGTTATTCGAATTCTGTTTAGTTTAACTGATTTTGATACTGTTTATAATTTTATTTATACAATGCTTCAGGCTCCTTTAAAAAATGTCGGAAATTCAATGCCTTCAGTAATCTTGTATAATTTCTTGGCCAGCTTGCTATGGTGTTTTGGAATCAATGGACCAACCATCACAAATGCGGTTTGGTCACCGATCTTCTTTGTTTTGACGCAAGATAATTTACAGGCTTTTCAAAATCATTTAGCCTTACCTCATATTTTTACGCAACCATTTATTGATATCTTTACCACTTATGGTGGTGGAGGAAGTACTTTATCCTTATTAATTGTCATGTTAGTCATTTGTAAATCGAATCGAGTTCGTCAGTTAGGGAAGTTAGCCATTATTCCGGGTATCTTTGGAATTAATGAACCAATTATTTTTGGACTACCAGTGGTTTTGAATCCCATTATTGCGATTCCTTTTATTATTATTCCAACGTTAAACACGATTATATCAGGTTTAGTAATGACTTGGGGATGGGTGCCACATACAAATGGGGTCCTGCTTCCTTGGACAACGCCACCAATTATTTCTGGCTGGCTCTCTACGGGAAGTTGGACAGGTTCTGTGTTACAGTTGTTTGAAATCATTCTTGGAATCATTATTTACTATCCATTTATTAAGATGTTGGACAATCAATATTTACAAGAAGAAAAGGCAGCATCGGCAGATTTGGATATTGATTTTAGCGAAGTATAAAAAAGTGAAATGCTGTAAATTAAATTAAAAACTATTATCTTTGATAATGGTTTTTTTGAATTTAAATATTTAGAAAAACTTAAACAGTATTTCAAATGACACTCGTTTCAAACTTCGATATAATCAAGTTAAATATGCGGAGGAAATTTCATGACCAACAAAGAAAGAATGCTAAATAGCCAACTGTACGTGGCAAATGATCCGGAGTTAAAGAAAGATTTTAAACACGGGCGGGTGCTGACCCGATTATTTAATAAGACAACTGAAGAGCAAATGACTTATCGAAAAGAATTATTAGGAAAATTATTCGGTGAAGTCGGAGAACATATTTTTATGGAACCGCCATTTCATATTGATTACGGCTTGAACACAACAATTGGTGAGAATTTTTATGCTAATTATGATTGTATTTTTATTGACGTTGGTAAAATTACGATTGGCGATAACGTGATGTTTGGACCGCGAGTAAGTTTATATACTGCCGGGCATCCGATTGACGCGACTGTTCGAGTTGAAGGATATGAGTATGGTTATCCAATTACAATTGGAAATAATGTTTGGATTGGCGGAAACGTGGTGGTTAATCCGGGCGTGACAATTGGAAATAATGTCGTTATTGGTTCGGGATCAATTGTGACCCATAATATTCCAGACAACGTGATTGCGGTGGGTAATCCGTGCCACATCTTACGTGAGATCAATGATGATGACAAACAAAAATGGGAAGCACAAAAGCAAGCATATATCGCTTCAATGGACGCAGAATAGGAAAGAGGTAAAGCAAATAAAAACAAAAGCATATATCAACACAATGAAAGGCTTTCTAATTGGAATTGCTCTTGTAATTCCGGGGCTTTCAGGAAGCATGTTTGCAGTTGTCGTTGGGTTATACGAAAAAATGATTGAAGAAGTTTCTACATTTCGCAGCAAGCCAAGTAAGAATATAAAATTTTTACTTCCCATTATGTTGGGGGCAGTAGTCGGGGTTTTAGCATCCACTAAACTGGTCTTGTGGTTGTGTGAACAGTTTCCAGTAATGAGTTATGGATTCTTTATCGGGTTAGTTATTGGCGTTTTACCGTTTGTATATAAGAAAATTCGGCAACAACATTTAAAAGTGTGGGACCTTGCCCTTATTATTTTGGGGTTTGCCTTTATCATGGTCATTAGTCATCAAGGAACAGAGGGGACTAGTGAATTTGTTGCTCTGACAAACCTAAATGGTTTGTCGGATTGGGCAACAATAATATTTGCCGGATTCTTCGCGGTTTCGATGATGATGATTCCCGGAATTTCTGGTGCGGTTATGTTAATGATGGTGAACCAGTACGGTACAATCTATAATTCAGTCGCCAAACTCTTAGATACAGTGATGTTTTTATTGGTTGGTAAGTTTGATCAGGCAAAATCAGCATTTTCGTCAGTCATGATTTTGCTACCGTTTATCATTGGTGCTGTCATTGGCGTGATTCTCATGGCGAAAGTTTTACATTTTTTATTAAATCGTTATGCCCATCAAGTTTATTGTGCGGTCTTGGGGATTATTGGGGCCGGAATTTGGATTTTAATGGAACTTGCAATTAAAGGAGCCATGGGTAACGTCCAAAGTGGCGGCTCATGGGCTGGTGTGATTGTGTCGCTTGTGATCTTTATTGTGGTAGGGACGTTAGCAACCATATTCCTAGATAAACAAGAAGCAACCGATGCCTGATTTTGAGTTGAAACTGTTAGTCGAGCGGCTAGCGGTTTTTATTTTTTAATTGGTTGTAAGCGGTTGCTAAAGATTTGAATACATGTTACTATATTCATGAATTTAAATATTTGAATATATAGATAGAGGTGAGCCTATGGAAGAGGTACTAATGGAACCAAAACAAAAGGCGGCTTTGGATGAATTTATTAATGATCTGGATATTTTAAATGCGTTGGCTGACAAACATCGGCAACGAATCATTATTTTATTGGGATCTCGTTTGAAACAGGGAATGACGGTTAGTGAGTTAACATCTCAGTTGGACATCTCACAACCGGCAGTTTCCCACCATTTAAAAATTTTGTGGGCAGTTCATATCGTGGACTCAATGCGAAATGGCCTGGAAAACAATTATTTTTTAACTTTGGATGATACGTTAGACCGTTTGGAAAGAATTGTAAAATTAATTAGAGAATCAAATGCGTAACTTAGAGGTATAAACACTCGGGCCAACCGGGTTAGGTGTTCAAGTGTTTAGAAACTTAAATATTAACAACGAATAGGAGATGATATAATGGCAAAAGCATATATGATCGGAACCGGAATTGGTAATTTAGCAGCTGGTATTTATTTAATTCGTGATGGTGGCTGGAGTGGCGACCAAATTACGATGTTTGGGCTTGAAAAACACGGAGCAAATGATGGCGCAAAGGTTGCAGATTATGAAAGTGAGTATGGTAATCCGGCGTTAAAAAATAATAAAGGTTTTCTTGCTAAGGGCGGCCGGATGCTCAACGAGGAAACTTATGAAAATCTGTGGGATGTTTTAAGGACAGTTCCTTCTCTGGATAACCCAGGGCAGTCAGTTACAGATGATATTTTAAATTTTGACCATGCACATCCAACTCATGATGTGGCCCGTTTGATGGACCGAGTTGACGGAATTCGCAATAAGGGCGATCAAAAAGACTACAATCATATGCAGTTTAATAACCAGGATCGCATGTTGTTAACCAAACTCATGATGATGCCAGAATCAAAGGAACCACAGCTGAATGACATTAGTATCGAACAGTGGTTTGCGAAGAGCCCTCACATTTTCACAACTAACTTCTGGTACATGTGGCAAACCACTTTTGCTTTTAAGAAGGAAAGCTCTGCTATGGAGTTACGACGCTATATGAACCGAATGATCTTAGAGTTTAGTCGGATCAATACATTAGAGGGTGTGACGCGAACACCTTATAACCAGTATGAAAGCATTATTCTCCCAATGCGTAAATACCTGGAAGACCACGGGGTTAACTTTGTAGATAATCGTAAAATTACGGAATTTATTTTTAAAGATACGCCGTTGCGTGATGACATTGTAGTGACCGGCTTGAAGTACGAAGAAGTGGATAATGATAATAAGGCCGGTGAAATTGAAATCGGTGAAAACGACTTTGTTTTTGATACCAATGGATCAATTACGGATAGTTCATCAATTGGAGATCTTGATACCCCAATCAAAGAAAATATGGAATACGCCCCTAGCGCTGCTCTTTGGAAGCAAGCTACAGAGCACTTCTATAATTTAGGAAATCCAGATAAATTCTTTGCGGATCGTAAACAGAGTGAATGGTTAAGTTTTACAGTTACAACCGATAATCATTTCTTATTAAATGAAATTTCTCGAATTACTCAACAAGAACCCGGGAATGCATTGAACACCTGGATTGACAGCAGTAATTTGTTATCAATTGTTGCCCATCATCAGCCCCATTTCCATGCACAAAAAGAAAATGAAACTGTTTTCTGGGGATACGTTATGTATCCACGACGTAACGGTGACTATGTAGATAAGCCGTTTATCGAGATGACAGGTAAAGAGATGCTAGAAGAGCTATTAGGCCACTTAGCAGCGGTTGATCCTGCCCGAGACAACATTGCCGATCATACTGAAGAAATCATGGCTAGTGTTGTGAATGTTATTCCAGCGTACATGCCTTATGCAAGCGCGTTGTTCAATCGACGAGCAGTTGGAGATCGACCAGCCGTTGTGCCAAAGAACTCAAAGAACTTAGCGTTTATCAGTCAATTTGCAGAAATGCCTTTTGATATGGTATTTACGGAACAGTACTCATTCAGATGTGCACAAGTGGCCGTCTACCACTTTATGGGACTTCCAGACAGTGAATTAACCCCATTACATCATTATGAAAAGCAGCCAAAAGTGTTGGCAAAAGCAACTAAGACGATGTTTAGATAAATTCTTGCAAACTAAAAGAGTTATGATCTGTGAAGGTCATAACTCTTTTTATTCGATGTTTTTTCCGTTTACGATTAAAGTATCCACATGTTTTTCTTTTTGATCACGGTCTGGTGGCAATGTCATGTAGTCATCATACATGCGTTTTAAAATGCGATCATAAGCCTCGGGAATCTTGACCTGAATATTTTCAAATTGGTGAGTTACTAGTTCTGAAATTTCGGCCTGATTCAAAACTTCCTTATCATAGGCATATTGGGAGGCATAATTTTTGTAATGATGGAAAGGCTCCTTATTATACAAACGCATGATGTTTTCGCGTTTTTCTTTGAGCTTAGCAACTGACATATAATGATCAAGGTCATTTGTTTCTGGATCTTTTCGGAAGGGCGTTTTGATAATGTTGTAGCCAAGTCGGATTAAAATTCGCGCATCAAAATAGCGAAAACGACTATACACAGCCCGCCGAATTTCTGGCTGACGGGGCACTTTATCAAAAGGAAAGATATCTACAAACACACCTTTTCGGGCGTCGTTAACGTTGTTTCGTTCTTTGATATAGGTATCAGTGTCAAGAATTTTCATATAGCTAAACGCAAAATTAGGATCTGTATCGGCGGTCTGCATGAAGTAATGCGTATTTTGGAGAAGGGCAGGTGTTAGCGAGGCAAACCGATCGTAATCGTCGCGGCGCATACCAATATCTACATCGTCATCCCAAGGAATAAAGCCATCATGCCGGATGGCACCCAAAAGAGAGCCACCAATTAAAAAGTATTTGATGTGGTTTGTATCACAAATTTCGGCCACTTTTTTCAATGTGTTTAGTTCGATACGATGTAATTCGCTGATTTGTGACATGCCGTTACCCCCACGTTTTCTAATACCTTAAGTTTACACTGTCGGAGCGATCTATGCCAACCTGACTTATTTATGAGTGAGCATGTGCCATAAATTGATTGTTGCCTCTAGCAACATGCCAATGGCCATCATGTACATTGCGATCATGTTTTGGTGGACAAAAACGAAGTAGGTTAGAACTAAATAGAAAATAAAGAATAGAATTGCGGTTAGTTTTGAATTGCCAGTCATAGTTGAACCTCCATATTATTGTTGATACTTCTATTCTAATTTAAAATGATTCTAATTTCCACAATAAATTGAAAACGATCCCATTAATTTTTAATTTTTCGTAAAATTGTGGGTTTAAATAGATGTTTTTTGGTTGACAATTATGGAGCGAACCCTTATCATTGGTACCTAGATTAGATATTAAATGCGAAGAATCGCGGAGGAATTTACAATGAGAAAAACCAAAAATGCGTTGTTAGAATATTTGCTTAAGAATGTCCAGAATGCTGATCTTGTTAATAAGTTATTGGTCACAATGGTTTCTCGTGGTCAAATTGCCCTGGTTCCAGCAACTAATTCAGCTTCACAACCACGCAAGTAGGGATTTTTTTATGCTTGTGTTATAGTGAATAGTGTTATGGGGTCGTTATGGATTCGACAGGTATAGGTTGAGTCTGGATTGCGCTTCGTAGGTTGCGTCTACGTTAAAACGCTCAGTTTATTATAACTGCAAAAAATAATAACAATTCTTACGCTTTAGCTGCTTAATTACAGCTTAGTGTAGATCTGCCTGGCATCGTCCATGTGTTAGATACAGGTCTTAAATTAAGTGGACTTACGCAACGCACTCCCATCTGAAGTGAGTTGAAGAGACTAATCAGATTAGCTAGTCAAGAGAACCATGCCATACGGTGTTTTGGCTAGTGAAACTTAAATAGTATGACTATGAGCGTAGATATCTAGGTGGCAATATGCTTGGACGCGGGTTCGATCCCCGCCGACTCCATTTTATCAATTTAATACCTGTCAATAGCCTTCAGAATGCCGGTTTTATGCGGTTTATCTTGAAGGCTATTTTCAATATTATGCACTGTTTTGCATCCAAACCTTTTGCACAAAAGATGGTTAAAGTGAACGGGTTCATGGGCTGAGAAGGTATACCAATTCAAAGTACCTTTTGTATTTGGCTGTTTTAGAACTTTATTTTATTATTCCAAACTTATTCGGTTCTAATGTGTCCGTTTTCGGTTTGATGTACATATTTTTTAATTCCCAATGAATCATTTACACATAATTATTCAAACACTCAAAATTCGCAAAATAGATTTTTTAATAAAATGTGTAATTAATCATTAAAAAAAGGTGGTTGATTGCATGATTTAAGGTGTATAATAAATTGTAGAAAGCGTTTTCAAACAACCGGTCAGTAGGGGGAGTGTATATCATGAAAAAAATAATGTTATTGATGTCAACTGTTTTAGTTTTGATATTTGGTTACTCCATGAAAGTGCATGCGGATAGTTCAACCGAAAATGATTTATCTACAATTAATGACAGTTTAGTAAAGAAAACTGCTGGCGATAATAGCCAGACTACTGTTGAAAGGGCAGTATCTGAATTAACAGATCAGCAAAAAGAAGTTTTATTAAATGAAACACAGTCCGTGATAAAAAAAGCAACCACAGAAGGTAATGATACTGGTTATATTTTAGAAGAGGCAAATTTAGGAAATGGATTTACTGTTCAAGTACAGTCTCAAGATGTCTCTGAAAACCAAGCAATAGGAAACAATGAACCGCTTCTTAGATCTTCCACAAGTGGACACTATGATATCACGAAGGCTTATGGGAACCGAGAATATATAATAACTGCCGGAGTTAATTGGAAAGGGCTTGGTTTTTATTCTCAACGACTTAATATGCACTATACTTTAAGTAACAGTGGTATCAAAATGCGATATTCGAACACTGCCGGTTCTTATAGTTATGTTTCGGGATTATCTACGTCATGCAAAACAACAGACTTTTCAGCAACTCATGTAGGAGCTAATGTCAATGCTTATGCCAAGTTTACTTGTAGCGGAATTCTATCAACGCCAGCTGGTGCAATAGATTATGTACATGGTGCTGTGAAAATAACTAGTTGGAGCAAAACTAATAAAAACATGAAATTGCACGAAAGTTGGTACTTGGAAAAATAATAGAAATTAAGGAGGGATGAAAAGGGTGCTGAATGTATTAACCACATTTTTAGTAATCATAATAGTTGCATGTATAGCAATATATATTAGTAAGCGAAAAAAATAATTGTGATGAATGTTTTATATAGTAGGAAGCGCTTTTGATTAGTAGTAAATATGAATAGTGTACTATTTTAAGAATTAAAGCAAAGGTTAGATCTCCAAAGTTAAATAAGAAGTTCTCACATTCAGATATTTGTTGATCGGATTGTTGAAAGTGTAAATAGTAGGCCAGAAAAACTAATTCTTTAAAAAAAATAGGTTTGAGATTTTCGTTTTGCTGAAAATCTCAAACCTATTTTTTTGTGGAAATTAAATAAATTGACGTACAAAAAGCAATTTGAACTGAACCCCATAATTTGGAGTGAATTTTAAGCAACCAACTGGTCGGATAGGTTTCGGTATTGTACCGGAGTTTTTTCGGCCAGTTTTCTAGCCTTTCGGGTAGCAAGATAAACGATGCCCATAACGATGTATAAGAGGGCGACTAAAACGCCACTTGTACCAGATGTATGATTATTACCTTCTATGGCGTTACCAACTCCCGCAAACATGGATTGGAACAGAATAAATGCGGCTAAGACGATCATAAGAATGCCAATCACTAATTTTGTTGTTTTCATGTTAGTTCTCCTTAAATGTTTTTAGATATAAATTATGAGATTTCTAAAGATTTAAATTTGGTGTATTACAAGTACGAATTTAGTTCAATTACTCCTCATCTTTTGATTCATCATGAAGCAAGTACTTTCCTTCTTGATCGTTGTTTTCGTTTGGAATCGTGTCTGGTGTTTCTTTAGGAGATTTTTCACCTGGTTCCATTGGATTGTCATTTTGCTCATCGTAACTCATATTACTGTCGGGGGCCCCGCGGCGATTTTCATCTTGTTTAAAAACGTCTTTGATCTTATCATCATGCATATAAATCACATCCTTAGTTAGTTTTTTTGGGTACTATTTTACTATATAGGTTGATTGACAGCGCTCGCAACTCTCGTGCTTATTTGATAATCTAAAACCGAAAATAAGGGAAACCTACAACGAGTTTTGCGAATTTGATGTAACGTTTTGGTGGTTTAAACATAAAATTACTGGTTTGTTAAAATTAGTATTCTAAAAAAATGTGGAGGAATGAGCAAAATGGTGTTCATTTTAGTGGCCAAGATTCATTTGGCGCATTAAGCCTTCCATTAGCAGAATTAAACGAAAAAAACGCCTCTCCCTTATTACTTAAGGCAAAAGCGTTTCTGGAACATGATTTATTTTTTGATAAAGCAGATCAAATCTTCTCAGATTGGAAAGTACTTGAGAAACCAAGTTATTAAACACAAGGATGATTGTTAAGAAATATCTTGCCAATATTGCGTAGTTTTGGGAAGCTCCTTCAAAAATTTAAAAATAGGTGGTTGCAACTTGGTTTGTTGGAGCTCAGAAAGAGATTTCCAAGCAGTCAGAGTCCCTTTATTTGTCTGATCGGGAATCGAGTCATCAGCAGCTAATAGGTATAACAAGATAACTTGTTGAAAACTTTCTGTTTCTAAATGGACCTGATGTTCAATTACCCATAGTAACCGTTTGATTTGAACATTAACGTGGAGTTCTTCACTGAACTCCCGTTGGATGGCTGCTTTAGATGATTCACCAAACTTAACCCGACCGCCAATAAAAACAAAATCGGCAGAAGGACTGGTAGTTTCACAGACTAATAGTTGATTTTTTCTTTCAATTATCCCGGCTGCTCGCAAATTAAATTCGTGATTATTATCTGAGAAACAAATGTCGTCGGATTCGCGTTCCAAACTATCACTTCCTAGCTTGACTTATAGCCATATTATACAACTTGTTCCTGCCGTTTCAACTCGCTATGTGGGATAATAAAGCTAGTTTCTGCAGCATCCATAAGGAAAACTTGCCAATTACTTTCCTCGTCCAACAAGCGGGTATCAATTTTTTTGACATAAGCGATCTGATTTTCGTTTACATAAAGTACCTCATCATCGGTGGTCTGAACTCGTAGTAACATAAAATTTCTCCTTTCGAAATGCCTAGATAGCAACTATAAAAAGAGTTTAACATGTGCAATTAGACTTTTTAACTATCTTGCTTATCAAAAACTTTTATGTAGACTTAATCTAAGGCTGATATGCTACTGAAGAAAATAATCCAAACGTTTCTAGGTTTACACGAACGTTTGAATTATACTAGTGATATGGATAACTTAGGGAAGAGGGACCACAATGAAAATTTTAATGATTGAAGATAATAAATCGGTATCCGAAATGATGGGGATGTTTTTTAAGAAAGAACAATGGGATGCACATTTTGCGTATGACGGCAATGAAGCAATTGATATGTTTAAGGCTACTCCCCACGACTGGGATATGATTACATTAGATTTAAACTTACCTGGTAAAGATGGGATGACGGTTAGTTTCGAAATTCGTCAGATTTCTCAAACAGTCCCGATTATTATGTTGACGGCTCGTGATTCAGAAAGTGATCAAGTATTAGGACTAGAAATGGGTGCCGACGATTATGTGACAAAACCGTTTAGTCCAATTACACTAATTGCGCGGATTAAGGCCCTTTATCGTCGTGCTCAGATGAATACAATCGGCGATAATACTCAACAGAATGGTGATCAAGCTGAAGACTTTGATGTGGAAACAAATAATTTTAAATTAAGTTCCTCAACACGAGAGGCTTACTTAGATGATAAATTAATTCCGGATCTAACTCCTAAAGAGTTTGATTTGCTTAAAACATTGGCTCAAAAACCAAAACAAGTTTTTTCACGAGAACAGCTACTGCAACTTGTTTGGGATTATGAATTCCACGGTGACGAGCGTACGGTTGATGCCCATATCAAAAAACTGCGTCAAAAGATTGAAAAAGTTGGCCCACAAGTCATTCAAACAGTTTGGGGAGTTGGCTATAAGTTCGATGATAGCAAAGCGGGGGATTAAGTATGAAACTGAAACTCCTATATCAACAAATGTTGGCATTTTTTGCCGTTATTTTTACAACACTAATTGTTTTCGGAATTGCATTCAGTCAGTTTTCTAGCCGAATGATTTACCAAGATACTTGGAAACAGCTTGAAGGCTATGCAGACAGTGTTTTTCAACAATCTGTAGTGGTTAGCACCAGCGGCGAGTTTGAGGGGATTCAAATTGCGGGATTGGAAAATAGTGAGCGATTGTTAGAAAACCAATCTGTGCATTTTACAATTTACAATAAGCAAAATACAATTGCGTATCCAAAGGCTAATTTTTCACCAACGATAAGTGCTGCACAGTGGAAGAAGTTGAAAAATGGTGAAACCATAACCAGGAAGTCAGACCGACGTCTTAATCAAGCGTCTAGTAAAAATCATCGTCCGACCACCGATATTATTAAACCCTACCGGAATCAAAAGGGAGATTTGATCGCCGTGATCTCAGTAGGGTCGCCTGTTTCTAATGTTGAATTAAATATGCGTAAAATCCGGTATAATTTACTGATCGCTTTTCTGATCTCAGGGCTGGTTTCAATTATCATTGCCTATGGTTTGGCTAAATATTCTGTTTCTAGAATCGATCGGATTCGAAAGGCTGCCCACAAAATTGGAAAAGGTAACTTTGATATTAAGGTTCCTACAAAGGGTAATGATGAAATTGATGGTTTAGCAACTGACTTTAATCACATGGCTATTTCGTTAAAGAAGTCAGACGAAGAAATTAAACGCCAAGAACAAAGACGGCGGGAATTTTTGGCGGATGCCGCTCACGAGATGCGAACGCCATTAACAACGATCAACGGTTTACTAGAAGGGCTGACCTACGATGCGATCCCAGAAGAGAGCCGTGAAGAAAGCTTGCAGTTGATGAGTAATGAAACGAAGCGACTAATTCGATTAGTAAATGATAATTTAGATTATGAAAAAATTCGGACTAATCAAATTGTGTTGGCGTGTCACAGCATTCCAGTGAGTCATATCGTGGAAAATTTAATGGAGCAATTGCAGAAAAAGGCTACTGAGGCCAAAGATAAATTTGTGGTGCAGGTTGGTGATGATGTAATTGTATATGCGGACTACGATCGGTTTGTTCAGATCCTGTTTAATATTATGCAAAATGCGATTCAGTTTACAAACGACGGGACAATTACAATTGAGGCTCACAATGATAAGGATAAGAATTGTGTGATTTCAATTAGCGATACTGGAATTGGCATGTCTGAGTCACAAATGAAGAACATTTGGGAACGGTACTATAAAGCGGATCCTTCTCGAAAGAACACCAAATATGGTGAATCTGGTTTAGGGATGGCCATTGTGCACCAGTTGGTGAAGGCACATGGTGGTGAAATTGTAGTTGATAGTACATTTGGAAAGGGAACAACCTTTACGGTGACTTTACCGCCGCAAAAAACTGAATAATAAAAAAAACCATCATTCAAATTTGAATGATGGCTTTTAATTATAATAATTATTTAGCAGATGGAGTACCGAACCAGTCAATACGACTTGTAACGATATCTTCAATTGCTTTTGTACCAGGTGCAAGCATCTTACGAGGGTCATAACCTTTAATATCATTTTGGTCATGTCCTTCTTCAATGTACTTACGGGTTGCTTTAGCAAAAGCAATCTGGCATTCTGTGTTAACGTTAACCTTTGAAACACCCATTGAAATAGCTTTTTGGATTTGTTCCTTAGGAATTCCTGAACCACCATGTAAAACAAGTGGTGTAGAAATTACGTCAGCTAATTCTTGGAGACGTTCGAACTTCAAACCAGTCCAGTTGTCAGGGTATTCACCATGAATGTTACCAATTCCACAAGCAAGGTAATCAACGCCAGTTGCAGCGATTTGTTTAGCTTCATCAACATCAGCTAATTCACCTTCACCAATGACACCATCTTCTTCTCCACCAATTGAACCAACTTCGGCTTCAACAGAGATGCCCTTAGCATGAGCCAACTTAACGATTTCCTTAGTTTTTTCTAAGTTTTCTGCGAATGGTAAATCATGACCATCAAACATAACAGAGTTGTAACCAACTTCGATACATTCTTTAGCAGCTTCGTAGTTACCATGGTCTAAATGCATGATAACTGGAACTGTGATGTTCATTGACTTGATGGTTTGTTGAACTAAGTTTAAACAAAGTTCGTAACCGCCCATGTACTTAGCAGCTCCCATAGAAGTTTGGATCAAAACAGGTGTACCTTTTTCTTGAGCAGCGCCAAGAATAGCACGAGTCCATTCCAAGTTGTTAGTGTTAAAAGCACCAACTGCATAATGACCTTTGCGAGCTTCAGCAAAGATTTCGTTACCGTTAACTAATGACATAAATAAAATCCTCCCAAAATATATTACAACGATGTGTAAAAGGTTGCGTTAAACGAACATTTCTATTTTAACACATTTGATTATGAAAATGCAGACTCATTTTTATATGACTAATCTATGGAAGGAAAGTCTAGATGATAAGCCAAAGAAGTGAAACAAAAAATGGAATTTAATTTTTAAACACGAATAATGTGACTATTTTTGGACTAGTCCAATATTTTTATGAACGAAAAATAAGGACGCTGAATCCCTGAAATATCAAGCATTGCAGTATAATGAAATTGGTATATCAATTAAATTTAATAATTTACCACTTGTAAAAACGGTTACTTTACTGTTAAAATGTTTCTTTGTCTTGGTATGGACATTAATTTTAGAGAGAATAAGGAGAATTTTAAAATGGGTATTATAATTGCACTGATTCCAGCGATTGCTTGGGGTAGTATTGGGCTTGTGTCTGGACGTCTAGGTGGAACAGCCCCACAACAAACATTAGGGATGACCATGGGAGCCATTGTATTTGCTGTATTTACTTGGTTCCTATATCAACCAACACTAACATCTAAAGTATGGATCGCAGGAGTTGTGTCTGGTTTATTCTGGGCCGTTGGTCAAGGAATGCAGTTTACATCAATGAAAAAAATCGGTGTTTCAAAAACAGTCCCATTATCAACTGGCTTACAACTTGCCGGAAACGCTTTGGCTGGGGTTTTAATTTGGCATGAATGGGCAACTGGAAAAACCATTACAATGGGGACCATTGCCGTTATCGCATTGATCGTTGGTGCTACTTTCACATCCTTACGAGATAAGAATGACAAAGAACACAATAAAGATGAAGATATGGGAGCTGGAATTCGTGCGCTAATTATTTCTACAATTGGGTACATCGGCTATACAGTTATTGTGCGTTTTGCCAACGTGAATGCTAAAGCTGTTATTTTGCCGCAAGCGATTGGGATGTTTGCCGGTGCTGTTATTTTTGTTTTTATTTCTAAAGCGGCCGTGACAGCATTTAAGAATCGTCATACTTGGGCTAATATGATTACTGGAATTATCTGGGGAGTCGGAAATATCTTCATGTTCTTGGCAATTCCAAGTGTTGGCCTTGCGATCAGCTACTCACTTGCTCAAGCCGGAATTGTAATTTCGACATTCGGTAGCATTTGGCTATTGGGCGAACATAAAACTCATCGTGAAATGCAATATGTTATTTTTGGATCGATTTTAATTATTGTGGGTTCAACTTTATTAGGAATGATGCAATAATTTTTAAAATTTCACTAGAAGAAACCGATGGCATCTAGCTTTCGGTTTTTTGTTTACTTTCTATTCATTAAATGAACTTTTGGTCACGCTTCAAATTTTAGTAATCGGGTGTATAATAAGTTAGTGAAATAATAAAAATATTAAGTGAGGTAATTAAATAATGGCACATATTTCGTTTGATAGCTCAGCAGTTTCTGAGTTTGTTCATGATAATGAGCTTGCTGAAATGCAACCACTTGTTACTGCTGCAGACAAAGAATTACGTGAAGGAACCGGTGCTGGTAAAGATTTCCGTGGATTCATTGACTTGCCAGTTGACTACGACAAGAAAGAATTTGCACGTATCAAGGAATCAGCTAAGAAGATTCAGAATAACTCTGAAGTTTTCGTAGCAATCGGTATTGGTGGCTCATACTTGGGCGCTCGTGCAGCAATTGATTTTCTTGGCAATACTTTCTACAATTTGCTTCCTAAAGAACAACGTGGTGGTATCCCTCAAGTATTTTTTGCCGGAAATTCAATTAGCTCAACTTACTTGACTGACTTAGTAAACTTGATTGGCGATCGTGACTTTTCTATTAATGTCATTTCAAAATCAGGAACAACTACAGAACCTTCAATTGCATTCCGTGTTTTGAAGGAAAAATTAATTGCTAAATATGGTAAAGATGGTGCTAAAGAACGTATCTTCGCTACAACTGACAAAGCAAAGGGTGCCTTGAAGGTAGAATCTGATGCTGAAGGTTACGAAGAATTCGTTGTGCCTGATGACATTGGTGGCCGCTTCTCAGTTCTTTCTGCTGTTGGTTTGTTACCAATCGCTGTTGCTGGCGGTGACATTGACCAATTAATGAAGGGTGCTGCAGATGGCCGTGATGCATATGCAAATCCTGATGTAACAAAGAACGATGCTTATAAATATGCTGCTTTACGTAACATTTTATATCGTAAAGGTTACACAACTGAATTGTTAGAAAACTTCGAACCAACGTTACAATACTTTGGCGAATGGTGGAAACAATTGATGGGTGAATCAGAAGGAAAAGATCAGAAGGGTATCTATCCTTCATCAGCTAACTTCTCAACTGATTTACATTCACTTGGCCAATACATTCAAGAAGGTCGTCGTAACCTCATGGAAACAGTTGTCAATGTTGACAAACCTAACCATGATTTGAATGTACCAAAGGAAGAGAAAAACTTGGATGGTCTTAAGTACTTGGAAGGCCGGACAATGGATGAAGTTAACAAGAAGGCTCATCAAGGGGTTACCTTGGCTCATAACGATGGTGGTGTGCCAGTTATGAATGTTAACATTCCTCAACAGGATGCTTATACATTGGGTTACATGATTTACTTCTTTGAAGCTGCTGTTGGTATTTCTGGCTACTTGAACGGAATCAACCCATTCAACCAACCAGGTGTTGAAGCTTACAAAAATAATATGTTTGCCTTGCTTGGCCGTCCTGGCTATGAAGCACAAACAAAAGAACTCAACGAACGTCTTGGCAAATAAGACTTGTTAGGGTTTTAGTGAATAAAGAATAAGTCTAGTGAGAAGCGGTAAATGAAAATTTTCTGTTTTAAAACTAGGCTTATTTTTTTGTTTAAAATTATGTACTTGTAATCGGTTCATTTTTTTAGTAACGTGAAAGCACGAGTTATTTAAAAGTCGAAAGGAAAATTCAAATGGCAGATAGTGAAATGTTCGAGAAAAAACGCGCTGATTATTTAAAGTTTAACGGAAATTATGCAGCAGGGACTTTTTTAGACAATAATATTCAGAAATCAAATTATACGAAAATTGCTTTAGTACCAACGATCGATACAATTCAGAATTGGTCAGATTTATATCAAAAATTCAATCTTGGTGAGAACTACTCAAACAAGCAATTTTGGCAAGATGAATCAAAGTATTTAGTAGATGTGACTCAGGCCAAAGAATGGCTGGAACAATTATTTAAGCAGGAATTTAATATCACAGCAGTTGGTGCAGAATTCTTGGAAGGGGTCGGAAATCGTTCTTCAGAAAACTCTGTTCAATTGACGGAAGCTGTTGACGCAGAAAATAATTGTTATTATATTTTGCAAAGCGGTTTTACAGCACTTGAAGCTAAAAGTAACGCGCTCAAAAAATCAGCCAAGTATGCTTACGATAAAGATGTGTTTACTGTTGATCAGGAAAATTATGTGACCTATGATGAACGCAATTTAGATAGTTTAATTGTTACCATGGTTAAAGAATATTTTGATCGAGAGATAGCGGCCGGGGAGCTTAAACAGAATTTACCAGCATTTAGAGTGTGTGGGACATTTAATGATTATGGAAAACCTGCGGAAGATGGCAATCGGCTTTGTACGATCATTAAAACAAGTCACAAAAATGAACTTGAACAACTCTCTGATACTGAACTGCTAAAAATGCTTGAAAATGGCAAACCGTTGTCGCAAGGGGTAACACGCAGTCGTTCGTGGAAAGCCAACGAACAACAGCGCCTTGAATGGTTACAAGCAGGTAAAAAAATGGCTCAATTCGAAAACTAATAAAATTAGGATGGCCTGTTTCAGATTTTTATTTGGAATAGGCTTTTTTATATTGACTCTGGTACGTAAATCGCTTACAATGGGTTTGATATCAGAATGATATTGAGAAGAGGCGATCAGTTCATGGCGAATGATAAAAAGGACAAGCGGTTTTTATTGCGTTTGGACCAGGAGCTTTACGATCGATTGGCCGAGGAAGCCAATCGAGCAAATCAGAGTGTCAATATGTACATTGTGAGTTTGCTATCAGATAATCATGGGACAAAAAGTTTTGAGAATCGGCAAATTATTGGCCAGACCGTTTTAGGAAAGGACTTAAACGTTGACCATGGACTTGCCTTTGTTTCAGGTATTTATTACCGTTATTTAATTAATGATAACGGGGATGTCGATACAACTGCAAAGTATGCGGTTATTGAGGCAAATGGAAACATATTAACGTTACAAAAAATTTAGCCATTTTGGGGGAGATAAGGATGGCAAATCAGCAAAAACATCAAGCGGGATTTTGGGGCCAAATGCAGGCGGCAATGAATGGTGAGTACGCGAATCAGTATCAAAAAGCGCAATTAAAAGCTATTCAGAGTAGGCAGCATGCGATATCCAAACCAGATAAGCGAGATCGACGAGCTAATCATGATAAACCAGAAAGAACAGTTCATGCACGAGTACCAGAAAAACGGAGGGGTTTAAATATGCCATTTGGATTAAGAATTGTGCCACAAAATAATCGTGGTCTAGTAGAAACATTAGGAAAATACAAACGGAGCGTTGATCCTGGATTTCATTTTTATTTTCCATTTTTTCAAAAAATTAAAAATGTGAGTTTAGCGATGGAACCTTTAGCACTACCAAACTATTCAATTATTACAAAGGATAATGCGGACGTTTCAGCTAGTTTAACGTTGAACTTCCATATTACCGATCCAGTGAAGTATCAATATGAAAATACAGATTCCGTTGAATCGATGGCCCAACTTGTTCGTGGGCATTTACGAGATATCATCGGACGGATGGACTTGAATGAGGCCTTAGGGTCGACTGCCAAAATTAACCAGGAATTGACATTGGCAATTGGCGATTTGACGAACACATACGGAATTAATGTGGATCGAATTAATATTGATGAATTAACACCTTCTCGTGCCATTCAAGAAGCAATGGATAAACAATTGACGGCTGATCGTGAACGAGTGGCAACCATCGCTAAAGCAGAAGGGGAAGCCAAATCTATTGAATTGACTACTAAAGCTAAGAATGATGCGCTAATGGCGACTGCCAAAGCAGAAGCGGATGCAACTAAAACACGTGCCAATGCTGAGCGTTACCGGATTGATACCGTTCAAGCTGGATTAGCAGAAGCTACCGAAAAATATTTCCAAAATCAATCTATCAATGCTTTTTCTGATTTAGCAAAGTCTGATACAAATTTGGTGGTTGTGCCTTCAGATAGTGCGGAAGAATTTGGTAAACTGCCAGTGGTCGGAAAATTACTTGGTACGAAAGACGATAAAAATACGACGTTATAAAATTTCATAAGAATAGAGTTACTCTGAGGTGTATAAGGAGTAACTTTTTTTATTTACGGAATATTATTAAAAATAGTTAGAAAGCGGTATTATAGTACCGATGTATGAATAGGTTTGTCAAAATGGTAGGAGATCATTGTGCGCAAACAGGCTGTAGTTAATTTTATCGAAAGAGCCGTAGGGGTTATTTTGTTGATCCTGCTTTACATGAGAATTACCAATTACTATCAGCTTACACGAAGACGGGTAACTACGTATTCGATGGGGTTACATTTTTATATTGGTTCCTTGTGGATTTTATCTGTTTTAGTAGTTGTAATTATGGTTCTGTTTTTCTTTTATGGGGATCGTTCTTATTCTGCTAAACATATTGGGTTAGCAGGAGCCTTATTGATTGTGGGATTGGGCGTCGTTTTTCAATTTATCAATCAACCGGATTATACAAAGAATCATGTAACACCAATTCCGATCTCTGCAACCAAAGCCGTTCAAGAAATTCAGAAAAAAAGATATAGCTCTTATGACACGGAAATATATTTTTATAATTCGGACAGCAAACATTATCCCAAGGTACGTAAGGAAATTCGGCGTTATTCATTGAGTGCACAAGAGGACTTCTATAGCATTGATTTGAAAAATATTCGTACCAAATTAGGCTCAAAAAAATATCTTGCATTCATCAAGAAGACTGGAATTAAAAGTCAAAACGTCATGGTGATCACCTATCGGGAAGATGGACATAACAAGATTAAAACCTTCAATAAATTAGAAAATCGGCATGCTTTACTCCAGTTTGTAAACTATATTAGTGACAATGTCGAAATGACGTATTTTTAAAAAGAAAAATAAGCCTCAAAACACTGATTTAACAATGCTTTGAGGCTTATTTTTTGCTTAATTATAGCCCGCACGGGGATCGAACCCGTAGCTCCGCCTTGAGAGGGCGACGTCTTAAACCAATTTGACCAGCGGGCAATTAGTCAATTAGTACTTTTCTAATTTATCGTATTTGGGACTTAAAGTCAATACCTTAGCTGTTAATTCACTTTTTTCGTGCCAGAAAAGTCAGATAAATTAAGCTGATAAATAAGTACATCCAATAAACGAATATTGCGATAAGAATGTATGGAATGAACGAATAGGGCAATAAACTTTCGCTGACCAAGCAAAGAATCGCGATTACTGCCCAGATGACCAGTTTTTGTTTGGTGTCGGCGAGGGCTGCTTTAAGTTCCTTCTTACTCATAAGTCAACTCAAGCATATAGGCTTTTTGTTTTAGGATATGAGCAGTCGTTACCCAAACTTCGTGATAAGTTTTTGTTGGCCTAGTAGTATAGGTATTAAAATGATCAAGCAAAGTACGGTATTTAGCAACAAAATCATCAGATAGACGGTCGACAAGTAACGTTTCATCTGGAAAATAGATTTCTGGATTTGCTACATGCATTGTGTCGTTTATATTTAATTGCACCACATTTGTATATCCCAGCGTATTGACAGCGGCACGGTCTGGATGATTATAAACTTGTGATAAAACATTATAAATTGAATCAGAATTTGTAGCCATATTTTCACCTCGTAACATTACCTTTATTGTAGCAAAAACCAAGGTAGTTGTCAGATGTTCACAACTTTCAATGAAAATCGGCAAAATAAAAGAAGACTTATTGACAGTTTGGCGGAAAGACGGTAATATTATAGAGGTAATTTAGTGGGCATTCGCCAAATGGTAAGGCCTCGGACTCTGAATCCGTAATTTACTGGTTCGATCCCAGTATGCCCAATAATTTTAAATATTGAAGCTGTTATATGACGTTAAAATGTTGTATAGCAGCTTTTTTTGATTCATTAAATAAAAGTGCAACTTTTTCCAGTGTTTATACCACTAATAGGTGAAAGGGGGTAAGCCACGTGAACAAAGTCAAAATTAGAATTGTCAAACGAGCTATGCATGGAAATCAACAAGCATTTACTGAAATTATGATGGAGCAGGCAGATTAAAGGAGCAGTTCCTAAAAGAACGATTAATTTTCCGATTGTATTTACGAGCTTCAAGAGAAACTTTGGTCGCTGGGCATTTAACCTACATCTTTCCCCTAGCAAAGTTACTTCACGCAAATTGAACGGTAGGTTAACTTTGGCAAACGGTGATGTTAAATTAAGAGTTCTTGGGATTGATGAATACGTCGGTGGAACCGGTTTAATAAAGTTTCGGTTAGCACAAAGATACAGCAAAGATCAATTAGCAATATTTAAAATCTTGGTTAACAAAAGTAAAAAGGATTATCTACTGGATGCGAATGCAGTCTCTATTAGCGGGAACGGAAAAAATCAAATTGTTGGATATAAAATAAAAAAAATGCCTAAACAAATTAAGGATTTAACAATTGAGTCAAGCTTGGATAAGCCTGAGGTTACCTCAAGAACATCTCTTAAAAAGATTCCGATGACTGTTAAGGCAAAACGAAGTAATTCTGTATATAAATTTAAAAAAGCAGTTTTACAAAATGGTAAATTAACCGTCCGCTATGAGTTTACTGGTATGGATGGATCTGTTCATGATTTTTTGAAGAATAATAATGTTGTTTCAGGATTTGCAATTATGGCAAAGACTTACCAGGATAACGGTAATGACAGTGTTTTCGGTAAGGATTATCTTGATAAAAGTAAACACTGATTAATTAGTGCCAAAAATCATGAGTATGAAGCAACATTTAATTTAAATAAAAAATCAGGATTAAAAAAATTAAATCTAAGTCAACTTCAATTACAGGTCGATTTTGAATACTTGCACGCAACAACAGATTTAGGTAAAAAGACAATTCAAATTTACAAGTAAGTTTATTTACGGCACACCTGAACGATCTTAATAAAAGGTCATTCAGGTGGCTTTTTGATTTAGATAACAAAATTTAATCTTAGAAATTTAAACAGGAATGTTCATAAATTTCGTGTTGCAAAAGCATGGATTAAGCGTATAATCATCAATTATGACAGTGTGTCATTTTGAGGAGGAAGAGATGCCAAAAGCAACGTATTTCAATCTGAACAAAGAGAAAAAAGCACGATTGATGCAAGCTGCACAGCATGAATTTTCTCGTGCATCACTTGAAGAAGTATCAGTTAGTGCAATTGTTGAAGATGCGCAAATTCCGCGAGGCAGTTTTTATCAGTATTTTGAAAATAAAGAGGATCTTTATTTTTATTTTCTAGGAAACTTGATGACGGATATGGAGCAACATTTTTTCGATATGTTGGAAAAAACGCATGGCGACATATTTAAATCAATGAAGTATTTCTTTGATTTTGCGGTAGGAGAAATTACTGAAGGACCAAATGCGGATATTTTTAAGAATGTTGGATCAAACGATTTTCAGCGCGATCATCATTCGAAGCATTTTGGAAAGGATCATCATAAACATCCATTTTTCCAAAGTATGCAGGCAGTTGAGGACAAGATTAGCAAAATGGTTGATCGGTCTAAACTTCGCATTAATAACGATGCAGAGTTAAAGGCATTGCAACGATTAATCTTCACTGTTTTTGTTCACGCGATTGGTCATTATTTTCGTTCTCAAAAAGAAGAGTCACCCGAAACAATTGCCGATGCCAAAGCCGAATTTGCAACGACATTGGATTGGATTGCAAATGGCGCACTAAAATCAAAAAAGGAGCTTGGTTAAATGCTTAAATTATCACGAAAATACTTGGCCTGGTGGGCAGTAGTCATTGGGACCGTATTTTTAATTGTTCAGGTCATATGTGATTTGTGGTTACCGAATATCACTTCAGATATTATTAATAACGGAGTTGCCAAAAGTGATATCTCATATATTTGGAACTCAGGTTATAAAATGTTAGCAATCTCATTTTTAGGGGTATTAGCAGCGGCAGTAAACGTCTATTTTGCAGCAACGCAATCCCAGAAAATGGGTAGTAAAATTCGTGACGCTCTTTTTAAGAAAGTTTCATTTTTATCAAATCATGAATTTGAAAAATTTGGGGACGCATCTTTAATTACACGGACAACCAATGATGTTATTCAAATTCAAAATGTGATGGTTATGATCTTACGAATGATGCTTCAGTCACCAATAATGTTGGTTGGTGCCGGGATTATGGCGTACAACAAACAACCAGCATTAACTGCTGTTTTCTTGGTAGCTATCCCAGTGCTTGTCTTTTTTGTTGGAATTATTATGTATTTTGCAGTACCGCTTTTTCAAGGGATGCAAAAGAAGATTGACCGAATTAACCTGGTCTTCCGGGAAGGGTTAACAGGGGTTCGGGTTATTCGAGCCTTTAATCGGGACAAGTTCGAACAAGATCGTTTTGGGGATGCCAACAAAGATTATACGCATACCGCAATCAAAGTCTTTACGATTGTTTCCTTTATGTTCCCAATCATGACTTTAATTATGAGCGGAACTAATATGGGAATTATCTGGTATGGAGCCAAGTTAATCTCTAATCAAACTATGCAAGTGGGAAATTTGGTTGCATTCATGACTTACGCAGCTCAGATTTTAATGAGTTTTATGATGCTTTCCATGGTCTTTGTTTTGGTTCCTCGTGCTTCAGCATCCGCAAAACGAATTAATGAAGTTTTGGAAATGAAAAATAGTGTCAAGGATCCGGAGCAACCTGTTTCAACTAAAGACGAAACAAAGGCGGCTTCGTTAGAATTTCAGAATGTTGATTTTCGATATAAAGGTGCAGAAGATTTAGCAATTGATGGGGCAAACTTTAAAGCTACAGCTGGGCAAACAGTTGCTATTATCGGAGGTACTGGTTCTGGTAAATCAACCCTTGTGAGTTTAATTCCTCGTTTCTTTGATCCCGAAAAAGGGGAAATCTTAATTAACGGAACTGACGTTAAAACATTGAGTCAAAAAGATGTGCATGCTCAGGTTTCATTAGCACAGCAAAAATCCGTCCTTTTCCGAGGAACAATTAGAGAAAACATGCAATTTGGTAATCCTGATGCAACGGATGACGAAATTTGGCATGCAATGGAAATTGCTCAAGCAACTGAATTTATTCATAAAGATGAGGATGGTTTGGATGCTTGGGTAGAACAAGATGGAGATAACTTCTCTGGTGGTCAAAAACAACGGTTGACGATTGCTAGGACATTAGTTAAACAAGCTCCAGTATACGTCTTTGACGATTCATTCTCAGCGCTTGATTTCAAAACCGATGCTGAATTACGGCATTCTTTGCGTGAGGATAGTCAAATCCAAAAGAGTGTGGTTGTAATTGTTGCTCAACGAATCGCGACAGTGGCTGATGCTGATCTAATCTTGGTTATCGACAAGGGTAAGATTGTAGGCCAAGGGACGCATCAAGAACTAAAAGCCAATAATGATACTTATCGAGAGATTATTGACTCACAAATCAAGAAGGGAGATCAGGTAAATGGCTAAAAATAATGAACGAGCGCCACAACGTACTGGTGGTCACGGTGGCCATGGTCCAGGAATGGGTATGGCAGTTGAAAAGCCACAACATTTTTGGAAAACGACTGGTCGCTTACTTCGCTATCTCTCTCCTTGGATGGTAATGGTTGTGCTAGTTTTGATTATGGCTGGTGTTTCTGTTGTGCTTCAGATTAATGCCCCTAAGGTTTTAGGAAAAGCGACAACTGAGATATTTGCAGGTGTTATGAAGGGCCAGGCCCAAATGAAGGCCGGCATTGCGCTTCATACACTGCCAATCAACTTCACAAAAATTATCCATATTTTGGCCACAGTTGGTATTTTATATGGTTTATCAGCCCTGTTTAGTTTTGCACAACAGGCCATTATGACCCAAGTGTCACAACGAGCCGTTTATCAAATGCGGAAAGATTTCAAAGCTAAGTTACAACGTGTACCTGTTTCATATTATGATACCCATTCTAATGGGGATGTCATGAGTCGAATGTCTAATGATATGGATAACATCTCTGGAACTTTGCAGCAAAGTTTGACGCAGTTAGTTACGAGTGTTTTCCAATTTGTTGGTGTGCTCTACATGATGTTGACGATTAGTTGGAAACTAACGCTGATTGCCGTTTTGACGGTACCCCTAAGTTTAATTGTGGTCGCAGTTGTGGCACCAAAGTCACAAAAATTCTTTAGTGGTCAGCAAAAGCATCTTGGCTTGTTAAATGATCAAATTGAAGAAACTTATGCCGGACATACTGTGGTAAAGAGTTTTAATCATGAAGACAAAGCAATCCAAGATTTCAAAAAAGAAAATGATCAGTATTTAAACTATGCTTGGAAGGCACAATTTGTTTCTGGTTTAATTATGCCGTTAATGAACTTTATTAAAAACTTAGGTTATGTTTTCGTTGCGGTTGTTGGTGGTGTTGAGGTTGCTAATGGTCAGATCACATTAGGTAATGTACAGGCATTCTTACAGTACACACAACAGTTTTCACAACCAATAACCCAGATTGCCAACTTAACAAATACGATTCAGTTGACAATTGCTTCTGCGGAACGAATTTTTGCCGTGATTGATGAACCTGAAATGGAAGAAACCCACGTCGACATTGCCGATGTTAAGAATCCAAAGGCAGAAGTTGTCTTTGATCATGTTGATTTTCAATATGTTGAAGATACACCTTTAATTCAGGACTTTAATCTGGATGTCAATTCTGGAGAAATGGTGGCCATTGTTGGACCAACTGGAGCCGGAAAAACAACGATCATTAATTTACTTGAACGTTTTTATGATATTAAAGACGGTTCCATTAAATTAGACAGTGTGGATACTCGAAATTTGAGTCGTGCTCAGTTACGTTCTGAATTTGCAATGGTTCTTCAGGATACCTGGTTGTTCACAGGTACCATTCGTGAAAACATCAAGTATGGTCGCGAAGATGCAACTGATGACGATATGGTTGAGTCTGCGAAGGCAGCACATGCCGATTCCTTTATTCGTCAGTTACCAGATGGTTATGATACTGTGCTTAACGAATCTGCAACAAATATTTCCCAAGGACAGCGGCAATTATTAACAATTGCACGAGCATTCTTGGCAGACCCTAAAGTTCTTATCTTAGATGAAGCGACTAGTTCGGTTGATACCCGTACAGAAGTCTTGATTCAAAAAGCGATGAATAAATTGCTTAAGAACCGGACAAGTTTCGTGGTTGCCCATCGACTATCAACAATTCGGAATGCCCAAAATATCGTGGTTGTGAACCATGGTCAAATTATGGAAACCGGAAATCATGATAGCTTAATGGAACAAAATGGTTTTTATGCGGATCTATATAACAGTCAGTTTTCTGGTAATGAAGTTATTTAAACCTTAATTTTAAAAATAAAAAATCCATTATTCAAAAGTTGTTTCATCCTTAAATATGAGACAATAATTGGGTAGTGGATTTTTTGTGCTTTTAAGTCAAGGAGAAAACAAATGGTAACTTATAAAAATACGGAAAAACAAATCGCAAAAATGGTTAAAGAGAGGATTGTTCCCGGAGTCTCTTATGCCATTATTGATCATGAGCAAATTATTCAACATGTTTTAGGACAGGCCGAATTGGTGCCGAAACAGCAAAAGTTACGGGTCGGGATGGTTTATGATATTGCTTCTTTAACGAAAGTTGTTGGAACAGAAATTGTAATTGCCCAATTAGTGGACGAAGGGTTGCTTTCATATGATGAGCCAGTTTGCACATATTTACCCAATTTCTTTGATTCTCGGGTTACCTTACGTCATTTGTTAACTCACACTTCCGGAATTACAGGCTATATTCCTCATCGCAACGAACTAAGCGAAGCAGCTCTTTTGAAGGCCTTATTCACATTAAAAATTGGATCTGGTTTTAATCGAGAAGTCGTTTATTCAGATCTAAATTATATTTTTCTAGGGCTAATTGTAGAAAAAATTTGTCATCGACCAATTCAAAATGCCATCACAGAGCGCATACTAAAACCGCTTGGGTTAAGCCAAACGACTTTTCAACCCGATCCTTTGGATTGTGTCCCAACGGAATGGACCGCACAGATGGGGCTGATTCGAGGAGTTGTGCATGATCCGAAAGCCAGAATTCTAGGAGCACATTGCGGCTCTGCGGGGCTTTTTTCGACGTTAACAGATCTAACTAAATTTGTTGGCTGGTTACTGGAACCAAAAAGAAATCCTGATGTCTTAAACTCGCAGACAATTGATCAATTGTTTGAAAATCAGACTGCAAACTCTCAGTTAGTTCGTTCTTTTGGTTGGGGACTGATCGCAAAAGAAGATGAATCACAAAAGCATTGGGTCTTAAAACACAGTGGGTTTACTGGCACAATGCTATTGGTAGATAGGGCAAGAAAGCGGGGATTAGTGTTTCTTTCTAATCGCGTGCATCCGACTTCAGATAACCAAATATATTTTAAATATCGCCAACTTGTAATTGAAGCTTTTTTGAAAGAAGGCCAAAAATAATCAAACGCTTACTGAAAGCGGTTTTGTTTTATGGTAAACTGTTAATGTAATAGCGAAAATAGCTTAAGAATAGTCGTTAAAGACAAAGGAGAGATCGTTTTGAGTGAACCATTATTTTTGAAACCTGTATTTCATGAAAAAATTTGGGGTGGCAAGAAATTAGCTACTGAGTTTGGATATAAAATCCCAAGTGACACAACCGGTGAGTGCTGGGCAATTTCGGCTCATCCTCATGGTCCAGCTATGGTCACTAATGGACCTTACAAAGGTTTAACATTGGATCAAGTTTGGGATCAGCATCGCGAGGCATTTGGAAATGCAAAGGGGGATGTTTTCCCATTGCTAACCAAAATTTTAGATGCCAATGATGATTTATCTGTGCAGGTTCATCCGGATGATGCATACGCTGCAGAGCATGAACATGAACTAGGAAAAACGGAATGCTGGTATATTATTTCGGCCGAGCCAGGGGCAGAACTTTATTATGGCCACAACGCTAAAACGCACGAAGAGTTAGCTGATTGGATTAACAACGGTAAGTGGGATAAATTGTTCCGCCGAGTTCCTGTTAAACCAGGTGAATTCTATTATGTCCCTAGTGGCACAATTCATGCGTTGGGTAAAGGAATTATGGTCTTAGAGACTCAACAGAGTAGTGATACAACATACCGTTTATACGATTTTGACCGGGTAGATAAAACAACTGGTGAGAAACGTGAACTTCATTTGCAACAATCAATTGATGTGACCACAGTGCCTCATGTTGATCCGCAATTAAATATTGAAAAGACAACGGTTGGTGATGCAGAAGTGACAACTTATGTTAAGCCACCAGTTTCACCACATTTCTCTGTTTATCAATGGTTGTTAAAGAATGGTACCGCAACTTTTAAACGTCAAGCTGCGCCTTATACCTTAGTTTCTGTATTGAAAGGTGAGGGTGAAATTACAGTTGACGGCCAAAGTTATGAAATTAAAAAAGGTGTGCATTTTGTTTTACCTTATCAAGTCAAAGAGTGGACGTTGACTGGTGATTTACAGATTATTGCCAGTGAGCCAGGAGAAGAATAAGGTCTACAATTAAAATAACGGTTAGCTATGAATTTAGAATTCGTAACTAACCGTTATTTTTATATATTTAGAATGTTGCCGGTATTTTCAAAGCTTTTTGCTGGCTAAAGTCGCTATCTGGATATTTGCGTTCTAAAGCTGTAATTAATAAATGCTTTGCTAAGCTTCCATTGCGGGTCAAAATTGGTCCATGAAAGTAAGAACCATAAACGTTTTTATAAATTACGCCTTCAGTTTTATCTTTACCATTATTACCATGGCCATTTTCAACCACTCCGAGAGGTTCTTCACCTTTACCTAAAAAGGTCATACCATTATGATTTTCAAAGCCGTGATATTCTTCTTGAGTTTGTTTATTTTTAATTAAAATGTTACCAATAAAACGATTATTATCTTGGCTAAGTGTGTAGTGGTCTAAGGCACCAATTCCCGGGATCTTTTCACCATTTGCACCAATATAATAGTGGCCTAAAAGTTGATAACCGCCACAAATGGCCAACAAAGGGCCACCATCATCAATATATTTAGTAAGTTCTTCTTTTTTGGAAGGAATATCTTTAGAAACAATTAATTGTTCATAATCTTGGCCGCCACCAAAGAAAACTAAATCAAAATTAGCAGCCTTAAAATCGTCATCTAGACTAATCACTTTGATGTTAAGATCTGTATCCATTTGTTTGGCGTAGTACTTAAGCGCCAGTAAGTTACCATTATCACCATAGGTATTCAAGAGGTTGCCATACAAATGGGCAACGTTTAAGGAATAATTCAATTAAATTCCCTCCTTAATGTAGCCGTCATCGGCCAGTTGTTTGCGTAATTGTAACATGGCTGTATAAGTTGCAAAAACGTAAACTCGTTTTGTAGGTAATTCTTTAAACTTATCAACCGCTGCGTGCAAATCAGGCTCAATCCATAATTTTTCATCGGGAACACCAGCCACTTTCAAACGGAAGGTGATATCTTTGTAGCGTTCGCCACCGGTCATGAATTGCTGAATGTTCATCTTGGGTAATTTTTCAAACTCGCCGTCCCAAATCCAACTTGTATCGATTCCGTCGGCATAGTTGGCATTTAATAGGCCAACTAACGAAAATGGCTGAGGTTCGGTCCCGACCATGTCAATAACTTGGTTTAAACCAACTGGATTTTTGACTAAAACAATGGTAATTTCTTTATCGCCAACTTGAATTTGTTCCTGCCGACCAAAAACACGTTCGTCAGGATCGTTTAAAGCTTTTGCGATGTCCTCATCAGAAACTCCCATGAATTTTCCGACTGAATAGGCTGCCAGAGCGTTGTAAACATTATAAAGGCCACCAATATGCAGATTGAACTGAGTGCCATCAATTTGAAAAGCTGAAGTCGCAGGCGTTAATTTGTCGACACTTGTTAGTTGATAATTAAGTTCAGGACGTTCAAATCCACAGTGAGGGCAATAATATTTACCAAGGTTACTGTAAATAATAAATTTATAGTGGAGGATATTTTGACAGACTGGACATAAAATTCCATCCGTATTAACATCGGCAAGCTTTTCGCCGTCCGTTTGATTATTAAATCCATAATATTGAATAGGATTGGGTAGCTCTTTTGAATGAAAAATAGAAGCATCACCATTAGCAATAATGGTTGCCTCCGGAGCCAGAGCCACACCATCTAAGATTTTTTGATAAGTGGTGTAAATTTCGCCATAGCGATCCATCTGATCCCGAAAAATATTTGTAAATACAAATGCAAGGGGCTTAATATACTTAGTCACTTTAATGACATTGGCTTCGTCAACTTCCAAAACAGCAATTTGACGGCCATTTTTTGATTTTTTCGCGGTTAAAAAGGTTGTCACGATTCCTTGTTCCATATTGGAACCACTTGGATTCGTTAAAACCTGATCGAATTTTTGGTTAAGGACTTTTACAGTCAGGGCCGTTGTTAAAGTTTTTCCGTTTGTACCGGTAATAACAATCACATCGTAATTTTTACCCAAAACTTTCAAAATATCAGGATCGATTTTTGTGGTTAGTTTTCCGGGGAGCGAACTTCCACCGTTACGAAATTTATGCAAGAACCAGTAAGCGGATTTTCCAGTGGCCATTGCAAATGAACTTTTGAGTGACATATGACTCCTCCATAAAATTGATAAAAGGGCGTGATACCCTCAATACTAAAAGTTAATTTTAAGCCCAATGGCGAAAAAAAGAAAGTTATCTAGAAAAAGAAAACTAAGAATTAAATCAGAGATGAATTTTTGGCTCTGATTGGAGATGAAATTTTCTTGGTTATCAGCTATACTGAATAGGAAGTCAATACAAAGGGAGAGACTGCTTTGGCACAGTTATTTTTTCACTACGGCGCAATGAATAGTGGTAAGTCGATCGAAATTTTGAAAGTTGCTCATAACTACGAAGAGCAGCATAAGTCAGTTGTTTTAATGACTAGTGGCATTGATACGCGAGAAAAAGTGGGTGAGATTGCAAGCCGGATTGGGTTGCATCGAACTGCGGAGCCTATCTTTGATGAGACCAATGTTTATCAACGAGTTTTAGAGTTAAATCCTGATGCAGCTTGTGTCTTAATTGATGAAGCGCAATTTTTAAAAAAACACCACATTGAGGAACTGGCCAAGGTTGTGGATGATCTAAATATTCCAGTCATGACATTTGGATTAAAAAATGATTTTCGAAATGAACTTTTTGAAGGCTCTAAATATTTATTAATCTATGCGGACAAAATTGAAGAAATGAAGACGATTTGCTGGTTTTGTAAACATAAGGCAATTATGAATTTACGTTTTGCAGATGGTAAACCAGTGTATGAAGGTGAACAGGTTTTGATTGGCGGCAATGAGGCATATTATCCAGTTTGTCGTCGTCATTACTTTAATCCACCTTTGGATGAAACGAGGGAAAGTAAGTAATGAATGATTTTATTGATAAGTTGCAGTCAGTTGAGGACCGATATGATGAGTTAAATGAACTTTTAGCTGATCCTGATGTGATTTCTGACTCACAAAAATTTACAGAATTATCTAAAGAAGAAGCAAGTATCCGCGAAACGGTGGCTAAGTTTCGGGAATACAAAAAAGTAATTAAACAGATTTCTGAAAATGAAGAGATGCAACGTGAAAAATTAGATCCTGAAATGGATGAACTTGTGAAATCTGAACTGAGTACCCAACGCGCTCAGAAAACCGATTTGGAAGACCAAATCAAAGTTTTGATGTTACCAACGGATCCAAATGATGATAAGAATATCATTATGGAAATTCACGGTGCTGCTGGTGGGGATGAAGCTAGTCTATTTGCGGCGGACCTTTTTAATATGTATTCTCGTTATGCAGAAAATCAAAATTGGAAAGTTCAAGTTGTGGATGAAAATGCCACCGAAGTTGGTGGCTTTAAGGAAATTGTTTTGATGATTTCTGGTGAGAGTGTTTATTCGAAACTTAAATACGAAAATGGCGCGCACCGAGTACAACGAATTCCTTCAACTGAATCAGCTGGACGAGTTCATACGTCAACGGCTACTGTTGGGGTGATGCCTGAAGCAGAGGATGTCAATATCGAGATTGATCCGAAAGATATTCGGACGGATGTTTATCGTTCTTCTGGTGCTGGTGGTCAGCATATCAATAAGACGTCTTCTGCTGTGCGAATGACTCATTTACCAACTGGAATTGTCGTTGCAATGCAAGATGAGCGTTCGCAGCAACAAAACCGAGTTAAGGCGATGACGATTTTAAAGGCTCGTGTTTATGACTATTACCAAACTCGTGAACAGGATGCTTACGATGCTGAGCGAAAGAGCGCGGTCGGGACTGGTGATCGTTCTGAACGAATCCGAACTTATAATTATCCCCAAAACCGAGTAACGGATCATCGCATTGGGTTAAGCTTAAACAAATTAGACCGAATTATGAACGGCGAATTAGATGAAATCATTGATGCCTTGATCTTGGATGATCAAGCAAAGAAAATGGAGAATCTTCGCAATGAATAATCCTACTTACCTAGAGGCCCTTAACTGGGCTTTTTTGTATTTAAAACCCCACAAACAAAATGGGATTGATAATGAGGGTGCTAGGTTATTATTGGCTAATATGATGCACTGGGATAATACTCAATTAATTTTGCATCATCGCGATCAATTAACGGAGAGCGTCTGGCAAGATTATCAAGAAAATATTCGCCAATATGCTGATGGCATTCCTGTGCAATATATTACTAAGCAGGCTACTTTTTATGGCAGCAAGTTGTTTGTCGATTCACGCGTCCTAATCCCACGTTTTGAAACCGAAGAATTGGTGGAGTGGGTTTTGAATGAGAATGATGAGGCGGCCCGCACAGTTCTAGATCTTGGAACAGGCTCGGGGGCCATTGCGATTGCGCTAAAAAAGCAACGACCAAATTGGCAAGTGATGGGATCAGATATTTCTGAAGAGGCCCTGCAAGTGGCTAAACAAAATGTGGATTCACAGAAAGCTGCAATTTCGCTGGTCAAAAGCGATTTGTTTCAAAACTTAAAAACGCATAAATTTGATATTATTGTATCCAACCCGCCATACATTGCAGAGTCTGAAAGAGCTGTTATGGATCCAAACGTGGTCGATCACGAACCAGGACAAGCCCTGTTTGCAAAACAGCAAGGGTTGGCCATTTATGATCAACTGAGCCAGCAAGTTGGAGTGCACCTAAATGGTGGAGGTAAACTGTACTGTGAATTCGGCTACCATCAAAAAAAGGCGCTTGAAGAATTATTTAAAACGGCTAAAACAAGCTATCAAGTAAAATTCAAAAAAGATATCACGAATCATGATCGGATGATGCGTGTGACGATCGCTAGTGAAGGGAAGTCACAAGATGAAAACTGAAATATATCATGCAGATACTATAAATGAGGCTGCAAAGCAAATTCAAGCCGGCCAGTTAATTGCGTTTCCAACTGAAACGGTTTACGGATTAGGTGCTGATGCCACCAACGAAGTGGCAGTTAAACAAGTTTATGTTGCAAAAGGGCGCCCAAGCGACAATCCGTTAATTGTTCATGTTGCAGATGTTGAGACGGTGGAGAAATATGCTCAGCCACTTTCTGAAAAGACACGTTTATTGATGAAGACATTTTGGCCTGGACCGTTAACCATTATCTTACAATTGAAACCAGATGCCTTGTCTAAAAGCGTCACTGGTGGATTAGCAACAGCGGCGTTTCGAAATCCGCGTAACCAAGCAACTCTTGATTTGATTCGGAAAGCGGGAGTACCAATTGTGGGACCTTCGGCGAATACATCCGGAAAACCTAGTCCAACAGAAGCAAAACATATTTACCATGATTTACAAGGCAAAATTGCAGGAATTTTAGATGATGGCCCTACGCAAATTGGGGTGGAATCGACGGTCTTAGACATGTCTGGTGATGTACCAACGGTTTTACGGCCAGGTGGTGTAAGTGAGGAAAAGCTAGAAGCAGTCATTGGGACAGTCAGATCTGATCACCACAAAGTTGGCAAAGATGAAGTCCCTAAGGCGCCGGGAATGAAATATAAGCACTATGCACCAAATGCGCAAGTTTTGATTGTTTCTGATAAACTATGGCCAGAGGCGTTGCAATGGGCTGCTACACAAGCAACTCAAGTTGGCATTATGACCACTCAGCAAGTCAAAGCTGAAAATCAAATTCCTGAGAATGGAGAGTGGTTTTCTTTAGGAGACAATGTCCAATCAGCGAGTCACAACTTATTTGCAGGATTACGTCACTTTGATACAGAGAGTTCGGTTTCATACATTTTGGCTCAAGAATTCGATGAATTAGGGCTAGGCGAGGCTTATATGAATCGTCTAAAAAAATCAGCAGGACAGCAATACTTTCAAACACCTAAATAATAGGAGGCGTTTTAAATGAACTATCAAAAAGAAGATCCTGAATTATGGAATGCAATCGCTGGTGAACAAAATCGGCAGCAACACAACATTGAGTTGATCGCTTCGGAAAATATCGTTTCTCAGGCAGTTAGGGCGGCTCAAGGTTCCGTTTTAACAAATAAATATGCGGAAGGCTATCCAGGTAAGCGGTACTACGGTGGCTGTCAGTATATTGATCAAGTTGAACAATTAGCGATTGATCGGGCCAAAGAGTTATTCGGAGCTGAATATGCCAACGTACAACCACATTCTGGTTCGCAAGCCAACGAAGCTGCCTATGCGGCATTTATCAAACCCGGAGACAAGATTTTAGGAATGGATCTCAATGCGGGTGGACACCTTACGCATGGCGCTAAAGTAAGTTTTAGTGGAAAATTCTATCAATCAGCAAGCTATGGGATTGATTTAGAAACGGAACGCTTAGATTATGAAGCAATTCGTAAGATAGCTCACAAAGAAAAGCCTCAGATTATTGTGGCCGGGGCATCTGCATACAGCCGGATTATTGACTGGCAGGCTTTTAGAGAGATTGCTGATGAAGTAGGTGCTTATTTAATGGTTGATATGGCCCACATCGCTGGATTAGTAGCGACAGGCTTGCATCCATCACCAGTTGGGATTGCCGATGTGGTTACGACCACAACGCATAAAACATTGCGAGGCCCTCGTGGAGGAATGATTCTTTCCCAAGAAAAATATGCAAAGAAAATTAATTCGGCTGTTTTTCCCACAACGCAAGGTGGTCCATTAGAACACGTAATTGCTGCTAAGGCAGTAGCGTTTGGGGAAGCTTTGAAACCAGAGTTTAAAACGTATATGCAACACGTTAAAAATAATGCGGCGAAAATGGCTACTACATTTAACGATTCACAGCTTGTTCGAGTCGTTTCCGGTGGTACAGATAATCATTTAATGACACTTGACTTAACGAAGACCGATATGAATGGTCAACAAGTTCAAGATCTTCTGGATTCTATTTTTATCACAACTAATAAGGAAGCAATTCCAAATGAAAAGTTGAGTCCATTTAAAACTAGTGGTTTACGGATCGGGACACCCGCAATTACGACACGTGGATTTAATGAAGATGATTGTCAAACTGTCGCAGAAATTATTCTAGCGGCTCTGAAGAATCATAATTCTCCCGAAAAATTAGCTGAACTTAAAGCTCAAGTGTTTGGATTGACAGCAAAACATCCAATTGAGGTAAATTAATCAAATTACCCCTAGTTTTTTTGTGCTAAGTTAGCTACAATTGATAAAGATATTGAAGGGAGAGTGTAATTTATGGGTAAGTTCCAAGTTCTTGACCATCCATTGATTCAGCACAAGTTAACAATTATTAGAGATAAGAATTGTGGTACAAAAGTATTTAGAGAAGTTGTTAATGAAATCTCTGAGCTCATGGCTTATGAAGTTTCACGAGATATGCCATTAGAGGATGTTAAAGTCGAGACGCCAATTGGTTGGACAACCAAAAAGACACTTTCGGGTAAAAAAGTAGCTATTGTGCCAATTCTTCGAGCAGGACTAGGAATGGTTGACGGAATGTTGGAATTAATTCCAGCAGCTAAAGTTGGTCATATAGGTATGTACCGGGATGAAGAGACACTTAAGCCAGTTGAGTATTTTGTTAAATTACCAAGTGATATTAGTGAGCGACAAATTTTTGTTGTGGATCCAATGTTAGCCACTGGTGGTTCAGCAATTATGGCGATGGATGCTTTGAAAAAACGTGGTGCAAAAGATTTACGTTTAGTTTGTTTAGTTGCAGCTCCACAAGGGGTTAAGGCTTTACAAGAAGCACATCCAGATGTTGATATTTATACAGCAGCATTAGATGATGAACTGAATGAAGATGGATACATTGTTCCTGGCTTGGGCGATGCAGGTGATCGGTTGTTTGGAACTAAGTAGTTTAGTGCGCAACGACCGAGTTTTGAACAGATAAAAAGCAAAAAATAGGCATGCTATTTTCAAAAGAAAATTGATGTCGATTTTTTGCTTTTTTGGGTTTAAAATTCCATTTATTTGAAACAAATGAGAATTGGTATGATAATGCATTAAAATGGAAAGCGCTTTAACGAGATCCTTGATTTACCAAGGGATGAGGGAAGGTTTTTTAAAATAAAATAATTACCCGTTTTTTTGTGTTTTTCTTGAATTGGTGGTATTATTTCATTTGTATTTCGAATAGACATTACTGTCTGTTTATATATAATTGTTGATGTTTTAGGGCAGTTTACCTGGGAATTCTCAATAATTCATTAAGGCTATGAAAAGAGGTGATCTTCTGTGAGTGGAGACTCTGTTTCTACTTTCCAATTTTTGGGGTTAACTTTTAATACAACCAATATTATTTCTGGGTTGCTGGCGGCGATAGTCGTTTTTGTCGTAGTTTATGTACTTTCTAGAAAGCTGCAATTGAAGCCTACTGGAAAACAAAATGTTTTAGAGTGGATGATAGATTTCACAAATAATATTGTGCGTGGATCGGTTACAAATGGTGATGCGCCAAAATTTGGGTTGTATGCATTTACTTTGTTTCTGTTTATTTTCGTCTCTAACCAACTGGGAATGTTCTTACAGATTGGTTGGAACGGTGTAACCTATGTACGGAGTCCAACTTCAGATCCAGTTATAACTTTAACGCTGTCATTGATGACGTTGATGTTTGCACACTATTCTGGAGTTCAAAAGTTTGGATTTAAAGGGTACTTTAAGCATGTTTACTTAACTCCCTTTGTGTTCTGGTTACCGATTAGTGTTTTTACTGAATTAATTGACTTTCTTACGTTAGGTTTACGTATTTATGGAGTTATCTTTTCAGGAGAAATGTTATTGAAAATTATCGGAGGCATGGCGTTCTCTGGTGGACCTTTAATGACTATTGCAGCCGTACCAATTTCATTAATTTGGCAAGGCTTCTCAGTATTCTTAGGCAGTATTCAAGCATATGTGTTCGTCACATTAACGTCGGTTTATATTTCTCAACAGGTACAGATTGAGGAATAACTAATATTTTAGGAGGATTTAAAATTATGGGAGCTATTGCAGCAGGAATCATTATGTTCGGAGCCGCTATTGGTGGTGGTATCGGTGATGCCATTGTTATTTCAAAAACACTTGAAGGAATGGCACGCCAACCAGAATTATCTGGTCAATTAAGAACGACTATGTTTATCGGTGTTGGTCTTGTTGAAGCTATGCCTATTATTGCTTTCGTTGTGGCATTGTTAGTAATGAACAAGTAGCCCAATGGAACGTAAGAACATAATTAATAGGGTAGAAGGAGGTGTCAATAGATGCTCTCACATTTAGTGTTGGGTTCTTCAAACTCGTTGTATCTTGGTGATATGTTATTTTATGCAATTGTATTCATCATTCTTATGTGGCTTATTAAGATCGTCGCATGGGGACCAGTTACTAAAATGATGAAAGAACGTGCAGATCGAATTGCTAATGATATTGATTCTGCAGAAAAATCACGTCAAGATGCAGCAAAACTAGCTGAACAACGAGAAGCAGCGTTGAAAAATTCTCATGCTGAAGCCTCTACGATTGTAAGTGACGCAAAGGATAATGGGAATAAACAACGTGAGCAGATCGTTTCAGGCGCTCAACAAGAGGTACAGACACTTAAGCAAAATGCTCAAAAGAGTATTGAACAAGAGCGAAAAGATGCACTTAAGGGTGCTCAAGATGATGTGGCTAGTCTATCTATTGAAATTGCTTCTAAGATCATTCAAAAAGAATTAAACGCGCAGGATCAAAAGCAGTTGATTGATTCTTATATTGAAGGGTTGGGGAAGCAAAATGAGTCTAGATAAGATGACAATTGCCAAACGATATTCAAAAGCCCTGTTTGATTTAGCTGTTGAAAAAGATCAGCTTGAGGCAATTCATGAAGAATTGCAACAGATTGATCAAGTTTTTACTGACATTCCAGATCTAAATCAGATCTTAGATGATGTTCGTTTAAATGGTGAACAGAAATCAGCCATCGTTAACAATTTAAAGAAGGATGCCTCTGTTTACGTCAAAAACTTGGTTCAAATGCTTTACGATTACGGACGCATCAGCAATATTGCTGATATTATTGAACAGTTTAACGGGCTTTACGCTGAATATAATCGGATTGTTTATGCAGATTTGTCTACTGCTGTTGAAATTGATGCAGATCAAAAGAAACGTTTAGCAGATAAGTTTGCCGAAAAAATAGGTGCCAAGCAAGTAATCATTAACAGTGAACTTGATCCAAGCATTATTGGCGGGGCTGTACTAAAATCAAACGGTTTAGTATATGATGGCAGTATCAGTTCGAAAATGGCGAAGATTAAAAAAATGCTACTTAAATAAGATTTTGTAAAGAGGTGAAACTTTTATGAGCATTAAATCTGAGGAAATCAGTGCTCTAATTAAACAACAATTAGAAGGCTATCAAGACGAGCTTAATGTCGAAGAAACAGGTACTGTTACATATGTTGGTGATGGTATTGCCCGTGCTCACGGCCTGGATAATGCATTGGCTGGTGAACTTCTAGAGTTTTCTAATGGTGTCTACGGAATGGTTCAGAACCTTGAATCAAATGACGTCGGAATTGTTATTCTTGGCGGTTACGATGATATTCGTGAAGGCGATACTGTTAAGAGAACTGGACGGATCATGGAAGTTCCAGTTGGTGACGCCTTAGTTGGTCGAGTTGTGAATACACTTGGACAACCGATTGATGGTAAAGGCGAAATTAAAACGGACCACACACGGCCAGTTGAACGAAAAGCACCTGGCGTCATGGAACGTCAATCAGTTAGCGAACCTTTACAAACTGGGATCAAGGCCATTGATGCCTTAGTTCCAATTGGTCGTGGTCAGCGTGAGTTGATCATTGGGGACCGTAAAACTGGTAAAACATCTTTAGCAATCGATACAATTTTGAATCAAAAAGATCAAAATATAATTTGTATCTATGTGGCGATCGGCCAAAAGGAATCAACTGTGCGTACGCAGGTTGATACCCTCGAAAAGTATGGTGCTATGGACTACACAATCGTTTTAAGTGCTGGCCCATCTGAACCAGCTCCAATGTTGTACTTGGCACCATATGCTGGTGCAGCAATGGGTGAGGAGTTCATGTTTAACGGCAAGCATGTTTTGATTGTGTATGATGATCTTTCAAAACAAGCAGATGCTTATCGTGAACTTTCCTTGATTTTGAGACGTCCGCCTGGTCGTGAAGCTTATCCTGGTGATATCTTCTATACTCATTCACGTTTACTAGAACGTGCAGCTAAATTAAATGACGAACTTGGGGCTGGTTCAATGACAGCTTTACCATTCGTTGAAACAAAGGCTGGAGATATTGCCGCTTATATTCCAACAAACGTAATTTCTATTACTGATGGACAGATTTTCTTGGATAGTGATCTATTCTATTCAGGAACACGTCCAGCGATTGATGCCGGATCTTCTGTATCCCGAGTTGGTGGGGATGCTCAGATCAAGGCTATGAAGCGTGTAGCTGGTACATTACGTTTGGATCTTGCTTCTTATCGTGAATTGGAATCATTTGCACAATTTGGTTCTGATTTGGATGATGCCACAAAAGCTAAATTAGCCCGTGGTAGTCGGACCGTAGAAGTTTTGAAACAACCATTACACAAACCACTTGCTGTTGAACATCAAGTTTTAGTTTTGTATGCGTTGACTCATGGATTCTTGGATAAGGTTGCTATTGATGATGTTTTGCGTTTCCAGGATGAATTATTTGATTACATCGATGGTTCACATGATGATTTGCTAGATGTTATTCGTAAAACTGGCGACTTACCAGATACTGACAAATTTGATGCTGCAATTCAAGAATTTGCAGATCAATTTCAACCTACAAAAGTAGAAGACGAAAGTGCTTCTAAATAAAACATATGCTTTAATTGACAGAAAGTGGTGAGTATAAATGGCAGCTTCAGAACAAGACGTTCTCAGACGAATTGATTCCACTAAGAAGACCAGTCAAATTACCACTGCGATGCAAATGGTTTCGACTGCAAAGTTGAATCAGATTCAAAAGCATACTTTCGGGTATCAGGTTTATGCAGAAAAGGTTGAGAGCATTGTTGCTCATCTTGCTAAGTCACACTTGATTAGTGCTAATGCAGCTGCTGGAGAGAAAAGTTCTGATTCTTCAGACAGTATATCGGCCACTGATTTGTTACAACAAAGACCAGTAAAAAAAGTTGGTTTTTTAGTAATTACATCAGATCGTGGTTTAGTTGGTAGTTATAATAGTTCAGTCCTTAAACAGACTGAAGATTTTATTAAAGCTACTGGTCATTCTGCTGAAGATAGTGTGATTTTAGCTGTGGGTGGTACTGGTGCTGATTTTTATAAAGGACGCGATATGAACGTTGTTTATGAATTCAGAGGTGTGAGCGATGTGCCGACTTTTAACGAAGTTCGTGAAATTGTTCAAACCGCTACTTCAATGTATTCAAACCAGGTTTTTGATGAGCTTTATGTTTGTTATAATCATTTTGTAAATCGCATAACAAATAGATTTCATTCAATTAAAATGTTGCCAATTAGTGATGCTTTGGTAAAAAGTCAGGACGAAAAAGAAGAGCAGGGTAAAAAAGAATTAATGCCAGAATACGAAACAGAACCTTCAGAGGCTGTTTTGTTGCAGGATATTTTACCTCAATATGCTGAAAGCTTAGTTTATGGTGCTATTCTTGATGCCAAAACTGCTGAACATGCTTCAAGTTCAACAGCGATGCAGACCGCTTCTGATAATGCTAAAGATTTAATATCTTCACTACAATTGCAATATAATCGTGCACGACAAAGTGCGATCACCACCGAAATTACTGAAATTACTGGTGGCCAAGCTGCACAAGAATAAATTTAGATGGGAGGAATTAACTAATAATGAGTACTGGTAAAGTTGTCCAAGTTATCGGACCTGTTATTGACGTTGAATTTCCTCTGGATGGTAATTTACCTGATATTAATAATGCTTTGAACATCAAAAAACTTGATGGTAGTATCCTAGTTGCCGAAGTTGCACTTGAACTTGGTGATGGCGTTGTTCGGACAATTGCTATGGATGGTACTGATGGTTTACAGCGTGGGATGGAAGTTGAAGACACAGGTTCTTCAATTACAGTTCCCGTTGGTGATAAAACATTAGGTCGGGTTTTCAACGTCCTTGGAGAAACAATTGATAATGGTGAAAAATTTGGACCAGAAATAAAACGTAATCCTATTCATCGGGATCCACCTAGTTATGATGATTTGAACCCCAGCATGGAAATTTTGGAAACAGGAATCAAAGTTATTGATTTGCTTGCTCCTTATATCCGTGGTGGTAAAGTCGGATTGTTTGGTGGTGCCGGTGTTGGAAAAACTGTTCTAATTCAGGAACTAATTCATAATATTGCACAAGAACACAATGGTATTTCTGTATTTACGGGTGTCGGTGAACGAACTCGTGAAGGAAATGATTTGTACTTCGAAATGAAGGCATCGGGTGTTCTTGAAAAAACTGCCATGGTGTATGGTCAGATGAACGAGCCGCCTGGTGCTCGTATGCGGGTTGCTTTAACTGGTTTAACCATTGCGGAATACTTCCGCGATGTTGAGGGTCAAGATGTGTTGTTATTCATTGATAACATTTTCCGATTCACCCAAGCTGGTTCTGAAGTATCCGCGTTACTTGGCCGAATTCCATCAGCCGTTGGTTATCAACCAACTTTAGCTACTGAAATGGGTCAACTTCAGGAACGAATCACTTCAACGAAGAAGGGGTCAATTACCTCTATCCAAGCTGTATATGTTCCTGCCGATGATTATACTGATCCTGCTCCTGCAACAACATTCGCCCATTTGGATGCAACAACCAACTTGGAACGAAGCTTAACTCAACAAGGAATTTATCCTGCCGTTGATCCTTTAGCTTCAACTTCAAGTGCCTTGGATCCATCAGTTGTAGGCGAGGAACATTATAAAGTCGCTACTGATGTTCAGCATGTTTTACAACGCTATCGTGAGTTGCAAGATATCATTTCTATTTTAGGAATGGACGAATTGTCTGATGAAGAGAAGACAATTGTTGCTCGTGCACGTAGAATTCAATTCTTCTTATCACAGAACTTCTCTGTTGCTGAACAGTTTACTGGTCAACCTGGATCTTATGTTTCAGTTGAAGACACAGTAAAAGGTTTCAAAGAAATTCTTGAAGGAAAATATGATGATCTTCCAGAGGATGCCTTCCGTCAGGTTGGTAAAATCGAGGAAGTTGTTGAGAAGGCTAAGAAATTAACTAGTGCCGCTAGTAAATAAGGGGGAATTCTAATTGGCTGATAAAGCAGAATTAACCGTTAGTATCGTGACTCCTGATGGTCAAGTATATGATGGAACTTCCACCATGTTGGTTGTCAAAACTAAAGATGGTCAGCTAGGAATCATGCCTAACCATGTTCCCATTATTGCGTCGCTAGCAATTGATGAAGTCCGGATTCAACATGAGGATTCTACTAAAGAAGATGCAGTAGCTGTTAATGGTGGTTTTGTTGAGTTCTCGAACAATACTGCTACGATTGTGGCTGATACTGCTGAAAATGAGTCTGATATTGATGTTGCTCGAGCAGAAAGTGCGCGTCAAAGAGCTCAAGAAACCATTCGAAAAGCTCAAGATGCCCATGATAATTCACAGTTGCGGCGTGCGCAGATTTCCTTGCGACGGGCTGTTAACCGAATTAATGTTTCGAAACATTAACATTAGAAATTTAGAAGTCATACAACGATATGTTGTATGGCTTTTTTTATTGTTTATTAATTTATTAAAGTGAGAGTCTGACGCGAATTTTAAGCCTAGATATGATACTATTGTAATAAATCATAAGTTAAAGAGGCAATTATGAATTTATTTGGAATTCAATCATTACTAACGTTGATCTGCTATTTTTTCTTTACCTTTATTTCTTTTTGGGCAATTCAGGGAATTCACTTGGAAAGAATTTTACATGTTTCTAATCCAAGTCAGTATAAGGTTCTGATTGTCTTGTTTTCGATTGGACTAGGGTATTTAAGCAGTTCGTTTTTCTTAGAGTTAATTAATAACATCAGAAATTTAGGATACTTATTAAAATAGTGGAGGTTTCAGTCGTGGATAAAATTATTGTTAAGGGCGGCAATCGTCTTAAAGGTGTCGTTAAAATTGAGGGAGCTAAAAATGCTGTCCTCCCAATTTTGGCAGCCAGTATTTTGGCTAGTGAGGGACAACTAGAGCTAAGCAATGTGCCGATTCTTTCAGACGTTTATACAATGAACAATGTTTTACGTTTTCTAAATATTGATGTGGAATTTTTAGAGGACCAACATGAAATCAAAATGGATGCCACTAAAAAAATCTCTACAGAAGCTCCATTTGAATACGTTTCTAAGATGCGGGCGTCTGTAGTTGTTATGGGACCACTACTGGCAAGAACAGGTCATGCAAAAGTAGCGATGCCTGGAGGCTGTGCAATTGGTACGAGACCAATTGACCTTCATTTAAAGGGTCTCACTGCTTTAGGAGCGCATATCACTCAAAACGATGGATACATAGAAGCGAGTGCGTATAAATTAGTTGGTACTAACATCTATTTGGATTTTCCAAGTGTCGGCGCCACTCAAAATATAATGATGGCCGCAACCTTGGCAGAAGGCACAACAACAATTGAAAATGCTGCTTGTGAGCCTGAGATTGTTGATTTAGCGATGGTTCTAAACAAGATGGGGGCACATGTTACGGGTGCCGGAACAGAAACGATTCGAATTGTTGGTGTCGAACACCTTCATGGAACGACTCATGCTGTTGTTCAAGACCGAATTGAAGCCGGTACTTTCATGGTGGCCACTGCTGCAACACAAGGGGACGTGCTAATTCAGGATGCAATTTCTGAGCACAATAAACCATTGATTTCTAAAATGCGTGAGATGGGCGTGAAGGTGATTGATGGCGACGATGGAATTCGAGTTATCGGACCTAAAAAACTTAATCCTGTTTCAATAAAAACATTGCCACATCCTGGTTTTCCAACGGACATGCAACCACAAGTTTCTGTTCTTCAGTTGCTGGCACAGGGGACGAGTACACTGACAGAAACGGTTTTTGAAAATCGATTTATGCACTTAGAAGAACTTCGTCGAATGAATGCTCAATATAAGATTGAAGGATCGTCTGTGATTATGCATGGACCAACGAACTTTAGTGGTGCGGAAGTTGCAGCGACTGATTTACGGGCCGGTGCTGCTCTTGTGATTGCCGGTCTTGTGGCTAAGGGTTATACACAGGTTACAAATTTGAAGTACTTAGATCGTGGATATTATAATTTCCATGGTAAGTTGAGTGCATTAGGAGCCGAAGTTAAACGCGTTTCGGACACTAGTACAACTTTGACAGTTAAAAATTAAATTTGCGGTCGATTAAAAATGCGAAATTTGCATGGTTAATTGACCGTTAATTTTAGACAAAATAACGCTAATTGTGTTTTTGAGTGTGGCGGTAATATGCTATAATAGGCTTTTGGATTGGTCAAGGGGGACAGCAGAATGAAACATGTCTTTTTAATGGTAGTTCGATTATATCAAAAATTAATATCACCTTTGTTTCCACCGAGCTGTCGGTATTATCCAACTTGTTCTAATTACATGATTGTAGCTCTTCAAAAACAGGGAGCTATAAAAGGTAGCTTGATGGGGACAGCCAGAATTTTGCGTTGCAATCCTTTTGTAAAGGGTGGCTATGATCCGGTGCCGGATTATTTCACCTTAAAACGAAATCCGCATCCAGATGAGAAAATATTAAATTAATTATTGTGGAGGAAAACATGTCAAAAAAACAACAAAGTGTAAAAGTACAATTAGAAGAAAAAGAAGTTCAGGGACAAACTATCCAACAGGTTTTTATTGCTAAAAATTTGGTTGGGGAGATTACACCACAGCAAAATGAATTTGCCACCCATCTGATTGGTGGCGGAGATTTCGTGGCTAAGTCACTTGATGATGCAGTTGAATGGGTGTTACAGGAATATAATTTACATCAATAAATGGAAATTGGCCTAAGGAAGGATCTTTGTTTTGGAAAACGATTCACGAATTCGAAGACGGGAAGGCGATTCCCGAATTGATTACGGTATTATTTTTTCTGTTTTAATGCTAGCTTTAATTGGGTTAGCTTCTATCTACGTGGCGGCCACGCATGATACTAGTGGGGTAAGTGTCAGAAGCCAGGTAGTGTCCCAGTTGATTTGGTACGTTTTGGGGGTAACCCTGGTTGTTGTTATTATGCAGTTTGATTCAAAACAACTGTGGCGATTGGCACCTTATGCCTACTGGTTTGGAATTTTTCTCCTTGTGGCAGTGCTGTTTTTGTATAGTAGATCTTATGCGGCAAGTACCGGTGCCAAAAGTTGGTTTGCCATTGGATCATTTACATTTCAGCCTTCTGAGGTTATGAAGCCCGCATACATTTTAATGATGTCAAAGGTCATTACTGATTTTAATGCTGAACACAAAAAACATACGATGCGTTCAGATTGGCGTTTAATTGGTCAAATGATTTTATGGACTTTACCAGTGCCAATTTTGCTAATTTTGCAACATGATTTTGGAACGATGCTCGTGTTTATTGCAATTTTTGCCGGATTAGTAATTGTATCTGGCGTAACTTGGAGAATTCTTGTGCCAACGTTTGTGACGGCGACAATTGTGGCTAGCGGGACCTTAATGTTGGTGGTGAGTGACTGGGGCCGGAGTCTTCTGTCTCATGTCGGGTTTGAAAGTTATCAGTTTGACCGAATTGATACTTGGTTACATCCAGCAACAGATACAACTAATTCAGGATATCAATTATGGCAGAGCATTAAGGCCATTGGTTCTGGGCAATTTTTCGGTAAAGGATTTAATGTGTCTAATGTTTATGTTCCCGTTCGAGAATCAGATATGATTTTTTCCGTTATTGGTGAAAATTTTGGCTTCATTGGTAGTGTGGTTTTAATTCTGCTGTATATGCTTTTAATTTATCAAATGATTCGGGTAACCTTTGATACAAAAAATGCATTCTATGCCTATATTGCGTCTGGTACAATCATGATGATTCTTTTCCATGTTTTTGAAAACATTGGGATGAACATCGGTTTATTGCCACTAACTGGGATTCCACTTCCGTTTGTTAGCCAAGGGGGATCAGCATTGATCGGGAATATGATTGGAATTGGACTAATCATGTCCATGCGGTTCCACCATGATTCCTACAGCAGATTACAACGGACCGATTTTTAGTTTAAAAATTAAAATTAACAGTTGACAGATTAAAAATGAGTGAGTATACTTCATTTAACAGCAAAACATTAGAACAAGATGAGTAGATTGAATCCTTACTTTAAGAGAGTTCCTAAGGGTGAAACGGAACAGTAAGTTCAATTGAAGATGGTCTTGGTAAAACAGGTATTTACGAGCATTTTGTGAGTAAGTGCTGGGTGCGCCCCTTATAGCGTCAGAGTTGTTTGACTCGTTAAGGCTAGCTTTGTGAGAAGTTAGTAAATTTGGGTGGTAACACGGAAGAGAAGTCTTTCGTCCTGGTTGATTTATTTCAGCAGGGCGGAAGACTTTTTTGTTTTGTTAAAAGAAAGAGGAGGTTGATTTTTTGATAGAGTTTAAAGATGTTTCTAAAACCTTCACCACAGATAAAGGTACTGTTCCAGCAATTAAAGATGTGAATATGAAAATTGAAGATGGTGAAATTTTTGGGATCGTGGGTTATTCTGGTGCTGGTAAAACCACGTTAATCCGCATGCTCAATGGTTTGGAAACTCCGACAACTGGGGTAGTTACCGTAAATGGGACAGAAATTTCGAATCTTAAGCGAGGCGATTTACGTAAGAAACGTCATAAGATTGGTATGATTTTTCAGCATTTTAATTTACTTTGGTCACGCACAGTCCAGAAGAATATTGAGTTTCCATTGGAAATTGCAAAAATTTCAAAAGCTGAACGTCACAAAAAAGCTGAGGAACTCATTAAGCTAGTTGGTTTGGAGGGTAAGGAAGATGCATATCCTTCTGAGTTGTCAGGTGGCCAGAAGCAACGGGTTGGCGTCGCTCGCGCTTTAGCCAATGATCCAGAGATTTTGTTATCTGATGAAGCAACTAGTGCTTTGGATCCACAAACAACAGATGAAGTTTTGGACCTTTTACGAGATATTAATAAACGATTAGGAATCACCATCGTCTTAATCACTCACGAAATGCACGTAATTCGTAAAATTTGTGACCATGTAGCTGTTTTAGACGGTGGCGGTATTATTGAATCAGGTCAGGTTTTGGAAGTGTTTAAGCATCCACAACAAGCTATTACAAAACGATTTGTTTATTCTGAAGCAGCACCTTCACCAGAAGATACCAATGTGGTTGTGGAACAATTACTTAAAGAATATCCAAACGGTAAGATAATCCAATTAACCTTCCATGGTAATCAGGCCAATTTGCCGATTGTTTCCGAAATTATTCATAAGTTTCCTAAGTTACGAATCAGTATTATTGAAGGAAATATCCATCAAACCCAAGAAGGGGCGATTGGATCACTCTTCCTACAATTGATTGGAGATCAGCCTGATATCGAAGGGGCATTGGATTATCTGAAAACCATGCGTGTTGAAACCGAGGTGATTGAAAATGGACGGTAATACAGGATATTTCGACTTTAAAAACGTGGATTGGAACCAGATGGGTAGTGCTACTTGGGAAACCATTTGGATGACCGTGGTCTCCATCGTGGCGGTTGCCATTTTAGGTTACTTTATTGGATTGTTACTCTTTGAAACGAGTGGGAGTCAAAGTTTCATTGTCCGTGCAATCAATTGGTTGGTGGCTCTTTTTGTCAATGTCTTCCGATCAATTCCTTTCATCATTTTGATTGTTTTGTTGCTGCCTTTCACAAAACAAGTGGTGGGAACAATTATTGGACCGGTTGCCGCGTTACCTTCATTAATTATTTCTGCGGCGCCATTCTATGGCCGAATGGTAGAGCTTGCATTTCACGAAATCGATCGTGGAGTTTTAGAAGCCTCCGATGCGATGGGTGCAAGCCAGTGGCAAATCATTACAAAAGTTTTGTTACCAGAAAGCTTGCCGGCCCTAATTTCGGGAATTACAGTAACAGCTATTTCACTGATTGGTTATACCGCAATGGCCGGAGCAATTGGTGCTGGAGGCCTTGGAAACTTGGCTTATCAAGAAGGTTTCGAAAGTAGTAACAATACGGTCACACTGGTTTCCACAGTTATTATTGTTTTAATTGTTTTTGCATTCCAGTTTGTCGGCGATTTTGCAACAAAGAAAGTTGACAAACGGGTGCTTTAAACAAATTTGTATGGCAGGTAGATTTTACGAATGTAAAATAACCATTAATTTATAGGAGGAGTTTGATTATGAAAAAAGGAAAGATTTTTAGTTTGCTAGCAGTCGTCGCAACTGCGTTCTTATTGGTTTCTTGTGGTAAGAAATCAAGTACAGGTTCAAAAACAACCACAATTACTGTTGGGGCTTCTGCGGTGCCACATGCTCAGATTTTGAAGCATGTTCAACCTGAGTTGAAAAAAGAGGGCGTTAATTTAAAGATCAAAGTATTCCAAGATTACGTACTCCCTAACAAAGCGTTAGCAGGTGGCGATATCGATGCCAATTATTTCCAACACATTCCTTTCTTAAAACAATGGAATGCCAAGAATAAAGGTAACTTGATTAATGCTGGTGCTGTTCATTTGGAACCAATTTCAGTTTTTTCAAAGAAATATAAGAGTTTGAAAGATTTACCAAAGAACGCAACTGTCCTTGTAAGTAGTAACACACCTGACTACGGTCGAGTTTTGACAATCTTTAAGGATGCAGGCTTAATTACAATTAAGAAGGGCGTTGATATTACAAGTGCAACATTTAGTGATATTGCCTCTAACCCAAAGAATCTGCAGTTCAAGCATAGCTACGAACCAAAGTTGATGCCTCAATTGTACAAAAATGATCAAGGCGATGCCGTTGTGATTAACGCAAACTACGCTGTTCAAAGTGGCTTGAACCCAATCACAAAATCAATTGCGATTGAAAAATCATCATCACCATACAAGAATATTATTGCTATTCGTCCAAACGAAAAAAACAATAAGGCTATCAAGAAATTAGTTAAAGCTTTACAATCAAAGAGTACACAAGATTGGATTAAGAAACATTACAAGGGTGCTGTTTTACCAGCCAAATAAAACAGTATACAAGTGTTTAAAGGGACCAGCGAAGTTAATTATTTCGCGGTCCTTTTTTCATGTTGACCAAAAGCTGTAAAAGGGTACGATAAACTTAATAAAGAGAAAAGGGTGTTAGTATGCGTAAATTTGGAATTATTGGCTTAGGAAACGTTGGACGAACGGTAGCATATACTTTGGTGACCAAAGGGATTGCTGATTCATTGGTTTTGATTGATAAAGATCAAAAAAAGGCTCGTGCGGAACAATTGGACTTACAAGATGCACAAGCAAGATTATCTACAACCACGCAAGTTTCAATTCAAAACTATGATGATTTGAAAGATGTTGAAATTTTGTATATTTCAGCGGGAGACATTTCAATTTCAACAAATGGTGGCGATCGTTTTGATGAGTTTAAATTTACAGCAGCAGTTGTGAAAGAAATTGCACCAAAGATTGTGGCTTCTGGGTTTAAGGGGATCATTATCGATATAATGAATCCATGTGATGCCGTGACAAGTTATTTACAAAAACTCACTGGTTTCTCCAAGCAACGTGTTTTTGGAACAGGAACCTTCCTCGATACCGCTCGGATGCAGCGGGTGGTTGGCGAAAAGTTAAATATTAATCCACGCAGCGTGGAAGGGTATGTGCTTGGCGAACATGGGAATACGCAGTTCGTTGCCTGGTCAAGTGTACGGGTTCAAGGAAAAGCTATTAAAGATTTACCTGAAGCCAAAGATTTTGATTTTGATGCCTTGGCTGATGCTGCTAAACAAGGTGCCTGGGAAGTTGCCTCTGGAAAAGGATTTACTTCCGATGCAATTGCCACTTGCGCTGTAAGCCTTGGACAGGCTGTGTTATCAGATGCGCGGATCGTTTGCCCTGTTTCTGGTTATAGTAGCTTATACGATACGTATGTGGGCATTCCTGCCATTGTGGGCAAGAATGGAATTGAATCAACAGTCACATTGCCTTTAAATACAGATGAACAGGCCAAGTTTGCTAATTCTGCTCAAATGATTCATAATAGTGTCGCAAAATTGAACTAAATTCTTGATAATTACTTTCTACTAGCCTTTAAACTGAAACCAAATCCCGATGGGACACGGTTCACGTTTAAAGGCTATTTTGATGCTTGACATAAAAGAGGCCTTCATATATAGTTAGTTACGTAAGTAATTAACCGATGGGGGAAACTAAATGAATCAGAAAACGGTAATTGATGTTCAGCATATCACTAAGGTGTATGGGGAAAAGAACGAAAAACAGTATAGGGCCTTAAAGGACGTTAATTTTAAAGTGCGACAAGGAGAATTTGTGGGGATTATGGGAGCCTCAGGTTCTGGGAAAACAACGTTACTTAATATTTTGGCAACGATGGATAAACCAACAGAAGGTCAAGTCTTGGTGAGTGGTCAAGATGTTACAAAATTAGATAGGAACCAGATTTCTGATTTTCGCGTCAAACAAATTGGTTTTATTTTTCAGGATTTCAATCTTCTAGAAAGTTTATCGAATGCGGAAAATATTGGGTTACCACTAACATTGCAAGGCGTGAAGAAGCGAAAGGCTAACGAACTGGTTCATCAAGTTGCCAGTCAATTAGGAATTAATGATCTTTTAGATAAATACCCGGTTGAAATTTCAGGTGGACAAAAACAGCGGGTAGCCGCAGCTCGTGGACTCATTTCACGGCCTCAAATTTTATTTGCTGATGAACCTACGGGAGCATTAGATTCAAAAAATGCCCGTGAATTATTGGAGACTCTAAAACAAGTAAATGATGAAGAACAAGTTTCGGTCTTAATGGTGACACATGATCCATTTTCAGCAAGTTATTGTGAACGAATTTTATTTATCAAAGATGGCAAAATCGGTGAAGAGATCGAAGTAGGAGATCAGAAACGAAGCGAATTTTATCAAACAATTTTGAATAAATTAGGTACCTTTGATGATCAAGAGGAGGGTACCGATGTTATTTAAGTTAGCATTTGTAAATGTACGTGATCGTTGGCGAGATTATCTCGTTTTATTTTCTGGTTTAATTATTTCAGCAGCTATCTTTTACATGTTTGAAGCAATCGCGACGAACAAAGCTTTAATCCAAGCAAATATTTCATTTAAACTAGCTGCGATTGTTTTTCAATTTGGTTCTGTCCTTTTAGGTATAATTACTCTGGTATATATTGTGTATGCTAACTCATTTCTAATGACAATGCGTGAGCATGATTACGGTTTATTCATGATGTTAGGTGGTAAAAAATCTCGCTTAGGGTTTTTGATTTTTACTGAGACTTTACTGATTGGACTGGTTTCAACAGGGATCGGAGTTTTGGTGGGAATTGGTTTGACACAAGGATTATCCAAACTGCTTATGTCACAACTTGGCGTTCAGATTACAAAATTTTCGGCAGTAAACATTACAGCCTGCCTAAGTACTATCCTATTTTTTGCCATCTTATTTTTAATGGCATCGTTGATTAATCAATATAAATTACTTCATCGGCCGGTTTTAAAACTATTAAGAGGAGATTCTAAAGCAGACAAGCCAATTAAAGTCACAGTGTGGCGTTATGCTGAGGGAGTAGTTGGAATTGGATTTTTAGCTGTTGGTTATTGGGCAATGGCAAAGCTCGAAGTATTACAAATCATGACCATTCCGATTGCACTGGTGACAATTGTTCTGGGAACTTATTTTTTGTTTAATGCGTTTTTTCAATTGTTAATTCAAGGGCTCAAGAAGATAAATATGGCATTCAAAGGGCTCAATTGCTTTACCCTTGGACAACTTAATTTCAGAATTCGAGATTACACTAAAATGCTATCTGTCGTGAGTATCTTGTTTGCACTAGCTTTGGGAGCAATCACGGTTGGTATGGGATATCATCGGATTATTCCAATGATGGCCAAAAGTAACACGGCCTATGATTTGGCTGTGTATAAACAAACGCCTCAAGCGACCAAACTGGTCAACCGGCTTGACCTGCAAAAAAAGCAGGCGTATCGGCAAAAAATTAAGGGATCGACAATTTATTTTGTAGCCGACGATTTTCAAAGACAGCCATTTGAAGTGGCAACATTGCATAAAGAAAAAGTTTCTAACCGAACATTAAGCCTAAATCAGTTGAAGCATAGTGAGCGTGGGCAACAGCAGTTGTTAACTTTGCAAATGAACTATTTTTCATTGCGGCAAGTGAAATTTGTTTCACCACAGGTGTTTCAAGCTGTTCAAGCTAAGTCTTCAAAGTTAGTACTAGTCCAAACGACTAGCCTTGCAAAAAATGCTGAAAATTTGAATCGAATCGCTGAAAATCAAGTTCAAGCAATAAAAGATCCGCAAATAACGGTTCAATCCTTAGGTGGTGCATATCCAATTTACCAAGCAGCAAACGTGTTGTTTGGGGGACTTGAATTTGTTGGATTCTTCCTTGGAATGGCATTTCTGACTATGTTAGCAAGTTGCTTGATGTTTAAGATTTTGTCTGGGGCTCAGCTAGATAAACGACGGTACCACATGTTAAATCGGTTAGGAACTAGACAAAGTCTCATTCGGAAATCTATTCGTCGAGAAATCGGAGCTTTATTTCTATTACCAGGGATTTTAGGAGTTGTGCATGTTTTATTTGGACTTCAAATGTTTGTCCCATTGATGAGGGATCCGTACATCAATTTAGCAACACCATTTACGATTTTTATCGGTTTATATTTGATATACTATTTGGTAACAGTTTTTATCTATGAAAAATTAGTGGTTCCAACTGTCAGAATGCAGTTTTGAGGTGGTGAATAATATGCAATTTGATTTTAGTGGGCAAGAACCCATCTATCTACAGGTAGCCAATCAAATTGAAGAAGGGATCTTTACGGGGGCCTTTAAAGAAGAAACCCAGGTGCCTTCAACAACCGAGATGTCACGAGAGTTTCACATTAATCCCGCGACGGTTTTAAAAGGAATAAATATTTTAGTGAATGAGAAACTAGTTGAAAAACGCCGAGGCCTTGGCATGTTTGTTTGTAAGGGTGCCTATGATTTAATTTTGGAAAAACGAAAAGGGGCTTTTTTTGAAGATTACGTCAGAAAAATTGTGTCGGAGGCAAAAAATTTAAAATTAACTGAAGTTGATCTTGTTCAACTGATTAAAAGGGGGTTTCAGGCAAATGAAGATTAAAGTTGATGGGATTTCAAAGCAATTTGGTAACAAACAAATTTTAAAGAGTATCAATTTAGAAATAGAGCCAAATCGAATTTATGGTTTGTTAGGAAGAAACGGTGCAGGGAAAAGTACGCTACTAAATATTTTGACTGATCGAATTTTTCCAAATGGGGGATCAGTGACTGTCGATGGGGAGACCATCCATGAAAGCGATGAATTACTCGGAAAAATGTATTTGATGAGTGAAGTTAACTTATATCAAAAGCGCTCACGCCTGCAAGATCTTTTTAAAGCTACGCGATTAATGTACGGCGGCTTTGACGATGTTTATGCAAAACATCTATGTGACGCTTTTGGGTTAAATCCTAAATTAAGGTTTGGCCAATTATCAACTGGTTATCGGACGATTTTTAAGTTGATTATTGCGCTTAGTTTACCTGTAGATTTCGTGTTTTTAGACGAACCTATTTTAGGCCTCGATGCTAACCACCGAGAGTTATTTTATAAAGAATTATTAGATAGTTATAGCCAGCATCCACGAACCTTCGTGATCTCGACTCACATGATTGAAGAAATTGCCAACATGATTGAGCATGTCTTTGTCCTTGAAAAGGGTGAAATTCTGGTAGATGATGACGTGGATCATATGTTGTCGCAGGCATATGTAATTACGGGTCCTGGAGAAACGGTGGATAGCTATACAGAAGGTTTGAATATCATTGGGTCTGAATCTTTAGGAAATCTCAAAGGTAATTATGTTTTTGGCAGTTTAAATGATGATCGTGAAATTCCTGATACGATTCAGATTTCTCGCATGGATTTACAAAAGTTGTTTATTCATTTAACAAGTGAGGGGAGCACAGTCGAATGAAAACTAAATCAATTTTTAAAAACAAATTTAAGTATTATTTGAAGGGAGTAGGTTATACCTATCTTCTGACCCTCGCGGTTATGTTTGTTTTGCCAGTTGTCTTTGCCTTATTATTTACAGGAAGTCTTAGGGGAGTTTCGATACATAATTTGTTGAAAAATAATTTATTACCCTTTATTTCCATTTTATTTTTACTTATTTCTTCTTACCGTGTGTATAAGCCTTTTAAATTTTATATTCAAAACGGTATTTCACGACGCACAGTCTGGAAGGCTACGATTGGCGTGGTTGGATTGTGTAGCCTTCTAATGAGTTTGATCAATTACGGTTATTATTATGCCATTGTCGTGCCCGTTACAGGAATCGTTAATAACACATTTTATAGCCAACTCTTTGGACAATTCTTAGGGTTCCACAATTTTTGGAATGGCCCAGCTCAAATTGTCTATGAATGGCTGTTATTATGGTCCTTTGCGGTTATTGCCATGTTCTTTGGCAGTTTGTCAGCTCTTTTTAAAAAGAGAACCCGTCTAATCATTTGGCTCACAATTTTTATTGGTGTTGTTGTGATCATCCGTTTCTTAATGCAATTTCATACCGGAATGAACTTAGATTGGATGGAAAGTGTTGTTAAATTTGTGGCTGGCTACACAAAAACAGATGGAGAAGGAATGTGGAATCCCTTTCACCCGATTGGCACAATGGCAGTCGGAATAATTATTGGTACTGGCATTAATTACTGGATTCAACAGAAAATAGTTTTAAAAAATCAGTAGAAAATAAAAAAGTGTGGCTCGAATTGCTTTATGAATATCAGGCAATTCAAGCTACACTTTTTTTAATTTCATATTAGGCTTCAACCAAATGTTTGTAAAAGGCACTGTAAACACCTTGAGAGTAAGGAACGTACCAGATAAAGCCAATTCCAAAACTGACCCAGCATAAGAGATACCAACCAATTAGGCTTAGTTTTAGAGTGAAAAGCTCAAATTTATGACCCATCATCAATTTTCGGCTCATTGTAATACAATCGATGTATTCAATGCGATCACCATTTCCAGAAGCTAACTGGTCCTTATAAATTAAATAGGATTGAGAGTAGGCAAAGTATTTAACGATTCCTGGAATGATAAATAATAAGGTCCACAGGAACTGAAAAATAAATTGTAAAATAAAAATGGCTAATGTTGGAATGAAATAACGCTTGGTAAATACTTGAAAGGCTCCTTTAATAGGGGAAAACTGTAGTTCAGGTTTCCTTAGCCAATCAAGAAACGTGTAGTTAATTCCAACGCCAATAAAGGTCAGCAATGCACCACGTAGAAAATTCCAAACTTCACTGTGGGTACCAGAGGAAGTCATTTCATCGTAGAATTTGGAACCAGCAGAATTATTGCCCCATGAACTCGGATTGAAAATATCAGGATGTTTACTTACTAAGTAGAGAAAAGTTAAAATAAAAATGGAAACGATAAATCCGGCAAGGGCTTGAAGAATTATAGGGACAAGGGCAGTCAAAGAGGCCTGACCCCAATGTCCTTTAAAAGTTTGTTTCACTTCGCGTTTTAATTGACGGCGAATTTGATGGTTTGACATGTTGTTTGCTCCTTCTCTTTTTATCTATTCTAACATTAATGGTTAGTTTGACAATAATTGTAAGATAGCTTTGTTAGGGATTCCATCTTAAGGCGTGGTAAAATGAGTTATTACTTACGAGGAGAATGGTGCTATGAAAGAAGTTGAATCAGTTCGTACGCAGCTTCAAGGGCTACGCGCAAAATTGCAAAGTGGTGAGATCTATCAGTCATTGATTTCTGAAGTGGATAATGTCATTAAATCCATTAAACCTACGGAACCGACTGAGGTCATTTTACCGGACGATCAAGATGGTATTCAAGATCTCATTGAATCACTAAGAGAGCAATTAAGTTCACACAAATTAGAAGAAATTAGTGATTCTGATTTAACCCAACTGTTTCAACATATTGGGTCACCAAATTTGTTTATTAGAGATAAGGGCATTTATTTTTTATTCAGTGATATTATCCAGCAACAAATTACATCTAAAAAACAACTTAAAATGATTTTTAAATACTTAATCAGGGATGAAAGTTTGTTTCCACACATTACAGAACCGCAAAATGATGCTGTTTTTCAGCGCTCATTTAGTGTGATGTTTTTGTCGACTTTACTTTATATCGATCGTGCGGGTTCTGATTTTATTGATGATGAGAGTAAAAATTCACTGGTTGATCAGTTGCTTACCTACATTGCAATGGAAACAGACACACGTGGTTATGTAGGTGAAAACGGCTGGGCACACGCCTACACGCACATTGGCAATGTTTTAGATGAATTAGCTGTCGATAAAAGCTTAGTCCGGGCAGATAAACTTTTAATGCTGACAGTCTTAATTGGCCGGTATAAACAACTGGGTACTCCTTTAATTTTTGGTGAGCCAGAACGCTTGGCGGGATATATTGCTGATTTAACAAAGCAAAATAAATTGTATAGTGATTTTCTTTTATTGATTTTAAAAAATTGGCGTCATGAACTAGTTTCGATTCAAACTAAAGAAGATGAACAAATGTGGACACGTTTATATAATCGCCAGCATTTGTTGCAATCATTGGTTTTGAATCCCGAAATGCCAAAAGAAATAACTACTTATTTAAACGAAGAAAATGATTTTCGATTCTAAAGGAGCAAAGAAACAATGAATGAACAGAGACAAGCAATTGGTTTTTACAAAGGATTACCGATTGAAGATTCAAATAGCTTAATTGATTTAAAAGTACCTCAACAGAAAGCAACTGGCCGTGATATATTGGTCAAAGTTGAAGCGGTCTCTGTTAATCCCGTTGATACAAAAACCCGCCAACATCATCCAGAAACAAAGGAACCCACAATCATTGGTTTTGATGCATATGGAACAATTGAAGAAGTTGGTGATCAAGTCACTGGATTTTCAGTTGGAGATTCCGTTTATTATGCCGGAACCAATCAACGTCCAGGAAGTAATCAAGCTTATCAGTTAGTGGATTCCCGTTTGGTTGCACATGCACCACAGAAAATTAGTGGAGAAGAAGCAGCGGCAATGCCGTTAACTAGTCTAACGGCATGGGAAGCCTTGTTTGAACGAATGCCGCTTATTGCCAAAAAGGATGCCAATCGTGGGCAAACGGTTTTGATTATTAATGGCGCTGGTGGAGTCGGATCGATTGCAATTCAGCTAGCAAAATGGGCTGGATTGACTGTTGTCACAACAGCATCTCGACCTGAAACAGTGGAATGGGTCAAGAAGATGGGCGCAGATATTGTGCTGGATTATCATCAATCACTTGAAGAGCAATTAAAAGCGCAAAACGTGCATACGATCAAATTTGGATTAATTTTGCAATCACCTGACGTGTATTTGCCCCAGCTTGCTAACTTAATTGCACCTGAGGGCTATATTACAGCGATTGTAGAAAATGAGAAGCCTTTACCAATGGGCGGATTATTGAAGGCAAAGAGCATTACATTTGTTTGGGAGTTTATGTTTACCAAAAGTATTTACCAAACTGATGATATGGATTCACAAGGTAAAATTTTACATCAAGTTGCGAAACTCCTGGATCAAAAAGAAGTGCGGTCAACACTCACCCTGACCTTAAAAGGAATCAATGCACAAACCTTAAGAAGAGCGCATGAGTTAGTAGAAAGTAACAAGATGATCGGAAAAATTGTGGTGACAGGCGGTTTTAATACGAAATAAATTGGGTATCAAAGTTTTTTTCTGTAGAAATCCATGGTACAATTTAGATTCAAGACAAAATCTATATGATAGGATGAGATTTTATGAGGACGGAAAAAAAGATTCACGTTGGCTTGCTATTTGGTGGTAATTCATCTGAACATGATGTTTCGAAACGATCTGCACATAACATTTATGATGCAATGGATAAAGATCGTTACGAGATCAGTTTGTTCATGTTTACCAAGGATGGCTATTTATTAAGTGATGCTTCATCAAGAAGAATTTTTGATGGCGAATCAGAAGAAAAGGTTGTCAAAGAGGCTATTCAAACGGTCGATGAAGGCAATCCGTTGTCACCTATTTTAAACTTAGGTGAACAACGCGATATTGACGTATATTTTCCAATTATTCATGGTAATTTGGGGGAAGACGGAACTATTCAAGGTCTTTTACGTTTGTTGAAGAAGCCTTACGTAGGAAGTGGTATTTTAGGGTCAGCAATCTCGTTTGATAAGGATACAACGAAACAGATTTTGACACATAATGGTATCCGGAACACAAAGTATGTGGTCATTACACCTGAAAACCGGACAGAATATTCCTATGAGGTGTGTCGTGACTTATTGGGCGAGCTTATGTTTCTAAAGCCTGCTAACCAAGGATCTTCAGTCGGAATTCACAAGGCTACTAATGCACAGGAATTTGAAGATGGCTTAGATGATGCTTTCCGATATGATTTTAAGGTTTTGGTCGAGCAATCTATTGAGCAACCAGAAGAAGTTGAGGTTTCAATTTTAGGAAATCGTGCGCCTAAGGCTTCTAAAGTGGGTCGAATTGTGGTTCCTAAGTCAGATACGTTCTATGATTATAACAATAAATTTGTGGATGCTAGTGGGGTTCATTTTGAATTACCAGCTAGCATTTCGCCAGAGCTTGCTCAAGAAGTTCAACAAATGGCGCTTGATGCCTTTCGAGTTCTTGGGTGTTGTGGATTGGCTCGAATTGATTTCCTAGTTGATCATGATCAAGTACCTTACTTGAGCGAAATTAATACGTTGCCAGGATTTACCAACATTAGTTTATATCCTCAGTTATGGGAAGTTTCAGGGATTAGTTATGAGAAACTAATTGATCAACTGATTGATTTAGCGTTCGAAGAATTTCAACGGCGTTCAAAGATTCATTATGATTTCACGCCACTTGATGCAGAATAATAAAAACCGCCTTTTTGGCGGCTTTTTATTTGGTAAAATTTTATTTGGACGTTTAGTTCACGTAACGGCGGTGGTAAAATTGAAATCGTAGGGGAGGAGCAAAAATGAAAAAGTTCTTTTTTCAAGATTATCGACGCATCAAACAATTAGTTACATACATAATTAACTCAGATGAAAATTTATATTACACAACTTTGACCGTGTTGGTCGGGGTAGTTGCTGGCATCTTACTTGAACATGCACTTTTTTTGTCAGAGAATTTTCTGTTGATTCCTTTAAAAATTCTTTTAGCGATTGCGATTATTTGGGGATTCTTCTCGGGACTATTGGCAGTTTTACTAATGATTATTGGTTTTCAATTAAATCGACCGGTTAGTTTTGAACATTTACGTCATTTATTAAAGCGGTTGTTTGAAAAAAATTGGTTTATGACGGTGGCCTATTTTTTGTTTTATGCAGTGATCACCATACCTTTGGGCGGATTTGGTTTTTCAACAGTGATTCTTGCGCATCTTCCAACAACGATGACTCTTCAAAACTTTATTTTTGCCAATCGATGGATAATGGGATCAATATTTGGGTTGCTTTATATAGGATTGTGTTGGGTAGCGTTACGTTTAATTTTGGCCTTGCCAGCCATGGTGAGTCGCAGATGTTCCTTAACACAAGGAATTCGCCTTAGTTGGCAGTTAACCAAACGAAAAGCAGTTAAAATGTTAGGCAAAATTCTGTTAATTGCCATTCGTGTTTCGATACCAATTGCTATTTTTGGTGGCATTGGATTGTGGGGATTATCTCAATTAAATCAACGGATACAATCGATTCCAATCGGGATAATGTTAATGGTTTTGGCAATTTCGTTTGCAGAACTTTTATTTGTCTGGTGGTTTTTGGTATTTTCAACCGGATTTTTGTCTGAGTTGAATAAGTGGGTGACAGATGCAAATTTGCCGCTTTCGAAAGTGCCTGTTTTTCAAAAAAAAGCCCATGTTTATCGAAAATGGGAGCTGAAACAAATCCAACAAATTGGATTATCATTATTAGGGCTTTTATTACTAATCACGCCAACCTATGCTTACTTTTCAATTCATATAAATGATAGTCATCCTTTAAAGATGCTTACGATTTCTCATCGGGGAGTAAGCGATCGAAATGGTGTGCAAAATACTGTGATGGCTTTGAGAAAAACCCATCGGTTGCATCCGGATTATGTTGAAATGGATATACGTGAAACAAAAGACAATCAGTTTGTGGCGATGCATGATTCGAATTTAAAACATTTAGCTGGCAGAAATGTGGCCGTAAGTGACCTTACTTTAAAAGAATTAACGCACACCACATTGCGCGAAAATGGGTATCAAACTAAGGTTAGTAGCTTTTCCGAGTATCTTAAAGTAGCTCATCGGATTCATCAACCACTAATTGTGGAAATTAAGCCAAGTCATGGAGATTCCGCGGATTTAGTGGAAAGATTTAACAAGGTTTATGGGAAAAGTTTGCAACAACACGGTGACAAGGTTCATTCGCTTGATGCCGATTTTATGATGCAGCTTAAAGATAAAAGTCCAAAATTAAAGACAGGAATTATTACACCATTCAACATTGCAAGGATTCCTAAGAATTCAGCTAATTTTTACTCATTGGAGTTTCACACGCTAAATCGACAGTTTGTTCAGCAGGCTTGGGCCAAACACAAACAAGTATTTGTTTGGCCAGCGGATGGGACGTCTTCAATAAAACGAATGCTGGCCCTTCGAGTAGATGGAATCATTACTAATCACCTAAGCCGGTTACAATATATTCTTAAAACTAAAAATTGGCAGCAACTCATGCAGTATGAAGTTCTAAATAATTTAATCGAGTTGTGGTAAAAAGGCGAATCTTATTTATACCAAGAAAGGGGACCAAATATGATTCGCTGTTTATGGAGTACCAAGAATGCCCAGTTAATGCAATATCACGATCTTGAGTGGGGCATTCCCGTTTTGGAGTCAAAGAAGTTATTTGAATGTTTTGCTTTAGAAATCTTTCAAGCTGGTTTAAATTGGTCGACTGTTCTAAAACGGCGAGAAGATTTGCGGAATACTTTATCGAGTTTTGATCCATTTTGTCTTTGTGAGTATTCGGATACCGAAATTCAGCAGGTAATAGCGGATTCTGCGGTAATTCGTAATCCACGGAAGATTCATGCCGTTTTTCATAATGCGAATGTGGTAGCGCAATTGCCTACGACTTTTTCGGATTACATGTGGCATTTTGTGGATTTCGAGCCAATCCGTTGTCCAAGTACTTTTATGAATAGTGAAGAGGCTCAGATGTTGTTAGCCAAACGAGTTGTTCGCCAAATGAAACAGGACGGATTTGTTTTCGTAGGGCCTAAGAATATATATGCTTTTTTACAAGCAGCGGGGTTGATAAATGATCACGAAGTTTCTTGTTTTCGTTATCATGATCTGGCAATTTTATAAGTAAATAAAGAGTGATCAACCATTTTAGTGGCTGATCACTCTTTATTTACTTATAAAATTTTACTTGGTGAGCTTAACGGGTTGGTTTTCTAAATCGGATCGCACAACCAAGACGTCACAAATTGCAGTTCGGGTGACATACTCGGTTACTGAGCCAATTAGGAGACGTTCCACGGCATTCAGACCGGTTGCACCAATCATAATAAGATCGGTGTGCAACTGTTTAGGCATGTCGTTTGCGATCACAACTTTTGGTGCGCCGTATTCAATCGAATAGTCAACGTTTTGCAAACCCTTATCTTTTGCTTCTGAAATATATTTATCAAGGGTTGTCTTTGCTGTTTCTGTGACTTGTTCTACCATGGCTGTATCAAAGCTCGAAATGTTTTGAAAAGCACGGGTATCGACAACGTGCACCAAATGTAATTCGGCACCGTCGTTTCGTCTGGCCACAGCCACGGCTTTTTCAAAAGCCAATTCAGCTTCTTGTGATCCATCTACTGGAACCAAAATATGTTTATATTGTTGTGTCATATAAATCACCTCTCCAACTTTATAACTTCATTTTACGTTAAATTCACTAAAATAAAAAGAAAAAAGAGCGTTTCCTTTTTTGCTAAGGCATAAAATGGGTTAAACCCAGCAAAATACCAGTGGATGTACAACAGCCAAGGAGTAAGATAATGCAGATTAAGATAATTACATGCGTCCAGGCTACGACAAAAGCAATAATTGCCATTAAGCAAAGAGCAATGCCGCCAATGCGTAAAAGCTCTTGAAGGGCAGGCTGGTTTGTTGGATCGAAGAGTAAAAACGGTCGTTGCTGATGCCGATAAAGGTAAACACCAATTGTGCCTAATAGGATTGCAAAAAGGACCATAAGGATTGAAATTATCATGAGCATTCCTCCTCTCAATAGAATGATTTTTATGGATTTATTTAAACTAAACAAAAAGGGATTAGCACGTAATGTCCTAATCCCGAAACCCTTTGTGGTGCCGTTAATCGTTTCTCAGTGAAAGCCCGCAAGTATATTAGCGGTGGGACCGATTGATCTGACTTTAAGTTTCCTAATTAAAGGCCTACATGCCATCAAATACCCTCAGTCCCTATACAAATTATTTGAACGGCAGTACATAAATGAAACAACGCGTACACCAAAGAAATTTCACTCTTATTCTAGCATGAGTGATTAAAGAATTCAATTTTTAAGTAATCAAATTAATCCCGTTGGGCATGAAGCAAACGCTCATACTGAGCGCCTAAAGCCTGTTCAAATTTACCATTTTGCTTAGGTTCATAGTAATTTGCAGATTTTATATTGTCTGGTAAATACTGTTGTTTGACCCAATCATTTGGGTAGGCATGCGCATATTTATAATTATTTCCATGTCCAAGCTTAGCAGCACCTTTGTAGTGCGCGTCTTTTAAATCAGCCGGAATGTCACCATAATTGCCAGTTTTTACCTCTTCCAAAGCGGCATCCATCGCGGAAATTCCGGAATTAGATTTTGGCGACAAACAAAGTTCGATAACGGCGTCAGCCAAAGGAATTCTGGCCTCTGGAAAGCCTAACTTTTCCGCAGCCTGCACAGCAGTAACGGTGCGCGCACAAGCAGAGGGATTGGCTAGTCCAATGTCTTCATAAGCGATAACCATTAGTCGGCGCGTGATACTTGGAAGATCACCAGCCTCGACCAGACGGGCCATGTAATGGAGAGCTGCATTAACATCACTACCTCGAATAGATTTTTGGAAGGCAGAAATGACATCATAATGAGCATCGCCGTTTTTATCTTGAGTAAGAGCCTTTTTTTGCAAACATTCTTCAATGATGGCAAGGGAGATTTTGATACTCCCATTTTTGTCGGCCGTTGTTGACTTAACAGCGAGTTCTAAACCATTTAGAGCGCTTCTCAAGTCACCATTAGTTGAATGAATCAAAAAATTCATTGCAGGTTTTGTAACCGTAACTTTTAATTTTCCAAGGCCATTTTCTGAATCAGTTAACGCACGATCAATGGCTTGTTTAATGTCATCAGCTGCTAAAGGATGGACTTCAAAGATTTGAGTTCGACTTCTAATGGCTGGATTAATTGAAATGTAAGGATTCTCAGTGGTTGCTCCAATTAAAATGATGCGACCACTTTCTAGATGAGGTAACAGGAAATCTTGCTTAGTTTTATCGAGACGGTGTATTTCATCAAGCAGTAAAATTACTGTACCGCTCATTTTTGCTTCTTCAGCCACAATTTGCAGGTCCTTTTTTGAATCTGTAGCCGCATTAAGTTTACGAAAAGCATACTGTGTAGAGCCAGCAATTGCGCTGGCAATACTAGTTTTCCCAGTGCCTGGTGGTCCATATAAGATCATCGAAGAAAGTAATTTTGCTTTGACCATTCGTGAGATTATTTTGCCCGAGCCAACTAATTGTTGTTGGCCCACGACATCTTCAATTTTTTTAGGACGCATTCGGTACGCTAAAGGTTGTTGCATGATAAACTCCTATTTAAGAAAACTATTTTTCAATTTATCTAACAAAGATTCTGATTTTTCTGGTTTGTCGTCTGCTGCTTTTGATGGTTGGAAACTAGCAACGTCTACATCCTGAATATTTATTGATTCTTTTGCGGCTAGAACCAAAGCTAATCCTTCGTCGGTAGTTGTGTATATATCATCAGTTTTTATCGTAAACTTTAAAGAAATCTGACTGGCCACCTTCATATAAGGGCCTATCAATTCCTGCGAGACATTACCGTTAATTAATAATTGGTAATCAGGATGTTTTTTAAGCTCCTGGATAAATGTATCTTGGTATTGGGTTGATTTAATTTGCCCAACTGACATGGTTATGGCGACACGCTCTCTAAAAGTTCCCAGATATTTGCGTTGCTCATCCGGATTGAGCTTGGGGGTGCCATGAGTAGCATCTTGTAGACGTGTATTAACGTCATTGGAATTATTAGTCATTGCGCTCACAATCCTTTCTAGATAGTATAATAAGTATAGCATTTTGGGGAGATTCAATCTTGTATTAAGTTTAAAGGAACACAAGGAAAGTGGGAGACTAGAAATGTTTAGTGATCAGTTATTTTCTGTTTTTGATGAGTCAGATGTAGAAAAACGCCTTGCATTAATTCGTGAACAGGTTGATCCGTATTTTGAAGAAATTGGGCAGCAAGTTATGCCTATTTTAAATCAAGATGGACATGAATATCGTGCCTTTATAGCCAAACACGCGCGGCGTCATATTAATCCGCCAATGAATACTTGGGTAGCGTTTGCCGAACGAAAGCGGGGTTATAAAATGATTCCGCATTATGAAGTGGGAGTTTGGGATGACCGGTTATTTGTGTGGCTGGCCTTTGAAACCAACATTAAAGAGCGTAAAGAGATAATTGGAAAGTTAAAACAAACGCAAAGTAGTTTTCTTCAATTAGGGCAAGTGTTTGTGTTATCAAATAATCACATGACCAAAAACCAGATGCAGTTAACCAGTACGAATTACAAGAATCTACTGTCTAGCTATGAGAATAAAAAACAATCTGAATTTTTGATTGGTCGGTGGATTTCAAAAGAAGAGTTACGTTTAATGAATAAGCAAGAAATTACAGATTTTATCAACAAAACTATTCAGTCTCTGACAGAAATCTGGGACAAATAAAAAAGCGTTCGGAAAAATTCCGAATGCTTTTTTTAAACAAACCATAATTGAAAAATTAAAGTTTGTTGTAGTATTCAACGATTAATGATTCGTCGATATCAGCTTCTAATTCGTCACGTTCTGGGAGACGAGTTAATGAACCTTCCAACTTATCAGCATCAAATTGAACGAATTGAGGACGACCAACAACAGCTTCAACAGCTTCGCCAATAATCTTCAAATCTTTTGATTTTTCACGAACACTAACAACTTGTCCAACTTCAACTTCATAAGAAGGGATGTCAACACGTTTGCCATCAACCGTGATATGACCATGGTTAACTAACTGACGTGCTTGACGACGAGTTGTAGCCAAACCTAAACGATAAACAACGTTATCAAGACGACGTTCGAGCATAATCATGAAGTTAACACCATGTTTACCTTCATTGATCTTACCAGCACGTTTGAATAAGTTTGAGAATTGACGTTCAGTTAAACCGTACATCATACGCAACTTTTGTTTTTCGTGAAGTTGTTGACCATACTCTGAAATGTTACGACGATTGTTTTGGCCGTGATCACCAGGTGCATATGGGCGACGAGCTAATTCTTTACCAGTACCACTTAAAGAAATACCTAAGCGGCGAGAAATTTTCCAACTTGGACCTGTATAACGAGACATAAAGTATATCCTCCAATATTTTTGTTGGAGTAAAATAATCCGATTGCGAGTTTAGTATTCGTGCAGACTGTTTTGCAATTCTCACCTTTGCAGCCGCAGGTTACTAATTGAACCAAATAAATGGCACCAGTCTGTTGACGAGCTTACCACTCGCCGCTGCATTATTTTACACAATGAACAGTTTACAACAAGTTAAGCAGGCATGTCAACGTGAGACAAGAAGACAGCAGCAAAACTTTCTAATTCTTCTTGATTATCAGCCGAAAAACGGTCCAAAGATTGGGAGTCAATATCTAAAACGCCAATTTTCTTACCATCTTTGATCAATGGAATGACAATTTCAGAGTTGCTAGCGCTGTCGCAGGCAATGTGACCAGCGAATTCATGGACGTTAGCTACGCGTTGAACTTCTTCAGTTGAGATGGCTGTCCCACATACACCACTACCATTGGCAATGTGCATGCAGGCTACGTTTCCTTGGAAGGGTCCGAGGACTAACTCATCAGCTGATTTATCATATTGATAAAATCCGGCCCAATTAATATCTGAGTAACTAGATTTTAAGAGGGCGGTCGCGTTGGACATGTTAGCGATTAAATTAGTTTCACCATATAAAAGAGCGTCTAACTGTTGATTCATTAACGAAAGTGTTTTTTGTGTCATGAGAAATTCCTCCATATTGAACTAGAAATATAAAAATCACATAGTGAAACAGCGAAATCCTATGCTATAATTTAACTTGGGTCTTATTTTATATTGAAAAAAACAAGAAAGCAACAAAATTCATTTTTAAATGAAAAATGACGTAAAAGGATGGGGTTCTCATGTTGGGTGTATTAATTGGTATAATCGTGGTCGCAATTCTTATATATGTAGGAATTGTTCTCTATCAGCGATATTTATTAAAACAAATCACGGATCTTTTAAATAAGAAAAATGATTTAATGGATTTACCCGTTGCAAGTGATCTTGATGAAGTTGGCAACTTAAATTTGGCGGGTTCTTCCTTAGAAGAATACCAAAATCTGCAAGATGATTATCGTAACGTCAAGAATAACAAGTTTCCTGAAATTGATGAGTTAGCTGAAACTGGACAACAAAATGTGAATGACATGAAGATCTTTGATGCGCGCTCTGATGTTGCGGGAGTTAAAGATGCTATTCAAGTTATTCAATCTGAATCAGATCGAATTCAGGCTGCTTTGGATCAAATCAAGCAGGAGAGTGAAGACCAACAAAATGAAGTGAAAGTCTTACGTCACAAGTATCAAGAATTAAGAAAGACACTTTTAGCCAAAAATATGACCTATGGACCAAGCATTGATATGTTAAATGATAACTTGCAACGTTTGGAAAGTGCTTTTGAAAATTTTGCGCAAACTGTTGAAAGTGGCGATCATAAAAAAGCTGAAGGACAGTTACAACAATTACAAAGTAATACAAAGAATTTAGAGAGTGAATTAACCGCAATTCCAGATCTATACATTCAATTAAATGAGAACTTTCCTGGTCAGTTGGACGAAATCAAAAATGCGTATACCCAGCTAATTAACCATAATTATGCGTTCTCTGATGAAAAAATCCCTGATGATATAGATGACATTTCTCAAAAGATTGCTGAAAACCTGGACACACTTGGCAATTTACGTTTGGATGCCGTAAAAGGCAATAACGAAACTATTTCCAATCGAATTGATAATCTTTATGATGTTATGCAGACTGAAATCGATGCACGTACCGATGTTGACAGTGGCTTTCAAAAAATTGCTGAATATATTGAACATGCTGAAAAGCAAAGTCATACCTTACTAATTGAAATCGATCGTCTAAGCCAAAGCTACGTTTTAAATGGTAGCGAAGATGATCAAGCACATGATCTCGAAACGCAGTTACAAGATATTCGTAACGAACATGATCAGGATGCGGAAGCAATTACGAATCAGCCTGTTATTTATTCAGAAATTCTTCAAAGAATGCATGAAGAAAATGATCAGTTAGATGATATTGAATCCAAACAAACAGCGATTAATGACAGTATTCAAAAATTAATCGAAGAAGAAAAAGATGCTAGAAGAACATTACGTCAGTTTGACCTAGAGATCCATGAAATAAAGCGACATATTGAAAACCTTAATTTGCCTGGAATTTCACCAAGCTACATGGATTACTTTTTTGTTGTTAGTGATGAAATTGAAAAGCTTTCGTCAAGTATGAATCAAGTTAAGATTGATATGAAACAAATTGATCAGCAACTAGGTATGATTGATAAGGATATGCAGTCATTAGCAAAGAAGACGACAGAACTTACAGACAATGCGGCCTTGAGCGAACAGATTATTCAGTACACGAATCGTTATCGTCACAGTAATGAAGCCGTTGATAATGCCAGTACGCGGGCCCAAAAGTTATTTGATGAGGATCATGATTATGCCCAGAGCTTGAGTGTGATTAGTCGGGCATTAGAAGCTGTTGAACCTGGCATGGTAGAAAAATTAACTGAGAGTTATCAAAATCAAAAGAGTACCCAGTTTTAGGAATAAATAAAAATAAAAACGGTAATGAGAATCAGATTTAATTCTCATTACCGTTTTTTTTGTTTTAAGTTGGTTATATACGAATTTTTTGTGTTTAAGCCAGTTATTGAGTATCATAGATAAGGTCGTTGTAATGATCTTGTTCAACACTGAATGGATTGTTATAATTAGAAATGGTTTTGACGGGCATCAAGCTCAATAATAGTGGGAGAAATAGAATGATTTATTTTGATAATAGTGCAACAACTAAAGTTGCTCCTGAAGTTTTACAGACTTACCAAACTGTGAGTGAAAAAATATGGGGGAACCCTTCAAGTTTACACAATATGGGTGAACTTGCATTTAATTTGCTAGAACAGTCACGAAAACAAATTGCTGATCTCTTAAATGTTAAACCGCACGAGATATTTTTTACAAGTGGCGGCACAGAAGGAGACAACTGGGTAGTGAAGGGAACTGCTATTGAAAAACGTGCTTTTGGTAAGCACCTGATTACGACGGCAGTTGAACATCCTGCAATTACTAACAGTATGGAACAGCTTAAACAGTTAGGCTACGAGATTACTTATTTACCCGTGGACAAAGAGGGCCGTATTTCTATTCAAGATTTAAAGGATGCCATTAGACCGGATACAATCCTGGTTTCAATCATGGCTGTGAATAACGAAATAGGAACTTTGCAACCAATTCAAGAAGCGGCGGAAGTCTTAAAAAAATATCCAAAGATTCATTTTCATATTGATGCTGTGCAAGGTATCGGAAAAGGGCTTCAATCTCAGATTTTTAATGATCGGGTTGATTTTATTACCTTTTCAGGACATAAATTTCATGCGCCACGGGGAATTGGTTTTATTTACGCACGTGAAGGCCGTCGCATAGCGCCATTAATGACCGGTGGTGGTCAGGAAAAGAATCAACGGAGTGGCACAGAAAACTTGCCTGCTATTGCTGGAATGGCAAAAGCATTGCGCCTCCTTCTCCAAGATGAGAAGAAAAATGTTCAACAGCAACAAACGGTTAAAGAAGCAATTTATGATCATGTGAGCAAATTTGAAAACGTCACAATGTTTAGTCATCGAAATGACGGTTTTGCACCTCATATTCTTTGTTTTGCAATTAAAGGAGTTCGGGGCGAAACAGTTGTGCATGCGTTCGAAAAAAACAATATTTTCATTTCAACAACGAGTGCTTGTTCTTCCAAAAAACAGGTTGAATCTAGCACACTCGCTGCAATGAAAACACCTGAAGATATTGCCACAAGTGCAATTCGAGTAAGTTTGGATGCTGATAATACGGTGGTAGAGGCTCAGGAATTTAATCGAGTATTTGATAAATTGTATGCAGAGTTTTCGAAGCTGAATAAGGGTTAATAGGAATGAAAAGGGCCAGTCCGACAAGCCATGGTAATGGCGTAGATCGGATGGACATCCGTGTTGAAAATAGGATTTTGCGAGAGCAAAATAGCCGTTGAAATTGAAAAGGAGCCAGTCCGACAAGCCATGATAATGGCGTAGATCGGATGGACATCCGTGTTGAAGATAGGATTTTGCGAGAGCAAAATAATCATTGATGAAATTGAAAAGGAGCTACTCACAATATGCAGTATTCAGAAATCATGGTTCGTTACGGCGAACTGTCCACAAAGGGGAAAAATCAAAAAGATTTTGTTAGCCGCTTGGGTGGAAATATCCGCAAGAGCCTTCATAACTTTCCGAATCTTGAAATTTATCCTAAGCGTGATCGTACGCACGTTACCTTAAATGGTGAAGATTCAGCAGCCGTTATTGAACGTTTAAAACAAGTTTTTGGAATTCAAAATTTTTCTCCAGCCCTCAAAGTAGAGCGAAACCTTGAGGCCATTCATAATGGCGTGTTGGAAATGATGAATGAACAGTTAAAACCTGGGATGACGTTTAAAATTAATACACGCCGTTCAGATCATAATTTCGAAATGGACACAAATACGCTTAATGATGATTTAGGAGGATTTGTGTTAGACCATTTTCCCAAAGGAATAGTTAAAATGCATCAACCAGACTTGATTTTACGAGTCGAAGTGAGAAATAACGGTGTGTTTCTTTCTAGTGAGACGATTCAAGGTGCTGGTGGATTGCCAGTTGGAACCGCAGGCAAAGGAATGATGATGCTGTCTGGCGGGATTGATTCTCCAGTTGCTAGCTATCTGGGGATGAAACGTGGTGTGGATATGGAAATGGTTCATTTCTTTAGTCCGCCATACACAAGTGAACAAGCACTGGCCAAGGCCAAGGAGTTAACCTCCAAATTAGCTGCTTATTCAGGAAGCTTACAATTCATTCAGGTACCATTTACAAAAATTCAAGAAGAAATTAAAGAAAAAGTGCCAGAGGGTTACTTGATGACCGTTCAACGCCGGATGATGTTGAGAATTGCTGTGGCAATTGCGAAGAAGCGTGGGGGAAAGGCAATTTTTAATGGGGAATCATTAGGCCAAGTTGCTTCCCAGACAATGGAGAGTATGGAAGCCATAAATGATGTGACCAATATGCCAATTTTGCGCCCAGTGGTCTCTTTAGACAAAACTGAAATTATTAAACAAGCAAAAGAGATTGGTACTTATGATTTATCGATTTTGCCATTTGAAGATTGTTGTACAATTTTTGCACCACCAGCACCAAAAACAAGACCAGATACTGAGCGGACTCGTTATTATGAAAAGCGAATTGATGTTGATGCCTTAATGCAAGAGGCTCTTGATGGAATTCAAGTAAGTGAAATTAAGCCAGATCAAAACTTCTTAAACAAGAATGAAGATGTTTTTGCAGAATTGCTTTAAAATTAGCTTTTTTTGATTGATTGTTTTTCTCGAATGGGTTATGTTTAACTTAATCTTTTGATAGTCAATTTACGAAATTTGAGGAGTGATGAGTGTGGATGTTTTAAATGGCGGAGAAAAGGTTGCCCTTGTTGGTAATCCTCCTGAAGTTGGTGAACCATTACCTAAGTTCAAATTATTTAACGGTGAAAATCAAAAAATTAAGACTAAAGATTTCATCGGTAAACCAACATTAATTAGTACAGTTCCGGATTTAAATACCCGCGTTTGCAAAATTGAAACCAAAAAATTCAATCAGCAAGCAGATCATTATCCATCCGTTCGTTTTGTGACGGTTTCAAATAATTCAATTGCTGAACAAAAAGCATGGTGTGCAGCTGAAGGCGTTCAAAATTTGGAAGTTTTATCGGATGAAGAGTTGTCTTTAGGCTATGAGATGAATCTTTATATTCCAAATGATGGCTTCTTAGCACGATCAATTTTCATAATTGATGCTGAAGGTAAAATTGTGTATCGTCAAATTGTGCCAGAAATTCATGACGAACCAAATTATATTGAAGCTTTAGAAGTTGTGAAAAAATATGCGACCGACGTTGACTAATTCGTAATTATTGGCTAAAATGCTTATACAGGCAAAGAACAATAGGGGAATCTTGAGTTAAAACAGAGAGAAAATGTAAGCTGAGAGTTTTCAACGAGAGACCTTGTAGATTGTGAGCTGCTACTCTGAAATAGTTAGTAAGAGTAGCCGGAAATTTTTTAATTCCGTTAAGAAAAAACTGAGTGGGGTTAAATACCCAAATTAGGTGGTACCGCGAAACATATTCGTCCTTTTGTTAAGGATGGGTATGTTTTTTTGTGTAGAAAGGACGATACAATGACAGAAAAAAAAGAAATGTCAACTAAGTATGATCCCAAGGCTGTTGAGCAGGGAAAGTACCAACAATGGTTAGACCAAGGACTGTTTAAGCCAAGCGGCGATAAAAAAGCTAAACCATATTCAATTGTTATTCCACCGCCAAATGTGACAGGAAAATTGCATCTGGGCCATGCTTGGGATACAACTTTACAAGACATGTTAATTCGGCAAAAACGGATGCAAGGATATGATACTTTATGGATGCCCGGAATGGATCACGCCGGAATTGCCACACAGGCTAAAGTTGAAGCTAAATTGCGAGAACAAGGGATTACTCGGTACGATTTAGGTCGTGAAAAGTTCATTAAACAAGTATGGGAATGGAAAGATGAATATGCTGATGTTATTCATAAGCAGTGGGCAAAAATGGGTCTGTCCCTAGACTATGCGCGTGAACGCTTTACCCTTGATGAAGGGCTCTCTAAAGCAGTTCGCAAAGTTTTTGTTACTTTGTATAATAAAGGCCTGATTTATCGTGGTGAGTATATTATCAACTGGGATCCACAAGCTAGAACAGCCCTTTCTGATATTGAGGTTATTCATAAGGATGACAAGGGTGCTTTTTATCATGTAAAATATCCATTTGTTAATCCTGATGATACATTCAATGGCAAACATTACATCGAAATTGCGACTACTCGGCCCGAAACCATGATGGGTGATACGGCTGTTGCGGTTCATCCGAGTGACGAACGTTATAAAGATCTTGTTGGTAAAGAGCTCGTTTTGCCTTTGCAAGGGCGTCATATTCCCATTATTGCTGACCAATATGTAGATCCAGAATTTGGAACTGGAATGGTAAAAATTACGCCTGCTCATGACCCTAACGATTTTAATGTCGGTAATCGTCATGACTTGGCACGAATTAATACAATGAATGAAGACGCTACAATGAATAGTAACGCCGGTAAGTACGAAGGGATGGATCGTTTTACTGCACGTAAAGCAATGGTGAAAGATTTAGATGATCAAGGTTATTTAATATCGATTGATCCAATTGTGCATAGTGTTGGCCATTCAGAACGGACTGGTGTGCAAGTTGAAGCTCGTTTATCTACGCAATGGTTCGTTAAAATGAAAGATTTATCCAAATTAGCTTTGGATAACCAAAAATCCGATCAAAAAATTAACTTTGTTCCAGAACGGTTTGAACATACCTTTACGCAGTGGATGGAAAATGCGCATGACTGGGTTATTTCTCGTCAGTTGTGGTGGGGTCATCAGATTCCAGCGTGGTATAACAAGGAGACTGGTGAAACTTACGTTGGTGAAACAGCTCCTAAAGATATCGAAAATTGGGAACAGGATTCCGATGTCTTGGATACTTGGTTCTCTAGTGCTCTTTGGCCATTTTCAACGATGGGTTGGCCAGATGAGGATGCACCGGATTATAAACGCTATTTCCCAACAAGTACACTAGTAACTGGTTATGATATTATTTTCTTCTGGGTTTCTAGAATGATTTTCCAAAGTCTTGAGTTTACCGGAAAAGCACCATTTAAGGACGTCTTATTGCATGGCCTGATTCGTGATGAACAAGGTCGTAAAATGAGTAAATCGGTGGGCAATGGAATTGATCCAATGGATGTGATTGATAAATACGGGGCAGACGCCTTACGTTGGTTCCTGTCACAGGGATCAACAGCTGGACAGGATATTCGGTTTAGTTACGATAAGATGGATGCTGCCTGGAACTTTATTAATAAAATTTGGAATGCCAGCCGTTACGTTATTATGAATCTGGGTGAAATGACTGAACCTGTCCTTCCTGATGAAAAAGAATGGAACCTAACTGACAGGTGGATTTTGAGTCGTTTGAATACTACAGTTCAACAAGTTACGCATTTCTTTGATACGTATGAATTCGGTGAAGCCGGTCGTGCCCTTTATACCTTTATTTGGGATGATTTCTGTGATTGGTATATCGAAATGAGTAAAGAGGTTTTGACGGGTGATGATGAAACGGCCAAAGCAAACACACGAAATATTTTGGCTTATATTTTAGATCAAACGTTACGACTTTTGCACCCAATTATGCCATTCGTAACCGAAGAACTTTGGCAAGCAATGCCACACAAAGGTAAATCAATTGTGACAGCTGCTTATCCAACTGTGCATGAGGAAATGAGTAATGCTAAAGCTGAAGACGATATGGGGCATTTGATTGATCTAATCAAAGCGGTCCGCAATATTCGCGCTGATGCAAATGCACCAATGTCTAGTTCTGTAGATCTGCTTGTAAAGACCGATAACGCTAATTTGAAGGCTTTATTTGAAAATAATCAGGACTATATTGAACGGTTCTGTCATCCAGCTAAGTTTGAAGTGGGTGCTAATTTAGACATTCCTAAGTTAGCAATGTCAGCTGTGATTACGGATGCTGAGGTTTATATTCCTTTAGCAGAATTAGTTGATCTAAAAGAAGAGGCCGCTCGTCTTCAAAAAGAAGTCGAAAAGTATATGAACGAAGTTAACCGCTCTGTCAAAAAACTAAGCAACGAACGCTTTGTTGCTAATGCTCCTGATGACGTTGTTGAAAGCGAACGTCAAAAACAAGCCGATTATCAATCTAAATTGGCAGCAACTCAGGAAAGACTGGAAACAGTCCAAAACGCAGAGTAGGGTTGTACTAAGAAATTTTTAAAAAAAGAGACGCGATCAAAACTTAACCGTTTGTTCGGTCTCTTTTTTATTTTTCAGGAGGTATTAAAATGGCAGAAATAAGTACTTATGAAGAAGCAGTGTCATTTATTCATGGAAGAACAAAATTTAAAAAAATTCCGACCTTAAAACGAATGCGTACCTTTATGAAAGTGCTTGGAAATCCGCAAGACAAAATCACAGCTATTCATATTGCTGGTACAAATGGTAAGGGTTCAACGCTGACTTTTTTGCGAGGAATACTTCAAGAAACCGGCTATAAAGTCGGCACGTTTACATCACCGTTTTTAGTACGTTTCAATGAACGCATTAGTGTGGATGGTCAGCCAATTGCCGATTCAGAAATCTTAAGACTAGTCCAGAAATTATATCCTGTAATTATGCAACTAGATGAGCAGTTACCCGAAGGTGGGCCTACTGAGTTTGAAATTATAACTGCCATGATGTTTACTTATTTTTCAGAAGGACATGCCGATATCGTGCTGGTGGAGGTTGGCATTGGTGGCTTATTTGATTCAACAAATGTGGTGATGCCAGCAGTCTCTGTGATTACGAATATTGGTTTTGATCACATGAAATTATTAGGTAATACGTTAACAGAAATTGCGACACAAAAAGCAGGAATTATCAAAAAAGGAATTCCAGCAGTGATTGGCAAAATGGATGAAGAAGCTTTAAACGCAATTGAGAAAGTCGCTTCAAGAGAGCACAGTCCTTTGTTATGTTTTGATCGTGATTACCAAGTTAGCAAACGACAATATCAGGATTTATGGTCTCAACGATTTAACTTCGCGACTGATACATTTCAATTTAAGGAATTACGAATCCGAATGCTAGGGGATTATCAGATTAACAACGCAGCGACGGCCGTCCAAGCGTACTTAATATTTATGGGACAAAAAAGCATTCCGGTTCTTGAAAAAAATGTTAAAAATGGTTTGGACAAGGCATTTTGGGCTGGCAGATTTGAACACGTAAATGACCGGCCTCTGGTTGTTCTGGACGGCGCTCATAATGAACCAGCTATGCAAGGACTGACAAATCTTTTGGCCACCCATTTTAAACAAATGGATATCTATGTTGTTATTGCCATCCTAGAGGATAAGCAATTTCATAAAATGATTCAAATTCTCGGAGAATTAAACAATGTCCACATCATTGCCACAACTTTTGAAGGGCCAGGAAAGCGGCACGCTGCAAGTTTGGTAGAGTTGAAAACTAGTGTTAAAACGGTGAACCCGATTCAAACAGAGGAGAATTGGCAACTGGCTATTGCGCACGCAACTCGTGAAATGTCGAGTGATGATCTTCTTTTAATTACTGGGTCGCTGTACTTCATTTCAGATGTTCGTAAATTATTCGTGGAATAATTCAATCTATGCGTACTTTCTTTTAGGGGAGAGTGAATAGGATGGAAAAGTTTAGACAGATTACAGAGTCTCGTAAAGAGTATGATGAAATGAATCAATTTACGAACGAGGAATTGCTACAAATTTTTTTGCAAAATCAGATTGGTGTAAATAAAATTGCTGATGAGATTGGCCAATTTTGGGATGCAGTGCCGGATTTGTCGTTATTTTCGTTATTATATAATTCAGAAAAAAAGACGATTTTTTCTGATTATCCAGAAGTTAATCGGCAGTTTTTGGCGGCAGTTGAACTGGGCCGAAGAATTGAATTAGCTCCGCAAAAGATAGTTGGTGAGATTTTTGGTAGTCGCCAAATTGGTGAAAAGCTTATCAGTATTCAGCGCAGATATCGGCAAGAGCAGCTTATATTGCTATGTTTAAATACCAAGAATAAGATTATTTTTGAAAAGGTAATTTTTAAAGGAAGCTTAAACTCTGCAACGGTTCACCCACGGGAAATCTTTTTTGAGGCTTTAAGAGTGGGAACCAATAAAATTATGGTTACGCACAACCATCCAAGTGGAGAAATTAGCCCCTCTAAACAGGATATTAAATTTACTAAACGTCTAAAGGAATGTGGCATCTTAATGGGCATTGAAGTGTTGAACCATATAATTACTGGTAGTGATAATTATTATAGTTTTGCGGAACAACATTTAATTTAAGCCTTGAAAAATCAGCGTAATTTAATTTCTTAAGGTGTGTTAAATGGTGCAGAACAATATTCTAAGGTGTTTTTTTCTGTGGTATAATACAGATTGTGTTTAAGCGTCATTATGTATCCAAATAATCTTCGGAGGGTCTATCCATGCAAAAGTTTTTTTCGAATCGAAAGTTAGTAATCGCTGTAATCTGTGTGATTATCGCGGTTGGTTTAGTGACCCTATCTGTAACGACTCGAAAAAAGTCTACGACACCAATTATCCAAAAAGTGGGTAATGATGCAGTTGCAGTGGTTGATCGAGTAGTTGCTTATCCAATGAATGCGATTAGTAACACTTCAAAAGCATTAAACTCGATGATTAATACTTATCAAGAAAATGAACGATTAAAAGGAAAAGTGGATCAGCTAGAAGCAGTGCGTTCACGAGATCAAGCTTTAAAACAAGAAAATAAACAGTTAAAGCAACAAGTAAGTTTGAAGAAAACAATGACTGACTATAAATTAGTTGCGGCTACTGTTATTTCACGTGCGCCTTCTTCTTGGCAGAACATTGTAGTGATCAATAAAGGAACTTTATCTGGCATTAAGAAAAACCAATCCGTAGTGGCAGGTGAAGGTCTGGTTGGACGAGTAATCGAAGCTAGCTATTCGACCAGTAAGGTTGAACTAATTAGTGATAGTAGTGACTCAGCAAACCGCTTCGCAATTCAAGTGCAAGATGAAACTGGAAATTCGGTTAATGGGATCGTTACAAGTTTTGATAAAGAAACAAATGAAATTGTGATGGGACAGGTCACGTCAAAAGCTAAGATTTCAAAAGGCACTTTAGTGACAACCTCAGGGTTAGGTGGCGTTACACCCAAGGGATTATATGTTGGTAAAGTTGTTGATACGAAGAAAAATAGCAGCGGTTTAGCTACTGAGGTGTACATCAAACCCGCTGCTGATATGAGTAGTATTAATGTGGTCTCAGTTGCGGAACTGAAGTAATCAATTGGGATGGAGGATACTGCAATGTTACAAAGTGCAAAATTAAAATATATTTTCCCAATTGGATTTTTTCTTTCATTATTTTTGGATGGTTCAATTAATTTAATTTTTTCAGGATCGCTTTTTGCTTATCCCTACTCAATGGTGAGCAATTTGACCATTTTATGGTTGGTGTTGGGCATCTTTTTTGAAGGAGAGACTAACCTCCCGATTGCCACATGGGCAGCTGGTGTAGGGCTTGTGTTTGATTGGTATTATACTGGTGTGTTTGGCGTGAACATGTTCATTCTGCCAGTGATGGTACTTCTTATTCAGTGGGTCAAAGTTTTCTATAAGCCCACGTTTCTTTCGATTCTGTTAACTTTCTTTTTAGCCTTGACCTTGTATGAAAGTGCTTTTTATATCGTTTTTGAAATGGTTCACTATACAACTATTACATCATCGGTTTTTGTGGCGTATAATCTTGCCCCCACATTGGCATTAAATTTATGCTTTTTTGTAATCTTGTATTTGCCAATCAAAAGTCTTTTCCGGCATACGCGGGGAGCTAATTTTAGAAGTATAGATTAAGATTTTAGAAAATTAATTTTGAAAAGCCTGTCAATCGGTAAGGAAAAATGTCTCAATAATCATTGAACATCCTTGTCAAATTTAAATCTCATATGCCATATGATTTGCTCCTTTTTCGGAATACCCAATTGTACGCAAATAGTCGCGATAATTGGCTCTCCTCCATGGGTGGTTCATAGAAGCCTTGGGCTTCTTGTTCTTTGGGGCCATATTAGATGGTTTTTCAATAATAACCTCGAAAGCTGGCGAAACTAAGTCATGATCTGCAAGCGGATGTAAATCAAATATTTGATCTGCATCTGTAGTAGCGTAAAGCTTACCAGTTAAAGTTTTAACGATTAAGACCTTAGTTCGTGGTTTTAAACAAACTAGCTTATCTGATTCAAATAATTGATATTCCTGATTATTTAATTTGACCGTGTGACCAGATGAAATTGAGCGCTCTCGAGTTGTGATTAAAATCTGATCAATTTCTGAAGATGTAAGTTGTTTGTCAAAGCCACTCGTGTTAATTTTAATAGGTAAAGCAAACTTTTGATTGAATTCTTTTACAAATGGGTTGAGGAAGTCGTTAGCTTGCTCAATTGTCGTTGTATTTGCTAGTTTAAGTTCATTTAAAAGTCGGCTTTGTAGTGTTTCAAAAAGGCGTTCAATTCTGCCTTTGGTTTGCGGTATGCTAGTCACTGAGAGTTTGGTTCCCAGTGACTTACACGCATAACCGAATTGAGTGAGTGGGTTTTCCTTCGTTGGAGAATCTGCTTTTTTGTTTGAGTTAAAAACCGTTCTTCGGTCTGTTAAAATCTCATACGGGATTCCAAAAGAAGTCAATATTTGAGCCATAACTTGATAATAAGCGTTTAACGTTTCTTCGGTATCAAAGTAGGCGCCAACAATCGCACCACTATAATCATCAATCGCGGCATGTAGATAAGTCTTTGTATTGCCGAACCAGAGCTCAACCGAGGCATCCATCTGAATAAGTTCACCGGCAAATTTTTTCCTAGCACGTGACGGATGAGCCTTTATTGCTTCCACTGGTTCAACAACTTGTAAGGTCTTTTCGTCACGTTTAGACAAAGCCTGCCGTTGTTCCTTGAGCTTTAATTCTTTGCGTATTTGTCTTTTGGTATTGTGATTAGCTTTGGGTGACAGAACCCGATGGGTTCTAAGTATTCGTCGTAAAGTTGATTCAGAAACTTGAATACCTTCTCTACTTAATAAAAACTCATAGAAATGGGAAATATTGAAGCCTTGGTAATCAGTTTCATACAGCTTAATAATTCGATTGATTTGTTTGGTTGAGATCTTATTCTGTGGCTTTTTGCCAGTATTGCCATGCACAAAGCTAGATTTACCCTTAGTTCGATATTTGATTATTAATCGATCAATTTGTCGTAATGATAGATTTAATTCAATACTAGCTCGACAACGATTCTTTCGTTCATTAACTACTTGCTGAATTACTTGATATTTGTGGTCTTCTTTCACTGTTAAAACAACCTTTCTCATGTTGTCCACCTCCATTAACTATTTTGCCGGAGGTGAAACATATTTGCGAGACATTTTTGCTGACCAATTAGTTAAGACATTATCACTGGCGAACAACAATTTTAGAAAATTAATTTTGAAAAGCCCTTGACGAGAATAAAAAAAAGACTTATATTCAATACAATATTTAAAAACAATGAACGGAAGAGTAGAACAAAGAATCATTTCAGAGAGCTTTAAGTGGTGAGATTAAAGCATGTACTTTGTTCGAAACACATCTGCGAGTTTGTCTTCTGAGTTAATTAGGAAGGCACGGGTGATCGTTATCTCCTAAAGTTGAACTTATAACTTGTTGAGCTGGTAATTGTGAAATTATCAGAAACATGAGGTGGAACCACGTTGATGCGTCCTCTTGGGTATTTTATACCTGAGGGGATTTTTTTGTAGGTTCAACTTACTGAGGTAATTGTTGTGAAGCAATTACAAACAGGGGTGGAACCGCGCTAACTCGTCCTCTTGAATTATTATTTATAGTTCAAGAGGCTTTTTTTATACATAAAATTGGAGGGGATAAGCATGTTTTCGTTAAATTATATATCACAAATATTACCATCCTTATTATCAGGGACTACCATGACATTGAAGATCTTTTGTTGGACTTTAATCGGAGCATTACCAATCGGAATGATTTTTGGATTAGGGCTAGTTTCCAAAATTCGACCGATAAGATATATTTTGAACTTTTACGTTTGGTTGATGCGAGGGACCCCTTTATTATTGCAGTTAATTTTTGTTTTTTATGGATTACCAATCGTGGGGATTGTTTTTCAAAGATATGATGCAGCGCTATTTGCTTTTATTCTTAACTATTCAGCCTATTTTGCAGAAATCTTTCGTGGTGGTCTTCAGTCGGTTGATCGAGGGCAATACGAGGCAGCAAAGGTATTACGATTATCTTATTGGCAAACGATTCGGAAAATTGTTATTCCTCAAGTAGCCAAGATTGTCTTACCATCTATCGGAAACGAAGTTATTAATTTGGTTAAGGATTCTTCATTAGTCTACGTCATTGGTATTGGGGATCTATTGCGAGCCGGAAATGTCGCTTCATCTCGAGATGTAACCTTAGTTCCACTCCTGTTGGTTGGAATTATTTATCTACTGTTAACAGCCGTTTGTACTTATATCTTACGACGAGTCGAAAAACACTATGCTTATTGGCGCTAGGAGGTTTAAATATGTTGAAAATTAATGATTTAACCAAAACATTTAATGGACGAGTTATTATTGATAAGCTATCTTTTGAAGTTCCAGATAGTGAAATCCTAACCATCGTAGGGCCTTCTGGAGCTGGTAAAACAACTTTGCTCCGTTGTATAAGTGGACTAGAAAAGATCGATAGTGGGAGTTTTTATATCAATGACCAAAAGTTTGATCCTTATGAAAATAGCGGGAATGAGAGTGTGATCGGCGTCGTTTTTCAGGATTTTCAATTATTCCCTAATCTAACGGTTATGGATAATGTAACATTGGCGCCGCAAATGGTTTTGAAAAAAAACGTGGTAACTGCAAAAAAAGAAGCTGAAGCTAGTCTTGCGAGGTTGCAACTAGATAGTAAGGAAAATCTTTATCCTTATCAATTGTCTGGTGGTCAAAAGCAGCGGGTAGCAATTGCGAGAGCTTTAGCGATGCACCCTCAAATCCTTTGCTATGACGAGCCTACCTCCGCGTTGGATCCTGAATTACGTGGTGAAGTTAGTGAAATTATTAAAGGCTTAAAACGGGATGGCATGACCCAGATTGTGGTTACCCATGATATGGATTTTGCTAATGAAGTTGCTGATAAGCAGTTACACGTATCACCTATCAAATAAGGAAACGGAAGGTTAATAACATGAAAAAAAAGTTAAGATTAGTTTTTCTCATGATGGCAGTTTGCCTGGTTTTACTTCCTAGTTTGAGCGGCTGTGAAAATGCAACAAAACGCGCAAATACTACTGATTATTGGCAAACAATTAAAAAACGTGGGAAAGTTGTTGTCGGGCTGGATGACAGCTTTGTACCAATGGGCTTCCGTGAAAAGAATGGTAAGTTAACGGGCTATGATATTGATCTAGCTAAAGCAGTATTTAAGCTATACGGAATCAAAGTGGATTTTCAAAGTATTGATTGGTCTATGAACACGACTGAGTTACGCAATCGAACAATTGATTTGATTTGGAATGGGTTCACAGTCACCCCAGCACGCGCCAAAGTTGTTAGCTTTAGTCACACGTATTTAGCTAATCAACAAGTCCTAGTCAGCAAACGCAATCAAAATATTACGAGTTTTCAAAAAATGACTGGGAAGATCTTAGGGGTTCAAAGTGGTTCTTCAGGTGCAGAGGACGTAGAAAAAGAACCCCAGTTGCTTAAAAATAAGATTAAAAACAAAACGCCCATTTTATATGACTCGTTTAACGATGCGTTTATTGATTTAGGAGCGAACCGAATTCAAGGATTACTGATTGATGATGTTTATGCGGGTTATTATATCAAGAAAGAGAGTAATCCAAATAGTTATCGAGAAATTCAAGGTGATTTTCCAAAGGAACAATTTGCGGTGGGTATTCGCAAAGGGGATGTTACCTTACGGAAGAAAATTAATCATGGATTGTATGTGCTGTATAAAAATGGAACTTTGAAAAAAATTAACGAAAAATGGTTTGGTAATACTGCTCCAGTTGAAAAACAGCCAAAAAGTTAAATAGAGTTCAAAAAATATTGATTTGGATTAGTAATAAAAAAGCTAATCTAGATCAATATTTTTGTTTTATTTAAAATGTTTTTTAGGGATTCATAGTCATTGAAAATCGCGTATAATAAAAGATAGTAAATAATTTTTAAATGAGGTAATTTAGTGCGAATACAAATCAAACAAGGAATTGCGTTAACGGTTATTCCGGTATCTCAATTCAAGAATACCCAAATATCGGTTCATTTTTTAGAAAATGCAACAAAACAGCAAACTAGTTATCGTTCATTATTAGCCAATATTTTAGAGACTAGTTCCAAGAAATATGTGACACAGATCTTAGTATCCCAAGCATTATCAAAGCTTTATGGGGCTGGGTTTGGAACAACCGTGATGCGAAAACAAAATATTCATGATCTTACTTTTTCATTATCGCTGCCAAATGATCATTTTTTGAATTCATCGGAAGACCTGCTATCAGAAGGAATTCAATTTTTGCAGGAGATGATTTTTAATCCATTGGCAAAAGCTGGTAACTTTCATGATCAAACTTTTCAAAGACAGCAAGCTAATTTAATCGCGTATATTAAAGCGCTTCGAGATGATAAACAGTCATACGCTGCACTTCAGTTACAAAAATTAGTTTTTAATGAGGATGAAGTTCAACGGGTGCCTGCTTTTGGCGATGTTGAAAGCCTAGCAAAAATAGAAAATCATGAATTATATGACTATTATCAATCAGTCTTAGCACAAGATCGGGTTGAAATATATGTAGTCGGAAATGTGAATGCCGAGCAAGTTGCCGATCAAATTCGTCAATGGCCATTAGCAGAGCGAACATCTAATTTGGTTGGGTTAACAACGATTAAACAACCTATGAGAACTTTTCAAACGCGGAGTGAAAATCAAAACGTTGTTCAAGCAAAATTAGATTTAGCGTATCAATTTCCAACCGATTTTCGAAATAAAAATTATTACGCTGGAATCGTTTTTAATGCGTTGTTTGGTGGCTCCCCGTTATCAAAACTATTTATGAATGTCCGTGAAAAAGCTAGTTTGGCATATTATGCAAATAGTAGTGTGGATGTATTTAATGGCTTAATGGTGGTGCAAGCAGGAATTAATGCCAAAGACAAAGAACAGGTTCTGACGATTATTGCTGAACAATTAACCGACATGCAAAATGGTGAGTTTAGCGATGAACAACTTGGACAAATTAAAAAAGGTTTAGTTTCAAATTACGTTTCTTCGTTGGATTTAGAACGTGTTTATGCGAGTCGAGAACTTACCAACGATCTGGTCGGTAGTCAAGTTTCTGCTGAGGACTGGGAAGAACAAATCCAAAAAGTGTCACGGGAAGCGATTATGAAAGTTGCTAAGCAAGTTAGTTTACAGGCCGTTTATTTCTTGAGTTCGGGGGTAAAAATACATGCGTAAACAAACATATAAGCAATTTGGCGAAAATCTTTACACAGAAACTCTAAGCAATGGGTTAACAGTTAACCTCTTACCTAAAAAAGGATTTCATAAAACTTATGCTGTTTTTACCACCAATTTTGGCTCAATTGATCGAACCTTCATTCCCCAGGGTAAAACTGAGTATGTCACGCAGCCTGATGGGATTGCCCATTTTTTGGAACACAAAATGTTTGATAAAAAAGGATACGATGCTTTTGACCTGTTTGGAAAATATGGTGCGGATTCAAATGCATTCACAAGTTTTACAAGAACTAGTTATTTATTTTCTGCAACACAAAACATCAAGGAAAATTTAGAAATTTTGCTTAACTTTGTGCAAGAACCATACTTTACAGACAAGTCTGTTGAAAAAGAAAAGGGAATTATTGGACAAGAAATTCAAATGTATGATGATGATCCGGATTGGAAATTATACATGGGGATATTAAATAACCTTTATCCTAAGCATCCGGTTCATATTGATATTGCTGGAACTGTAGATTCAATTGCTAAAATCACGACTGAAGATCTGTATCTGGCGTACAAAACGTTTTATCATCCAGCAAACATGGATTTATTTATCGTCGGCAATATTGATCCTCAAGAGACACTTAACTGGGTTATTCAAAATCAAAACACGAAAACTTTCCCACAGTTTAAAACGCCTAATGCCAAGCTTCCGTTGGAGGATCCAAATGGTAAGGACATTATTAAGCATGCAGAAGTCCAAATGGCTGTTAATCGCCCAAAAAGTATTGTGGGTCTTAAAGGTTTGGATCCAGTCCCTGCAGGACGAGCTGGATTAGCATATAAATTGAAGGTAAATTTATTACTTTACTTATTATTTGGCGAATCTTCTCAACAATATTTAAAGTTATATGATTCAGGCGTCATTGATGATACTTTTTCATATGAATTTGATCTTGCCCGGTCATTTCACTATGTTAGCTTTAGTGGTGATACCGACCATCCAGATCAATTTAATGACCAGATTGAAAACATTTTGACGAACGCACAACAAATATTGCCAACATTAACGGATCAGTTTGAACTTGCAAAAAAGGAAATGATGGGACGTTTAGTGGCACGTATGGACTCAGTTGAAGCAATCGCAAATGGATATGAAGGACAATTGTTTGATCAGGCGACTGTGTTTGATCAAGAAACCATTTACGAGCAGATCACATTGACAGATCTAGAACAAGTCGCCAAAGATCTGTTTAATGCAAAAGGATTGAGTACCTTCCAAATTATGCCAATGGGAGTGAAACCATGAAACATGCTTTAATTGTAGGAGCTTCTGGCGATATTGGTATTGAGACTGCAAAACAGTTGGCTGCTCAAGGGTGGTCGTTATATTTACACTATAATCAGCAAAACGAAAAAATTACCGAATTGATTACAAAGTTACACGCCAAGTATCCAAAACAAGATTTTTTAAGTTTTTCTTTTGATATGAGTACGGCTACAAATCTGGACAAATTTTTGGAAAACATCTTTGAGTTGGATACAATTATTTTTGCGCAAGGGACCACGACTTACAAACTATTAGTCCAAACAACCAAGGAAGAAATTCAACATTTATGGAGTATGCAAGTTGCTGTACCAATCGAAATCATCAAAGCGTTACAAGAAAAACTGGCTAAATCGACCCATGGGAGAATCATATTTGTTGGTTCTGTTTATGGAGCTGTAGGGAGTGCGATGGAAGTTAGTTATAGTATGGTTAAAGGTGCACAAACTGCTTTTGCCAACGCTTATGCGAAAGAGGTGGCTTCTCTTGGTATTACAGTAAATGTGGTAGCACCTGGAGCGGTGGACACGCATATGAATCAATTTTTAGCGAAGAATGAACGCCAAGCAATTACGGATGATATACCAACTGGAAAATTCGCCACACCAGCTGATATTGCATTTTGGATTGTTCAATTAACAAATCAAGATGCTGGTTACATGACGGGTCAAACCATTTATGTAGATGGTGGCTGGTTAAAGTAAGAACAAAATTTTAGTGGATTTGGATATGCTATACTAGTAGCGGACTAATTTAATAGTGGGTGAAAAGTGATGAGTGAGAAACAAAATAAAGAGATCGGAAAAAGGCTTCAGGACGCAAGAATGGATCAAGGCTTAACAATTGATTATATTCAAGAGAAAACCAAGATTCAAAAGCGTTACTTGATGGCCATTGAGGCCGGTCAAATGAATGATCTGCCAGGAGATTATTACGTGCAATCGTTTGTTAGCCAATATGCAAATGTGGTTGGGCTTGATTCCCACCAATTGCTGGCTGGCGAGCTACAAGAAACTACTGGTGATGGCCAGCGAAGAAACCCAACGCCTATTGGACCTTTGCCTTCTAGGACAACCCAACACAAACAAGTTGTAAAAGAAAGCGAGTTTTCCAGACGGTACGGAAAGTACGCAGCCTATGTGCCGACTGTAGTAGTTATTGTCATTGTGGTTTTAGTTTTAGGAACTATCTGGGGGATGAGCCATTCAGGAAATACAGCTCAACCACATCTCACAAGTAGCAAGGTGAGTGTTACAAATGATGCAAGCAGTTCAAAAAAGAAAGAATCAAGTTCTAGTGAATCTTCCAATTCGTCATCTAAAGAAAAAGCTCAAAAAATCACTCAGGTTGGGACTTCAACAACAGAATATGATTTAAAAAATGCCCCTTCTGATGGATCAAGTTTGAGCATTACGGCGGGAACAAGTAATGCGTGGGTCTCGGTTTCAAGTGATGGCACACAGAGTTGGGCTGCTACTTTACCAACAGGGACTTCACACACTGTGAAGATTGCTAAGGGTATTTCTAAGGTTTCGATTAGCCTAGGAAACGCGCCACAAACCACCGTTAAAGTGAATGGCAAGAGTTTCAACTTTAATCCTCAAAATGATACTACCCAAACAAAAACAATCACCTTAAATATTAAGGATTAAGCAGGAGGACAACTTTTGAATTTACCAAATAAATTAACAGTATTTCGGATTATTTTAATTCCAATTTTTATTATTATTATGGTTATGCCATTTACCTGGGGGACAGTCACCTGGGTTGGGACATCGATTGCCATTACAAAGGTCGTTGGGGCAATTATATTTGCTGTGGCGTCTTTGACTGATTTGGCTGATGGAAAAATTGCCCGTAAGAGGCATTTAGTAACTAATTTCGGAAAATTTGCGGATCCATTGGCAGATAAAATGTTAGTTATGTCGGCTTTTATTATTTTAGTTTCGTTTGCTAAAGTACCAGCATGGGTAGCTGCTATTATTGTCTGCCGCGAGTTGGCAGTTACAGGTCTAAGGTTATTGATTGTCGAAAATGATGGCCAAGTGATGGCTGCTGCCATGCCTGGAAAAATAAAAACAACTTCGCAAATGATTGCCATTATTTTATTAATTTTAAATAATGTGTTGTTTGCCGCATTAAGCATTCCCATGGCTGCAATTATGCTTTACATTTGTTTATTTTTTACAATTTATTCAGGAATCGATTATTTCGTACAAAATCGGAATGTTTTTTCAGACGGATTTAACTAATAAATATAAATTGAGTTTTGGCAAAATTGTCAGGCTCTTTTTTTATTAAAAGAATTTTTGAGTACGAAAAGCGTATTTACTTATATAGGGGGATGAATTAAGGAAGCGGCAGTTTTTACTAAAGATGATGAAAAATTATGTTTTCAACGGCTTAATTTTCTTCGAGAAGGCAAATCATTGTGGGCGTATTAAGTGAATTAAGAAAGTTTTTAAATAATGCGAACTTTTGTTCGTTTTTACTTGCAATTTGAGTAGAAAATCAGTATTATTATGAATGTTAGGTATTCCCGTTAAGGAGGAAACAAATTGGCTGATGATCAAAGAAAAGTAGCGTTAGACGCTGCGTTAAAAAAAATTGAAAAAAATTTTGGTAAGGGCTCTATTATGCGAATGGGGGATTCTGCTCAAACTCAAATCTCTACCATTTCTACCGGTTCTTTAGCATTAGATGATGCACTGGGTGTTGGTGGCTATCCTCGTGGAAGAATCGTTGAAGTCTATGGACCAGAAAGTTCTGGTAAGACAACGGTTGCTCTGCATGCGGTTGCGCAGGTTCAAAAAGAGGGCGGAACAGCTGCCTATATTGATGCAGAAAATGCATTAGATCCAGTGTACGCAGAACACTTGGGTGTTAATATTGATGACTTGCTGTTGTCTCAGCCAGATACAGGTGAAGAAGGTCTAGAAATTACAGATGCCTTGGTATCAAGTGGGGCTGTTGATTTAGTTGTTGTGGACTCGGTTGCTGCCTTAGTTCCACGTGCAGAAATTGAAGGTGAAATGGGTGATGCCCATGTTGGCCTTCAAGCACGGCTTATGTCACAGGCACTTCGGAAACTTTCTGGTTCAATTAATAAAACTAAAACAATTGCCATTTTTATTAATCAGATTCGTGAAAAAGTCGGTGTTATGTTTGGTAATCCCGAAATCACACCTGGTGGTCGTGCTCTGAAGTTTTATGCAACCATCCGTTTAGAGGTTCGACGTGCAGAACAAATTAAAGACGGTACTGATATTATCGGAAACCGAGTTCGGATTAAAGTCGTTAAGAACAAGGTTGCACCTCCATTTAAGCGTGCCGAAGTTGACATCATGTACGGTCACGGAATTTCTCAAACTGGTGAGATTATTGATATGGCTGCTGAAAAGGACATTATCCAAAAGAGTGGTTCTTGGTATTCATATGCTGAGGAACGCATTGGACAAGGTCGAGAAAACGCTAAGCAGTATTTAGAAGACAATCCGGAAAAGCGAGAAGAAATTTATAAAAAAGTTCGTGTCGCGTTTGGAATGGATGAAACACCCGAAGAAAAAGATGCAGCACAAGAAAAATCAAAAGAAGAGAAAGATCCTTCTACACTAGATCTTAAAACATCTAAAAAGAAATAAAATATTTTGAAAGAATAATTTACTGTTTAAATGCAGTGAATTATTTTTTTAGAAAATTTTTAACATATTTTTATAAAAATTGTGTGATTGAACAAATATAAATAGTGAGATAGCTTGATTAAACTGCCTTCGGAATGCTAAACTAAGTATTGTGTGAATAATCAAAATAGCATCATAAAATTCGGTTAGAAAATTAACCAACTATTTATGATTCGGAGGTGGAAACATGATTGTTTTCAATATAATCCTCGCAATCATCGCTATTGTTGTTGGCTATATCATCGGTTATTATGTACACAAACTCATTCAAGAGAAAAATGTGCATGATGCGCAGGATACAGCTAGTGGTATTTTAGACAATGCTAAGAAACAGGCGGCAACTGAAAAAAAGGAAGCCCTTTTAGAAGCTAAAGACGAAAGTCACCGCTATCGAACTCGGGTAGAAAACGAACTTAAGCAACGACGTGCAGAAGCACAGAAGCAAGAGGAACGTTTGTTACAGCGAGAAGAGGTTTTGGATCATAAAGATAACACTTTTGAAAAACGTGAAGATAGTTTGGAACGTAAGGAAGAAAAACTAAGTTCTGAGCAAAAGCGGATTGACGAACAACAACAAGAAGCATCCTCATTAGTTACAAAACGTACAGAAGAGTTAGAACGGGTTGCGGCAATGTCACAAGAAGACGCGCAATCTTTGATTCTGAACGAGGTTCGTGATGGCTTGGCAGACGAACGTGCTAAAATGATTCGCGAAAGTGAAGAAAAGGCACAAACAGATGCTAAAAAAGTGGCAACCGATCTGATTGCCCAAGCTATTGAAAGAAGTGCAGCCGATGTGGCTACGGAATCAACTGTTACTGTTGTGAATCTCCCCAGTGATGACATGAAAGGTCGAATTATTGGTCGCGAAGGTCGAAACATTAGAACTTTAGAGACTTTGACTGGTATTGATTTAATCATTGACGATACACCAGAAGCAGTTGTGCTAAGTGGATTTGACCCAATTCGTCGTGAGATTGCCAAAATGGCACTTGAACGGTTAATTCAGGATGGTCGGATTCATCCAGCTCGAATTGAGGAAATGGTTGAAAAAGCTCGCAAAGACATGGATGATAAGATCCGTGAAGTTGGGGAACAAACCATTTTTGATCTTGGTATTCACTCGATGAATCCTGAGTTGATCAAGTTAGTTGGTCGCTTAAGGTTCCGCACTAGTTACGGACAAAATGTTTTGGACCATTCAATTGAAGTTGCTAAATTAACAGGTATTTTAGCAGCTGAATTAGGTGAGGATGTTACTTTAGCTAAACGCGCAGGATTATTACACGATATTGGAAAAGCGGTTGACCATGAGGTTGAAGGATCCCATGTGACAATCGGCGTAGAATTTGCAAAGAAGTATAAGGAAAGTCCAGTGGTAATTAACGCCATTGCTTCCCATGATGGAGATGTCGGTGCCGAATATGTGACTTCAGTATTGGTTGCAGCAGCAGATTCAATTTCAGCTGCTCGGCCAGGAGCCCGCAGTGATTCTCTAGAAAATTATATTCATAGACTCGAGAAGCTAGAAAATTTGGCTGATGGGTTTAAAGGCGTTAAGAAGAGTTATGCGATTCAAGCCGGTCGAGAGATACGGGTAATCGTAAAACCTTCAAAGATTTCTGACTTACAGGCAACCACATTGACTCATGATATTAGAACTGCAATTGAAAAACAGTTAGAGTATTCTGGAAAAGTTAAAGTTACCGTAATTCGTGAAGTTCGCGCTGTAAATTATGCTAAATAAATAGAATATTAAGAAGGTTTGGCAAGTATCTGTTGCCAGACTTTTTTATTTTTAAAATAGTTGAAATCATTTTTAATGACACTACCTTGGAAAAGCCAGCACAGTTAGTAGGCACTCTAAAGGTTAAATGTTAAAATAGGACAGATAGTTTTAAATGTTCGAATTAGATAAAAAGTAGAAAGCAGGAGAGAATTTGCCACAAAAAACGAGTGATACGCCAATGATGCAGCAATATATGGCGATTAAAAAAGATTATCCAGATGCTTTTTTATTTTATCGAATTGGTGATTTTTATGAACTTTTCTACGATGATGCGATCAAGGGTGCTCAAATTCTTGAACTAACACTAACTTCTCGTAGTCATAACGCGACAGATCCCATTCCGATGTGTGGAATGCCTCATCATGCTGTTCAAAATTACGTTGATATTTTAATTGAAAAGGGATATAAAGTAGCTATTTGTGAACAAATGGAAGACCCTCGTTTGGCTAAAGGCATGGTCAAACGTGAAGTTATTCAATTGATAACACCTGGAACAGTTACGGATTCTAACGTCAATGAAGCCAAATCCAATAATTATTTAACTGCTTTGACCACGACCGAGGACAACAAGTTTGGTTTTGCCTATGCAGATTTATCGACTGGTGAACTGAAAACTAGTAATTTGGAGTCTTTTGAAGCTGTAATTAACGAGGTTGTTAATCTACAGTCGAAGGAAATCGTGGTAGATGCATCTGTTACAGATGATATGCAAGAACAGTTTAAAAAATTGAATATTATGGTTTCACACCAAAATAAAATTGAAGTGAAGGCCGAATTAAGTTATTTAACGCAAGCCCTAACTGAAAATTTGGAAAAGACCGTTGTTGAAACATTACTGACGTACATCACGGTAACGCAAAAACGAAGCCTCGCACATTTGCAAAAAGCGGTGGCCTATGAGCCTTCTTACTATTTACGGATGGACCATTATTCTAAATATAATTTGGAATTGACAAGATCTATCCGCTCAGGCAAGAAACAGGGTACACTTTTGTGGTTATTAGACGAAACTCGAACCGCAATGGGTGGTCGATTACTGAAACAATGGTTAGATCGGCCACTAATTCGGCAAGTGGAAATTGAAGATCGGCAAACAAAAGTGGCCGAGTTACTGGATCATTATTTTGAACGCAGTAGTTTACAAGAGGAATTAGTAAAAGTTTATGATTTGGAGCGTTTAGCTGGTCGTGTGGCATTTGGCAATGTTAACGGTAGGGATCTTATCCAGTTAAAGACATCACTACGTCAAATTCCTAAAATTAAGTATGTTTTGGGAGAACTGGACAACAAAGTTTTTGGCGCTATGCTGGCTAAACTTGATCCAGTTGATGATATTGCGGATCTTATTGACCGGGCAATTGTGGATGAGCCACCCATTTCAGTCACTGAAGGTAATGTAATTAAAGATGGTTATGATACTCAACTTGATAAGTATCGAGATGCAATGACGAATGGAAAAAAGTGGATGGCTGAACTGCAGGCCTCCGAACGCCAAGCGACCGGTATCAAGAATTTAAAAGTTGGTTACAATAAAGTTTTTGGATATTACATCGAAATCACAAAATCGAATTTGAGTACGGTTCCAGAAGGGCGTTACGAACGCAAGCAAACTTTAACAAATGCTGAGCGCTTTATCACGCCAGCCTTAAAAGAGAAAGAAAGCTTGATTCTAGAGGCCGAAGAAAAATCTACTACACTTGAATATGAGCTGTTCAGTAAAATCCGTGAGCAAATCAAACAAGTTATTGAACGACTGCAAAAACTGGCTAAACAGGTTGCTACGCTTGATGTTTTACAGAGCTTTGCAGTTGTTAGTGAGAACTATCATTTTGTAAAACCTACTCTGAAAAAAAATCATAGCATTGATATTGTCGGTGGCCGTCATCCGGTTGTCGAAAAAGTTATGGGACGCCAAAGTTATGTGCCAAATGATGTCAAAATGTCAAAGGATGTTGATATTTTGCTGATTACGGGGCCTAATATGTCTGGTAAAAGTACGTACATGCGTCAATTAGCTTTAACGGTTGTTCTGGCACAAATGGGGTGTTCTGTTCCTGCTGAGTCGGCTACTTTGCCAATTTTTGATCAAATTTTCACTCGAATTGGCGCGGCTGATGATTTAATTGCTGGACAAAGTACCTTTATGGTGGAGATGCAAGAAGCTAATCGGGCCATTCAGAATGCGACCCCCCAGAGCTTGATTTTGTTTGATGAAATTGGTCGAGGAACGGCTACCTATGATGGCATGGCTCTTGCGCAAGCAATTATTGAATTTGTGCATAATCATGTTCACGCCAAAACGTTGTTCTCTACTCATTACCATGAGCTTACGGCTTTAGATAAAACATTAACTAAATTAAAAAACGTCCATGTTGGGGCAGTTGAAAAAGATGGTGATCTGGTCTTTTTGCACAAAATGGAGGATGGTCCTGCTGATAAGTCTTATGGGATTCACGTGGCTAAACTAGCGGGGATGCCAACTGAATTGTTGGGCAGAGCCGACAAAATTTTAAAACGACTTGAAATTCAGAATAAAGATACAGATCAGGTGATTACGGACGAAGTGGCGCATCCATCTAAAACGGTGCCTACTGAACAAGACAGTGAGTTAACTCAGTCCGTTGAGAAGAGCGAAGTTGATGAACAACTAGCTTTGTTTAAAACGGAACCGGTAGATCCTGAAAATGCAGAAGTCGTTTCCCAAATTCGGAACCTTAATCTGATGTCTATGACCCCCATGGATGTCATGAATCAACTGTATAAGTGGCAGAAAAAACTAACAAATAAATAGAAGGTTGAGATAATATGGCAAAAATTCATGAACTTTCTGATGTTCTTGCCGATCAAATTGCGGCTGGAGAAGTCGTTGAACGACCAGCTTCAGTGGTAAAAGAATTAGTCGAAAATGCAATCGACGCCCATAGTACGCAAATTGATATTTTGGTTGAAGAAGCAGGATTGAAATCTATCGAAATTGTGGATAACGGGGATGGCATTGCAACTGAAGATGTGCCACTGGCTTTTGAGCGGCATGCAACAAGCAAGATTACCACTCGTGAAGATCTGTTTAAAGTACGTTCTCTTGGTTTTCGTGGTGAGGCCTTACCAAGTATTGCCTCGGTGGCAGATGTGGTTCTAGAGACCTCTACTGGCGATGAGACGGGAACCCAGATCCATATTAAAGGTGGACAAGTAGTAGACCACTCATTGGCAGCTGTTAGGAAGGGAACAGATATCAGCGTCAAAGACCTCTTCTTTAACACACCGGCCCGTTTGAAATATATGAAATCTCCACAAACTGAATTGGCAAATATCAGTGATATTGTGAATCGGTTGGCTTTAAGCTACCCTGAGATTGCCTTTACATTAAGTCATGAAGGACGAGAACTGATCCGAACTTCGGGACGAGGCGATTTACTGCAAGTAATTGCGGGAATTTATGGTGTGCAAAATGCTCGAAAGATGGTGCAATTTAAAGGTGAAAATGTTGATTTTGAAATCTCGGGATATACGAGTTTGCCTGAATTTACGAGGGCTTCACGACAATATATTTCTGTGTTAATCAATGGGCGATATGTCAAGAATTTTCAAGTAACTAAGGCGATTATTGAAGGATACGGCTCAAAATTAATGGTTGGACGCTATCCTGTCGCAGTTTTAAATATAAAAATGGATCCTTTGCTAGTTGATGTTAATGTACACCCGGCTAAACAAGAGGTCCGAATTAGTCAGGAACCACAATTACAAGAGCTCATTACAAAGGTGATTTATAAAGAACTTGCTAAAGAAAATTTAATTCCATCTGCAGTTAAAAATCTTAGTACTAATCGTAAGGTCAATACGGACCAGCTACAATTTAATTTAAATGAGGCTTCAGCGAAGTATTCGGAATTTACAAAGCCCGCAAGCGGAGTAGCAAATGTAACAGAGCAACAGACGGCTTCATTAGCTGAGTTGTTTCAAGCATTACCAAGCAATGGAACCCAACCAATTGTTATAAAGCATGAAACTGATTTAAAGAGTGCAGCACTAACTAGTTTTCAACAGAAGTATACTGAAGAAGCACAGGTAGCTCCTTTTGATGAAGATAGACAGGTGGAGACAGCTGAGGTTTCAGAAGGCCAGATTGAACAAGAGGCCGAAACAAAGCGTTTTCCAATTTTACAGTATGTTGGCCAAATGCATGGGACTTTTCTATTCGCAGAATCTGAAGAGGGGTTATATATTTTAGATCAGCATGCTGCACAAGAACGGATTAATTATGAGTACTATCGGGAAGAAATTGGAAAAGTTTCAACGGATTCGCAAAGCCTACTCGTGCCAATCGTGCTTGATTACGCCACAAGTGATGTGTTGAAAATTCAGGAAAAAGAAGATGTTTTGGCCAGTTGCGGCATTCAACTGGAATCTTTTGGTCCCAATAGTTTTGTGGTTCGTCAGCATCCCACTTGGTTTAAAGCGGGACAAGAAGAGGATACTGTTCGTGAGATGATCGACTATGTTTTGAATGATTCACGCATGACGGTAGCCAAATTCCGTGAAAAAACTGCCATTATGATGAGTTGTAAACGGGCAATAAAAGCTAATCATCATTTGGATGATCAGCAAGCCCGTCAGCTGATTCAAGATTTAGCTAAAACGGAAAATCCCTTTAATTGTCCTCATGGACGGCCTGTGTTAGTGCATTTCTCTAACTCAGACATGAAAAAAATGTTTAAACGTATTCAAGATCCTCACCGTCCGTTGGAAGAACAAGAATAAAAAAGAGATATGGTACAATGGATAAAAGCAAACGTATGTTTATTTTAAGATGATGGAGAGAATTTGAATGTATGAATATTTAATTGGTTATGTGACCCAAATCACACCGGAGTTTTTGGTGCTGGAAGTGCAAGGTGTAGGATACAAACTCTTTGTGGGAAATCCATATCGGTATGAAATTGATAAAAATAAACTAGTGAAAATCTTTGTGCACGAGGCTGTTTCGGAAACAGAAATTAGTCTTTATGGGTTGTATGATGCTGAAGATAAAGAACTATTTGAAAAATTAATTTTGGTTAAGGGGATTGGACCTAAGAGTGCCTTAGCAATTCTTGCAAACGAAGATCATTCTGGTCTAGTTAATGCAATTAATCAAGATGATGTAGCTTACTTAAAGAAGTTTCCAAAAATTGGGCCCAAGGCCGCTCAACAGATTATTTTGGACTTAAAAGGAAAAATGACCTTACTTTCTAGTAGTTCCACAGAACCCGTAGTCCAACCAATAGCTAATCGTAATTTAGCAGATGCTTTGGATGCGTTGTCTGCTTTAGGATATTCCTCAAAAGTTATTGCAAAAATCAAACCAGAGCTAGAAGATCAAGAATCAATGACTACAGATCATTATTTGAGTTTTGGACTTAAGCTATTAATGAAAAAATAGGGAAGAAGGTGAAATGAATGGACGATTCTGATGAAGATCGACTTGTTTCAAATGAAGCAACAGATAACGAGGAAGCCTCAATTGAAAAATCTTTGCGTCCGGCGACATTAGATCAATATATTGGTCAGGACCGGGTCAAACATGAGTTATCAGTTTATATCCAGGCGACTAAACAACGTGAGGAATCGCTCGATCACGTGTTACTTTATGGACCACCTGGCTTAGGTAAAACAACCTTGGCGATGGTGATTGCCAATGAAATGGCTGTACACATTCGCACAACAAGTGGACCGGCAATAGAAAAGCCCGGTGATTTGGTGGCTTTACTAAACGAGTTACAACCAGGTGATATCTTATTTATCGATGAAATTCATCGATTGCCCAAAATTGTTGAAGAAATGCTTTACTCCGCGATGGAAGATTTCTTTGTTGATATCGTGGTCGGCCAAGGCCCTACTGCGCATCCTATTCATTTTCCGCTTCCACCTTTCACATTAATTGGCGCAACAACGCGAGCCGGTTTGTTATCCGCACCATTAAGAGACCGTTTCGGAATTGTGTCACACATGAGTTATTACACGATTGAGGATCTTACAGAAATTGTGAAACGATCCGCTGACATATTTAACACGAAAATTACTGATCAAGGGGCCCACGAACTGGCAAGAAGGTCGCGAGGAACGCCTAGAATTGCCAATCGATTACTTAAACGAGTGCGTGATTTTATGGAAGTTTCTGATAAACAAGCAATTGATGATGAGATTGTGGCGAAGTCACTACGTTTCTTGCGTGTTGATGAAGAAGGTTTAGATGAAATCGATAATAAAATTTTAAAAACAATGGTTGAATACTATCACGGGGGACCAGTTGGTTTGGGAACCATTGCCGCGAATATTGGGGAAGAGTCTGATACAATTGCCGAAATGTACGAACCTTATTTGATGCAAATTGGTTATTTGAACCGGACCCCTCGTGGGCGAGTAGTTACTGAGAAGGGCTATGAACATCTTGGTTTGTCAGCACCACAACAAAATTAGGCACAAGAGGCTAATTTTTGAAACTATATATTTAACAAAAATAAACAAGTAAGCATTAAGAATGGAGAATTTGCGTGGAACCTGCAATCAAATATCATTTAATTAAAAAAGAAAAACATACGGGGGCTCGTTTAGGCGAGATTGAAACTCCCCACGGTACGTTTCCAACGCCAATTTTTATGCCAGTCGGAACCCAAGCAACCGTTAAGTCAATGTCTCCTGAAGAGCTTGAAGATATTGGGGCTGATATTATTCTTTCTAACACGTATCATCTGTGGGTTCGTCCCGGAGAAGATATCGTTAAAGAAGCTGGTGGACTGCATAAGTTTATGAATTGGAAGAGAGGAATCCTGACTGATTCAGGTGGATTTCAAGTTTTTTCACTTGCTAATTTGAGAGATATTTCTGAAGAAGGTGTTCATTTTCGGAATGAGATTAGCGGTGCTAAAATGTTTTTGAGCCCAGAAAAGGCAATTCAGATTGAAAACGATCTGGGACCGGATATCATGATGAGTTTTGACGAGTGTCCACCGTTCTTCGAAAGTTATGAATATGTAAAACATTCGGTAGAACGAACTAGTCGCTGGGCAGAACGGGGCTTAAAAGCCCATCAAAATCCTGATTGGCAGGCCTTGTTTGGAATTGTTCAAGGAGCCGGTTTTAAAGCCTTACGTGAGCAAAGTGCCAAAGATCTTGTCAGTATGGATTTTCCGGGATATTCCATTGGTGGTTTATCAGTTGGGGAATCCAAAGATGAAATGAATCGAGTTTTAAATTTTACAACCCCCATGCTGCCTGAAAATAAACCTCGTTATCTAATGGGTGTTGGTTCTCCTGACGCCTTAATTGACGGAGTAATGCGTGGCATTGACATGTTTGATTGCGTCCTTCCTACAAGGATTGCCCGCAATGGCACCTGTATGACCTCGCATGGGCGACTAGTTGTCAAAAATGCAATATATGCTCGTGATTTCACACCGCTAGATGATAACTGTCAGTGTTATACTTGCAAAAATTATACGCGTGCTTACGTCCGTCATTTGATAAAAACAAATGAATCATTTGGAATTCGGTTGACAAGTATTCATAATACTTACTTTTTGGTGCACCTTATGAAACAGGTTCGCCAAGCGATTATGGATGATAACTTGCTTGAATTCAGAGAAAACTTTTTTGAAGAATATGGGTACAATAAAGAAGATGCAAAGAATTTTTAAATATACTGGAAGTAAACGCTAATATTTGATACAGTTAAGATAAAGAAAATGAGGTGTTTATATTGTTATTAGCAGCAAATGCAGGTTTAGGTGGAGGCGCAGGTACAATTGTCTTCATTATTTTGATTTTTGGATTAATGTATTTCATGATGATTCGTCCACAAAAGAAACAACAACAAAAACATCAAGATATGATGAGCAAACTTCAAGTTGGTGACAAAATTGTCACAATCGGTCGTTTACATGGCGTTGTTGATTCAATTGATGAAGATGCAAAAACAGTTACTTTAGACTGTGATGGCATTTACTTGGTTTTTGACCGTAGCGCTATTATGCGTGTAGATCATGTTGAAGCTGTGCAACCAGCAGCCAAGGAAGCTACTTCTACTTCAGAAGCTGAAGCAACACCAGATGTTAAAGAAGCTCCAGACGCTGATGATGCTCAGAAGTCAACTGATGAAGCAGCAAATAAAGAATAATTAGTTAATTTAAAAGGGTCTCTGTCAAACTGTATTGGTAGAGATTTTTGAAGGCATGTTCACTTCGGTGAATGTGCTTTTTGTTTACTCATGAATTAAACTGATACGAATGAAGAAGTTATGAATATTTCGAAAACCAAAACAGCTACGCTTTAATACCTTGATTTTGCGATTAAGTCCTTCAATAGGACCGTTAGAATACGGATAACGACAACTGTTGAGCACTGCTGAGCCGTTCTTAACGAAGGTTGAAATGGTGACGTCCATTTGATTACCAGCTACTTGGTAGTTGGTAATCAAATTTTTAAATCCCGTGGCATTCTTTTGGTGGATAGCAGTTAGAATGCCTTGATAAGTTTGATACACAGTTTTGAATTCTGGAAATTCATCTAAGGCAAGGTCGATGGCGTTCTGTTGGGTCATATACTCGTTAATGCCTCGTAAATAGATAAGCTTAGTGTCATTGATTTTCTCTTCTGCCAAATGAAATAAACGCCATTGAGATTTAAGGATGCGGTAAATGCGTGAATGCTTATCTTGAAAAGTACGGATAATGCGTGTACGTACATTGTCTAGTGCACGACCAGCAAGCTGAATAATGTGGAAACGGTCAATAATCGTGACAGCGTTCGGGAATAAACGATGAATAAAGCTGGCATATTCGGCGTTCATATCAATAGTAATTGTTTGAACTTTCGCACGTTCTTGAACTGAATAACGAGCTTCAAAGTAATCAATGATATCCTTCCTGAGACGATCTTCGAGGGTCACAATGCGGCGATGACTAACGGCATCGCAACAGTTAAAGGACATTAGATGATTACAGGAACGAAATTCATCGAAACAAAGATTTGGTGGAAGTTGCTTAACACGGTAAGCCAAGTGAATATTTGCATTTAAAATACGTTGCACACTACTTGGTGAAATGCCACAAATTTTAGCGATTTCTTTACTGGTCAGCATGTCACGAGCTAGCACAATGACCTGATGTTTAACATTGTGGGTAAAAGTTTCATTACGTCTAACGAGGTTAGTTTTAGCTCCACAGGTTTTTAAACAATGTTGGCATTGATATCTTTGTCTTCTTAGCTGCATTTCATAACGTCCGCCTGATAAGGTTCCCAACCTTAGATGACTAACGTGGGTACCGTTTTTAATTAGACTTTTATGGCCACAATGGGGACATTTCACAAGCTGATAAGAAAGGTTGGCGTGAACGACATGAATTCGTTGTCCATTCGGGCAACGTTTCTTGGTAACACCAGTTACGGTTATATTTGGGTCTGTCATTTCAAACAAGCTTAAGATAGAATTAGTTAGGGACATCTGTTTTTCCTCTTTTCGATTTTGTTTGGCGATTAAATCGTAGCACAAAGAGGACAGATGTCCTTTTAATTTTCAAAATAAAAACTGGTATCAGTTATTCACCAATACCAGAAAGTGTAGACCCATTTAAAAGGGATTGAGACATATTTGTTTCAAATCTTTTTTTTTAGGTGTAAAAAGTTGTGTATTTAAAACGAAAGTTTCATAATTAAAGCGGAATCATATTGTGAAAGAGAGGCAAATGAAATGACACAGCAAGCGTTGTTTATAATTTTTGGAGGAACGGGTGATTTAGCCTATCGTAAATTATATCCTTCATTATTTCGTTTGTATGAAAAAGGCTATTTAAAAGATAATTTTGCTGTGATCGGGACGGCACGTCGTCCTTGGACCAATGATCATTATCATGAAGTTGTTATGAATGCCATCGCAGATGATGGGCATGAGTCTGAACGGACAAACAGTGAGATTGCCCGAAAATTTGCCAGCCACTTTTATTATCAATCTCATAATGTCAATGATACAGAACATTATGTGGCCCTACGAAAATTGGCTGACAAATTAGATGAGAAGTACGATCTCAATGGAAATCGAATTTATTACTTAGCAATGGCTCCTAGATTTTTTGGAACAATTGCAGGTCATTTAAAGTCTGAAAAGTTAATTACGGATCATGGCTATAATCGCTTGATCATTGAAAAACCATTTGGTCGTGATTTTAAAACGGCTAAAGAACTTAATGACGACATCTCATCTGCATTTTCTGAAGATCAAATTTATCGAATTGATCATTATTTGGGTAAAGAGGCTGTTCAAAGTATTGCAGCACTGAGATTTGGAAATTCAATTATTGAATCGCTTTGGAATAAGGAACATATTGATAATATTCAGATAACATTGGCAGAATCGTTAGGTGTTGAGGAACGGGCTGGATATTATGAAACGGCTGGTGCACTGCGAGATATGGTACAAAATCATATTCTGCAAATCATTTCATTACTTACTATGCAAAAGCCTAGTGAATACACAGCTAAAGAGTTACGAGATCGAAAGGTGGAAGCTTTGGAAAATATCAAGGTTTATTCACCAGAAGAGGCTTCAAAAAACTTTGTTCGTGGTCAGTATGATGAAGATGCCGATCATGAACAATCAGATTACCGACATGAAGAAGGAACCGATGAACAATCACAGATTGAAACATTTGTGGCTGGGAAGTTGGAAACTACTAATGGCGATTTATCTGGGGTTCCAATTTACATCAGAACTGGGAAACGTCTTGCACGAAAATTAACACAAATTAATATTGTTTTCAAAGACACTACTGACAATATTTTTAAGGCTGTGGGGGATCAAGATACAAATCTTGTCCAAAACGTTCTTACGCTTTATGTTGAACCGGACCAAGGCTATCAACTTGATCTCAATGTAAAAAATGGTAATCAAGGTTATGGGATAATGCCAATTCATTTGGAATATCATAAGACAGCTGCTGAGAAAGCAAAGGTACCGGAAGCATATGAAAAACTCATTCACGATGCTTTAGATGGTAATCGCACTAATTTTGCTCATTGGCATGAAGTTGCCCAAGCTTGGCGAATTGTTGATGTCGTTCGTCAAAATTGGGATAGTCAAAAAGCTGATTTTCCTAATTACATTAGTGGCACAATGGGACCAAAGGCTTCGCAAGAATTATTGGCACGAGATCATCGAACCTGGATTTTTGGTGCAACCAAACATTAAAAAATTGGAACGATTAATCAACAAGCAGTTGATTGATCGTTTTTTGTTTTGTTTAGCTTGTTTTCAAACGTACGTTCGATTAAACTAAATAAGAAACCAAATTTATTGTTTAAGGAAAAAGCAAAGTGTTAAGACTTAAAATTAGGTGATGAAATGGCTCAAAACGACGCAATTCTTCCCATTAATATTAATACTTCTCGTAAAGTCATTCATGTTGATATGGATGCTTTTTATGCTTCAATAGAAGAACGGGAACAACCAGAACTTCGAAAAAAGCCACTTATCATAGCTCGAGATCCTCGTAAAACTGGGGGTAAAGGGGTAGTTGCAACGGCAAATTATTTAGCGCGGCAATCAGGTGTTCATTCCGCAATGAGTGCTCAAAAAGCGTTGGAATTATGTCCAAAAGCAGTTTTTCAAACTCCCAATTTCACATTATATCGGGCCGTCTCTGATCAAATCCATGAAATCTTTCATGAATATACTGACAAGATTGAACCGATTGCCTTCGATGAAGCTTATCTAGACGTAACGGATAATAAGAAGGATATTGAGAGTGCAGTGGAAGTTGCTCATCAGATTCAAAGCGAAATTTTTGCCAAGACTAAACTGACTTGCTCAACGGGAATTTCGTACAACAAGTTTCTTGCTAAGCTGGCTTCTGAATATCAGAAACCGGTCGGCGTTGCAGTCGTCTTACCAGAAGATGTCCGAGAGTTTCTAGATAAGTTACCAATTGAAAAGTTCCGTGGGGTTGGTAAAAAAACGGTCCCCAAAATGCATGAATTGAAAATCTTCAACGGTAAAGACATGTATCAAAAAAGTGAATTATATTTGATTCATAATTTTGGAAGATTCGGGGATGCGTTATATCACCACGTGCGAGGTTCTGATGACCGCCCAATTGAATATTTACGGGAACGAAAATCGATCGGTAAGGAAAGTACCTATAATCCGAATTTAACAACGGATAATGAGGTAGAAAATGAACTTAGTAATTTGGCAAGAAACGTCGCCATTGCAATGAAAAAAAGGCAAAAGCACGGTAAAACCTTAGTTCTCAAGTTGCGCTATGCGGATTTTGAGACCATCACTAAGCGACAGACTTTGACGGAATTTATTGAGAATAGTGAGGAAGCGTATCTATTTTACGCACGTCAGCTTTTTGAGGAGTTTGGTGACAGTCAGCGAGGAATCAGATTGTTGGGTATAACAATGACAAATTTGGCTAGTATAAATTTTGAAAACATTACTTTACCGTTATTTAAATCAGATTGATTTTCGGCTTTGTGTTTAACCGCAAAAGCTAGTATACTGGGAAGAAGTGAAAACTTGGCAAATCTCAAAAAACTAGTCAAGGATAGAAAGAAGAAATTATGACTCTGCAACAGGAAATATTTGAACAAATAAAAAAACATCAACGCATTATTATTCATCGCCATCAACGGCCAGATCCAGATGCAATTGGTTCTCAAATTGGTTTGGCAGAAATTATTCATGCTTCTTTTCCAATGAAGACTGTTTTAGCAGTTGGAAAACAAGTAGGTGGCTTATCATGGATTGGTGAGATGGATACGGCCGACGATGATGATTATGATGATGCTTTAGTAATCGTCACAGATACTGCTAATCCACCACGGGTTGATGATAATCGGTATACCAATGGGCAGGAATTAATTAAAATTGACCATCATCCCAATGATGATCCATATGGTGATTTGGCTTGGGTGGTTCCAAGTGCTTCAAGCAGTTCAGAAATGATTTTTGATCTTTACCATCAATTTAAACATGAGCTGACTTTAAATGCGAAGGCTGCTCAGGCACTTTACACCGGAATTATTGGTGATACGGGTAGATTCTTATATTCAGATACTACACCGCATACGCTACGAGTGGCTGCTTCTTTGATGGCAACAGGCTTTGATGTCACTGCTGTCAATCAAAAATTAGATAGTATGCCATTATCTGTTGCGCATCTTTCTGCCTACGTTTACCAAAATTTACAGATCACAGAAGATGGCGCTGCCTCAGTTTGTTTAACAGGGGAAGTATTAGACCAATTTGATTTAAAAGATGCTGGTACAGCAGGTGTTGTGCCCCTACCCGGAAAAATTGACTCTGTTGTTTGTTGGGCAATTTTTGTAATCCAAAGAGATGGTAGTTATCGAGTTCGCCTGCGTTCTAAAGGGCCAACAATTAATGAATTAGCTAAGAAACATGATGGTGGGGGACATGCCCTTGCTAGCGGTGCAAAAGCTAAGGATCTTGATGAAGTTCAAACGATTCAAACTGAATTAGCAGCAATCGCAACAGCTTATAAGAAGAGCGAGAAGGAGTAATTAATGAAAAACGGTTTTTTAGAATTTAATTTACAACCATTTTTGATGAGCGCCTTAGATGAGATTAATTTCACTCAGCCAACACCAGTTCAAGAAAAACTAATTCCAGTTATTCTGGCTGGCAGAAGTGTGATTGGTCAGTCACAAACAGGTAGTGGAAAAACACATACCTTTTTGTTACCACTGATCAATCAAATCAATCCGTCCAAAAAACAAGTTCAGGTTGTCATTACAACCCCTAGTCGAGAACTTGCTTATCAGATTAATGCAGCTGCCCGTCAATTAGTGGGCTCTGATGAAATTAACATTGAAATTGGTAATTACGTTGGGGGAACTGATAAAAAACGGCAGATGGACAAGTTAAAGCATCGACAGCCACAAATTGTTATTGGAACACCAGGAAGAATTTGGGACTTAATTCATAGTCAAGCTTTAGATGTGCATCTGGCTTCACAATTTGTCGTTGATGAAGCTGATATGACCTTGGATATGGGATTTTTGAATGAGGTAGACAAGATTGCCGCAAGTTTACCAAAAGATTTGCAAATGATGGTCTTTTCGGCCACTATTCCTAAGTCATTGAACATCTTTTTAAAGAAGTATATGTCAAATCCAGTGATTGAAGAGATTCCTGTTCAGAGTATCATTAGTCCCACAATTGATAACTGGTTAATTTCTACAAAAAGTAAAGGTAAGAATAATGTCATTCATCAGTTGTTAACAATTGGTGAACCTTATTTAGTGTTGATTTTCTGTAACACAAAAGAGCGTGCTGATGAGTTAACAGATTACTTGAAACAACAAGGGTTGAAAGTTGCCAAAGTTCATGGTGGCGTTAAACCGCGTGAACGTAAACGAATTATGAAAGAAATTCATAATCTTGATTTTCAATTTGTCGTTGCCACTGATTTAGCATCACGTGGGATTGATATTGAAGGTGTTTCAATGGTCATCAATGACGGGATTCCTGATGATCTCGACTTCTTTATTCATCGAGTTGGGCGAACTGGGCGTAACGGGATGTCAGGAACAGCCATTACGCTCTACGAACCAGGTGAAGAAGAAAAAGTTTCTGAAATTGAAAAATTAGGGGTTAAATTTCAGCCTAAAGCAATCAAGAATGGCGAAGTCGTTGATTCATATGATCGTAACCGCCGGACAACGCGCGTTAGAGATCACCATAAGTTGGATCCAACGATGGTGGGAATGGTTAAGAAGAAGAAACGTAAGGTTAAACCTGGCTATAAACGTCAAATTAGAAAAGCGATCGAAATCAAAGATCAAAGTGATCGTCGTAAAGCACAACACACAGAGTTCTTGAGAACGAAACGGCAAAGAATTAAGCAACATAGAGCAAAAAGAGATCATGGCGAGGATTGACAAGTCGATATTTTTTGCAATATAATAATTTTTGATTGAGGACATATTAAAACGAATAAACTTTCAGAAACGTTTTGGATGCTGTGAAAAACGAGTTTAGAGTTTTGATGCTACCCCGGAAGTGTTTCGCGACTCTGCGTTAAAGAGGTCAAGAGGTTAACGAGTAAGATCGTTGCAAGTAAAGTGGTACCGCGCAGAAGCGTCTTTACTAGCAACGGTCTTTTTGTGCAATTAGAAGGGAAGAAAATCATGGAGAGAAAATCAAGTAGTGAAGTTAGAAAAATGTTTTTGGACTTTTTTAAGTCTAAAGGTCATATTGTAGAACCAAGTGCACCATTAGTACCACACGATGATCCAACGTTATTGTGGATTAATTCTGGGGTAGCCACAATGAAAAAGTATTTTGATGGCAGTGTGGTGCCAGATGTGCCACGGCTAACTAGTTCACAAAAAAGTATTCGAACAAATGATATTGAAAACGTTGGTCATACTGCGCGTCATCATACGTTATTTGAGATGTTAGGAAATTTTTCGGTAGGAGATTATTTTAAGGAAGAAGCAATTACATGGGCTTGGGAATTATTGACTAGTCCAGACTGGTTTGCAATGGATCCAGAGAAACTCTTTATTACGGTTTATCCAAAAGATACGGATGCTAAACATGATTGGGAATCAGTTGGTGTGCCAGCAGACCATATTATTCCCGTGGAAGATAACTTTTGGGATATTGGCGAGGGCCCAAGTGGTCCAGATTCAGAAATTTTCTATGATCGTGGCGAATCGTTTAATAATTTAGCTGATGACGATCCGGAAAATTATCCTGGTGGCGAAAATGAACGTTACTTAGAGATTTGGAATATTGTTTTCTCACAATTTAATCATCAACCGGATGGTTCATATGAGCCATTACCTAACAAGAACATTGATACGGGGATGGGGCTTGAACGAGTAGTTTCCATTTTCCAAAATGCGCCTACAAACTTTGAAACTGATTTATTCTTGCCATTGATCCATGAGACTGAAAAATTTAGTGGTAAAAAATATAATGAGGATAAAGAACAAGATGTTGCCTTTAAGGTAATTGCAGATCATGCGCGGGCAATTACATTTGCAATTGGGGATGGCGCTCTTCCTTCGAATGAAGGTCGGGGCTACGTGATTCGCCGTTTGATTCGGCGAGCTGTGATGTATGGTCAAAAGCTTGGTATTGAAGAAAGCTTTTTATTTAAATTGGTCCCAGTTGTTGGGAAGATTATGCAATCTTATTATCCAGAAGTGCTTGAACAAAGTGATTATATCGCTGAAGTCGTTTCATCAGAAGAGAGTCGTTTTAATGAAACTTTAAACGATGGTGTTCAATTGCTTGATCAAATCATCAAAAAGAATAAAGAAAATAACGTTAAAGAAATTAATGGATCAGATGCCTTCAAACTTTTCGATACTTATGGCTTTCCTTTAGATTTGACTACTGAGTATGCTCATGATGAAGGGCTAGAAGTAGATCAAAAAGGCTTCGAAGCTGAAATGCAGCAACAAAAACAACGTGCTCGTGCAGCACGTGGTAATCAAGTTTCCATGGGTGTGCAATCAGGATTACTCACAGGAATTCAAACCCCAAGTCGTTACGTTGGGTATACTGAATTAACTGTAGATCATGCGGTTCTCAAAGATATCATTCAAGATGACCAACTTGTGTCAGATGCAAAAAAAGGTGAAGCCCAATTAATTTTTGATGTCACACCATTTTATGCAGAAATGGGGGGCCAGGTTGCTGACAAAGGGACGATTACTGATGTTGATGGTAATGTGGTCGCGGAAGTAAAAGATGTGCAGCATGCACCAAATGGTCAGAATTTGCATACCGTTAAAGTACTACGACCTTTGCAAACGGAACAAGCATACGTATTAAGTGTAGACCGTCATTTCCACAGTAAGGTTGAAAAAAATCATACAGGAACTCATTTGTTGGACCAGGCTTTACGAGACGTTTTCGGTGAACATACTAAACAGGCGGGCTCTTTAGTTGAACCGGATTATCTGCGTTTTGACTTCACTCATTTTGGTCAAGTCACGCAGGCTGATTTGCAAAAAGTAGAAAGCATTGTTAACGAAAAGATATTTGCTGAAATTCCAGTTAAAACAGTGGAGACTGACATTGAATCTGCTAAAAAGCTTGGAGCAATCGCCTTATTCAGTGAAAAATATGGCAAAAAAGTCCGCGTGGTGAGTGTCGGTGATTATTCAGTTGAATTTTGTGGTGGCGATCACGTTAAAAATACAAACGAGTTAGGTTTGTTTAAAATTGTTTCGGAGTCAGGAGTCGGAGCTGGTGTACGTCGAATTGAGGCCGTTACTTCAGCTGAAGCCTACGAATATTTATTGAGCCATGATGAACTTTTAACCCAAACAGCTCAAAAAGTGAAAGCTGTTCAGGTCAAAGATACACCGCAAAAAGTAGCTCAATTGCAAGAAACTGTTAAAGCACTTACACAAAAAGTAACGAATCTAGAAAACAAGATGGCTAAAGAAGAAGCGGCCGGAATTTTTGATGATGTGAAACACGCCGGGCAATATTCCGTAGTGGCAAGTGTCGTGAATGTTACCGGGATGGCTCAATTAAGAGATCTAGCTGACGACTGGAAACAACGCAAAGCTTCAGATGTTTTAATTCTGGGTGCTGCTGTCGGTGAAAAAGCTAATTTATTAGTTGCTGTTTCAGATGCACAGGTTAAGGCTGGTCTAAAAGCTGGCGACCTAATCAAAGCAATTTCTAAGGAAATAAATGGTGGCGGCGGTGGTCGACCTAACCTAGCACAAGCTGGGGGTAGTAACCCATCAGGACTGAAACAAGCATTGGCCAACGGAATTTCATGGTTAGCAGAAAAGTAATAAAATGTTTCGGCTTGACTAATAGCGTGTTACGAGTTGATTACAATGGACTGCATTGTTTGTACTTTTGTGGGGTATCAGGTAAAATTATCTTGATAAACAATACAGGAGGTGCTTTCGATGAGTAAATTAGATAAGACAATGTTTTTTGATTTCAGTAACGATGCACCTAATGACTTACATGAAACTTTGAAAACAGTTTATGATGCTTTGGAAGAAAAGGGATATAATCCGATTGATCAAATTGTTGGCTATTTACTCTCGGGAGACCCAGCTTATATTCCGAGATTAAACGATGCGCGAAATTTAATTCGTAAACATCAACGTGATGAAATTATCGAAGAATTGGTTCGTAATTATCTTTCTAAAGATCGTGATGACTTAAATAAGTCTGGTCAGTCAGCTGGTCCTGTCAAATGAGATTAATGGGATTAGATGTTGGCTCAAAAACGGTCGGAATCGCGGTCAGTGATGCCTTGGGATGGACTGCACAGGGCGTGGAGATCGTACCAATCAATGAAGCACAAAAAGAATTTGGTTTAGACCGCATGAAAGAATTAGTTGCTCAATACGAAGTGGCTGGAATTGTGGTTGGACTGCCTAAAAATATGAATAATACGTCTGGCCCTCGGGTTGATGCTGCAAAAGCATATGGCCAACTGATGATTGATACATTTGATTTACCAGTTGATTATGAAGATGAGCGATTAACAACCGTTGAGGCGCAACGAATGTTAATCGAGCAGGCTGATACTTCTCGAAAAAAGCGAAAAAAAGTTATTGATAAATTAGCAGCTAGCTTGATTCTTGAAAACTATTTAAATCGCCAAGGTAAACTACTAAATAAATTGAAGTGAGGATTTCTAATGAGCGAAGAAGCAGATAAAGAACAACAAATTACACTCGTTGACGAACACGGAAATGAAGAACTTTACAACGTTTTATTTACATTCGATTCTGAAGATTATGGTAAGTCATATATGTTTTTGTATCCATCTGACGCAGAGGACGATGCAGAAGTAGATATTCAGGCATACTCATACATTCCTGATGCGGATGGTAATGCAGACGAGGGTCAGTTAAACGAAATTGAATCAGACGATGAATGGAAGATGGCTGAAGAAGTTTTGAACACCTTTTTAGGTGACAATGACGAAGATTAATCTACAGTTACAGAATAAGTAAACGATCGAATCTGAGAAGACTCAATATTCAGATCTGATCGTTTTTTGTTTGATAAACTTGTTGTTTGGGTTAAGATAAAATTAGGTAATAAACACGTCAAGTACGATTAGATGAACAAAGGACTATAAGTGATGAATAAAAAAATTTTTGAAACACTAGAATATCAAAAAGTTAAAGACAAACTGAAACCATATTTGACTTCTGATAATGGAAAACAAGAACTAGCTAATCTAGAACCAATGGTAAACCAAGATCAAATTCAACGAGCACTTACCGAGACATTAGATGGAGCGGATGCCTACCGATTAAAGGGTGGAATTCCAATTGCAAGGCTTGCTAATATTTCTCCACAGATGAAACGCCTTGAAATAGGCGCAACTTTAAGTGGGCTTGAATTATCACAAGTGACAAAGATGTTACGAACTACGCAAGATGTGCTTAATTTTTTTAAGAAACTCCAAGAAGAAAAAATTGAATTTCGGACCTTATATACGACTGTCGATAAATTACAGGCGCTACCAGAAATATCGAAACGGTTAATGAAATCTATTGAGGGCGATGGCCATATCACCAACGAAGCTTCCGATAAGTTATTTGGAATTCGTAATCGAATTTCATCTACCGAATCAGAAATTAGAGCGAAGATGGACGGCTATACCCGTGGAAAAGATGCCAAGTATTTAAGTGACTCGATTATTACAATGCGAGATGGTCGGTATGTTATTCCGGTCATGGCCCAGTACCGAAGCCATTTTGGTGGGGTAGTGCACGATCAAAGTGCTTCTGGTCAAACGATGTACATTGAGCCCCAAGCGGTGATGGAACTTAATAATCGTTTACGGCAAAATCAAGTTGAAGAAAAAACTGAGGAAGAACGAATCTTAACTGAATTATCAGAATCGCTAATTCCTTATCGAGAAGACTTGTTAAATAATGCAAAAATTTTAGGACATTTGGATTTTATCAATGCCAAGGCTCGTTATGCGGCTGAAATTAAGGCTACGGAACCAACTATTTCAGAGCAAAATCAAGTGCATTTTCGACAAGCTCGACATCCTCTAGTTGATCCAAAAAAGATTGTGCCAAATGACATTGATCTTGGAGAAGATTATAAAGCTTTAATTATCACCGGACCAAATACCGGTGGAAAAACAATTACTTTAAAAACTTTTGGATTATTGCAACTAATGGCGCAATCAGGTTTATTTATTCCAGTTTCGGAAAATAGTCAGATGGGAATCTTTACTGAAATATTTGCCGACATTGGTGACGAACAATCAATTGAACAAAATTTGAGTACTTTTTCTTCACACATGGATAATATTGTGAAAATTTTAGATCAAATTGATGAACGTAGCTTGGTTTTGTTTGATGAACTTGGCGGGGGTACCGATCCAAAAGAAGGGGCTGCTCTCGCGATTGCTATTTTAGATCGGGTTGGTAGTTCTGGTAGTTACGTGATGGCGACAACGCATTATCCAGAGTTAAAGGCGTACGGTTATAATCGTCCAGAGACAATGAACGCCAGTATGGAATTTGATACAGAATCTTTAGAACCAACATATAAGTTGTTAGTTGGTATTCCTGGGAGTAGTAATGCGTTTGATATTGCGACTCGTTTGGGGATCGAACCTGGTGTGATTATGCAGGCAAGATCTTTAATTGATCAGGACAGTCAGGATTTGAGTGCGATGATAGCTGATCTATCTGCGCGCCAAAAAGAAGCCGCCGATCGAGCTGCAAAATTAAAGGTGGAAGTAGCGGAAGCAGAATCACTGCACAAAGATCTAGCTAATGAGTATCAGAAATTACGTAATTCCAAAGATCAGTATCTAGAAAAGGCAAAATTAGAAGCTAACAAGTTAGTTGAAGATACCGAAGAAAAAACGGATGTTATTATCAAACGACTAAGAAAAATGGAAATGCAAGGTGGAGCAGCGATTAAGGAAAATCAACTCATTGATTCTAAAAGTGAGTTAAATGCGCTCCACCAAGCACCAAATTTGAAAAAGAATCGGGTTTTGCAACGGGCTAAAGCAAAACAGGCCCTAAAACCTAATGATGATGTCATGGTGACTAGTTACGGACAACGTGGGTCGCTCTTACGGCAAACAGATAAAAAGCATTGGGAAGTCCAAATGGGCATTATTAAGATGAAAGTGCCAACGGATGAGATTGAAAAACTCGCGCCTGAAAAAGAACAACCGCAAAAGAATCATACAACTATTCGGCGTTCCAGTTCATCTGTTAAACCAACGCTGGATTTGCGTGGTAAACGTTATGAAGAAGCGATGACGGAAGTTGATCGTTATGTTGATTCAGCGTTATTGGCAGGTTATCCAATGGTCACGATTGTGCATGGTAAAGGAACTGGGGCTTTGCGAAAGGGAATTACGGAATATTTGCAAAGAAATCGTCAAGTTAAACATTTTGAATATGCTACTCCAAATGCCGGTGGTAATGGGGCAACAGTGGTTCAATTTAAATAACTAATTTTTTGTAAGCAAAATTTTTGGTAATTAGATAATTCTTTGATAAACTAGTAACAGATATTGAGAAAGAGGGCTATCAAGATGGTAGAAACAATTACAGATGATGATTTCAAAGAAAAAACTGGTCAGGGTGTAACATTGACTGACTTTTGGGCAACATGGTGTGGACCTTGTCGGATGCAATCTCCAGTTGTTGAACAGCTTGAGAGTGAAATGAACGATAAAGTTAAGTTTACAAAGATGGATGTAGATGCCAATCCTGAAACTGCTCAAAGCTTTGGGATTATGAGTATTCCTACATTGATGGTTAAAAAAGATGGCGCTGTTGTGGATACATTGGTGGGCTATCACTCAAAAGAACAGATCGAAAAAGTTTTAGAGCAGTACGCTTAATTAGAGTTAAATAATAGCAACCACGGTATAAATCTGGCTTGTTTTAAAGTGAACCCCCAAGGTTGGACAGAAAAATCCAATTTTGGGGGTTTCATTTATGAGTAAATTTAATTTCGATTTTAAAGTTAAGATTGTCACCGAGTATTTAAGCGGTCAGGCAGCTTATTCACTAGCGAGAAAGTATGGGATTGGCAGCAAGGCTACCGTTTCAATTTGGATTCAGCGATTTGAAAGATTTGGTATTAAAGGACTTCAGCCAAAAGCCATGGACTTAGAATACACTAGTCAGTTTAAAGTTGATGTATTAAACTGGAGGAAACAAAATCAGGCCTCACTTTCAGTAACCGCCTTACACTTTAATTTATCCTCGCCAAGTACAATTTGGCAATGGGAAAAGCGATTTGAGACATTAGGAATTGAAGGGCTTGAGCGAAAGCGAGGCAACTCGAAAAATATGGCAAAACACAAGAATGAGAACGCTAAACCAGTTGTCCAAAAGGACAACTCAACAACAAAAGATACTTTAAAGCAACTCCAAAAAGAGAATCAAATGTTGAAGATTGAGAATGAATACTTAAAAAAATTAGAAGCCTTAGCTCGGAAAAAATCAGCACAAAGGAAATCTCGAAAATAGCGACTGTGTTGAGGCAAATATTCCAAGTATCAATTAAATTGATTCTCAAAGTAATTAAAATACCGCGTAGCACGTATTACTACACTCGAAATCATGAAGGTCGAAAATTCAATGACGATCAAGTTATTCAAGCAATTGATGAAATTCGACAACAAGATTTAAAATACACAAAGAAGTACGGGTACCGTCGAATTACAAGTGCTCTGCATGATTTAGGATTTCAGATAAATCACAAGCGGGTTTTACGTATTATGCAAGAACATGCCTGGATATGTCATGCCTTTAATCGCCAAACTCGTAAATATAACTCGTATAAAGGATTAGTTGGTAGGATTGCCCCTAATCGGTTAAAGCGTCGCTTTAAGACCGACAGACCCTATCAAAAACTTGTAGCAGACGTCAGTGAATTTCGATATGGATCTATGGGAACAAATGAACGCGTTTATTTGGAACCGGTACTAGATTTATTCTCTGGAGAAATTTTAGCATTTAATATAAGTGAACATCCAACAGTTGAATTCGCCATTAAACCGCTCAAAGAAGCTTTAGAAGGACTTCCGGCACTAAATTATCGGACAACAGTTCATACTGACCAAGGCTTTCAGTATCAACATCGCCAATGGCGAACGCTCTTGAAAGAACATCATGCATTCCAAAGTATGTCTCGTAAAGCGACTTGCCTTGATAATGCAGTAATGGAGTCATTCTTTCATATTATGAAAGCAGAAATGATGGATGAACATTTTGAAGATAAAACTAGCCTAATTCAAGCAATGAAAGATTGGATAGACTTCTATAACAACCGTCGTATCAAAACAAAATTAAACGGCAAGCCCCCGGTAAAATACCGAGAACTCGCTGTTCAAAAAGCAGCTTAATAATTTGTCCAATTTTAAGGGTTCACTTCATTTTAGCCATATTTATACCGTGGTTTTTTATTGTTTCTTAAAGTATATAAAGAATTAGTTAACAGTTATGTTAATGGATTGTTACGAGAAGATTAATTGATTATACTGAAACATATTTACACGTCAATTAATTCATGAGATACTGTGAAAGGTGCAGACGTGCATTCGAGGGGGGCGAAACATGAAAAATCAGTTAAAAACATTATGGCAGCGGGAATGGGTGAAGTTTCTGGGGCGTATGTTTTTTTATTTTTTTGTTTTTTTAATTTTGGTATATTTATATGGTTACAGCGGAATTAGCGGTGGCACATTTATCTACAATGAGTTTTAAGTGATTTGAAAAGTATTAGGGGGGAAACAATGCAAATTACGAACGTGATTAATGCAATTGATAAAAATAGTGAGCTTACACCAAATCGTATTGCTTATGATTATTTGGGTGAGACGCATACCTATCATGAATTGAAATGTTATTCAGACGCATTGGCTAGTAAAATTTGCCAAATGAAGTTAACCGTTGGAGCTCCAATTATGGTGTTTGGTGAACAAAGTTTTGAAATGGTGGCGACATTTTTAGGAATTGTAAAAAGTGGACATGCTTACATTCCAATTGATCAACATTCACCAAACGATCGAATAGAAATGATTCAAGAAATTGCCGACCCTGCTGCTTGCATTGCGGTGGAACCACTGCCAGTTTCAATCAAAGAAATTCCGGTAATTGGGCCTGATAAGTTGGCGCAAATTTTCAAAACAACTGGGAATTATGATCCAAGTCTGGCAGTTTCAGATGATCAAAATTATTATATTATCTTTACATCTGGTACAACTGGAAAACCAAAAGGGGTTCAAATTAGCCATCAGAATTTAACAAGTTTCGTCAATTGGATGTTAACAGATTTTGATTTACCAAAAGCCCCAGTAAGTTTAGCTCAAGCACCATATTCCTTTGATCTATCAGTGATGAGCCTTTACCCAACGTTGGTGAGTGGCGGAACTTTACGAGTTTTACCTAAAAAAATTACAGATAACTTTAAACAACTTTTTGAATATTTACCACATATGAAACTGAATGTATGGGTGTCAACGCCGTCATTTGTTGATATTTGTTTGTTACAGCCAGAGTTTGATGCGACACATTACCCAATCTTGAGCCGATTTCTGTTTTGTGGTGAAGAGTTAACGCACCGCACAGCTACTCAATTGAAAGAACGATTCCCGCAAGCTAAAATCTATAATACTTATGGTCCAACTGAGGCTACGGTTGCGGTAACGTCAATTGAAATTACACAAGAAGTCTTAAAGGATTACCAGCGGTTACCAATTGGTAAGATTAAATCAGATATGGAAATTGAAGTGGTTGATCAAGTTGGGCAGCGTGTTACACCTGGTGAAACAGGCGAACTAGTTATTTCTGGTCCTAGTGTTTCTAAAGGGTACTTGAATAATCCAACTAAAACAGCTCAAGCCTTCAAGCAGACTGATAATCACCGTGTTTATCATTCAGGTGATTTAGGTACAAAGGATAAAAATAATATTTTGCACTACTTAGGTCGGCTGGATTTTCAAATAAAATTACATGGATATCGAATAGAATTAGAAGAAGTCAATCATTTTTTGAATGCACAAAGATTTATTAAACAAGCAGTGGCAGTTCCAAAATACGACGCCAATCATAAAGTGGCCCAATTAATTGCGTATGTGATTGCAGAAGACAACGATTTTGAATCGAAAATGGCCTTAACAATGGCTATAAAAAAAGACTTGCAGGCTACCATGATGGCATATATGGTCCCAAATCGACTTGTTTTCAAAACGAGCCTGCCGCTGACTGCTAATGGCAAAATAGATTTGAAATCAATTATGAGTGAGGTTAATTCGTAATGTTAACATTTACACCGTATGAAAACCCCACCTACTTCGCTATATTAGCGCTTGGACTCTTACCAATTGTAATTGGCCTGCTTTGCGGCAGAAGATTTCACTGGTATGAAACTTTAATTTCGTTCTTCTTTTTAGTTCTCATTTTTGGTGGCTCCAAGTTGTCACAAGGAATTGCTTTAATTGCGTATCTAGTCTATGAAGTGCTGTTGGTTTGGGGATATATCGAGTATCGAAAAAAGAAAAATCAGACCGGTATCTTCGTGGGAGTTGTGATTCTGGCAATTTTGCCATTGGTAGTTGTTAAAATTACCCCGGCTATTCAAAATGGTACGCAATCCATTATTGGGTTCTTAGGGATTAGTTATTTAACGTTCAAAGTTGTTCAGACCATCATGGAATCTCGTGACGGGGTTTTAAAAAAATTTGATCCGTGGTTCTTTCTACAGTTTCTAGTTTTCTTTCCAACCATTTCTTCGGGACCAATTGATCGCTATCGACGGTTCAAACGTGATTACGACAATGTTCCTAAACAAGATAAATACTTGAAACTTTTACAAAAAGGGCTGCACAATATTTTTATGGGATTTATTTATAAATATATGTTGGCCTACATTTTTGGGACGCTGTTACTACCTAAATTGCAGCATCAAGCTTTAATGGCTCATGGCCTTTCTTGGTCGCTTGTCGGTGTGATGTATGTTTACAGTATGTATCTATTCTTTGATTTCGCGGGTTACAGTTTGTTTGCGATTGGTACAAGTTATTTTATGGGTGTTGAAACACCGATTAACTTTAATGCACCGTTTAAATCCCATAATATCAAAGAGTTCTGGAATCGTTGGCACATGACTTTATCATTTTGGTTCCGTGATTTCATTTATATGCGGTTAGTTTTCTTTTTAATGAAACATAAAGTTTTTAAGAGCCCAAAAACAACGGCTAACGTCACCTATATTATCAATATGACAATTATGGGTTTCTGGCATGGGGTGACTTGGTATTATATTACTTATGGTATTTTACACGGGGTCGCACTCGTTGTGAATGATTGGTGGCTAAGATACAAGAAAAAACACCAAGCCCAATTACCACACAATAAGTTTACAGAAGTTTTTGCAACATTTATAACTTTCAACTTTGTTTGTTTTACATTTTTACTATTTTCAGGCTTTTTAAACACAATGTTTTTCGTGAAGTAAGTTAATTTTTGAAGGGAGTAAATATAATGGACACAAAAGAAACAGTTTTAAATATTTTAGAGGATCTAACGGGTAATGACGTAAGTACAGATATGGATAGCAACCTTTTTGATGCTGGATTGTTGGACTCAATGGGGACTGTTCAACTCCTTTTGCAACTCCAAAGTGAGCTTGGAATTGCTGTACCAGTATCTGAATTTGAGCGCAGTGAATGGGATACGCCTAATAAAATTATTGCTCAAGTTAAGGAACTACAAGACTAGTGGCTAAGAAACTTTTTCTAATCTTTGGACCAGTGGTTTTAGCCGGGGTACTGTTACTGGCAATTCTGTTTTCCCCATTTAAGTTGAGTCATATCAATTCCAAAACGGAACGCCAGGCGGCAGTATCGTTATCGCCAAATGTTCTCAAGGGTCAAGTGATCAAGGAATCAGCCCTTTCACACAAGAAATTTGTCCCATTTTTTGGCTCTTCAGAGTTTTCAAGATTTAGCTTTTCTCATCCATCAGTACTGGCGACAAAATATAAGCGGCCTTATACCCCGTTTCTGATGGGTGCACCGGGGACCCAATCTTTGACTCATTATTTTCAAATGCAGCTTGTGGATCCCCAATTGAAGAATCGGAAGGCCGTTTTTGTGATCTCTCCTCAGTGGTTTGTACACAAGGGAGCACGTAAGGATGCATTTTCATTCTATTACTCACCACTGCAGTCAATCGTGTGGCTTTTAAATCAGCGCGAAGATCAAAAGATGGACCGTTATGCGGCGAAACGTTTACTTGAGATGCCTTCTGGAAAGGCCAATCATGTAATTGCGAGTGCTTTGAAAAGAGTTGCTGCTGGTAAAAGCATTACGACAGGGCAAAGGACCTACCTAACCTATGAAAAAAGGCTTTTGCAGCATGAAGATCAACTTTTTTCATCGCTTAAACTAAAAAATAATCAAAAACGAATTGATCATTTTGCTAAGCAATTGCCAGCCAACTATCAAATAAAAACGTTAGATAAGTTGGCAGTGGAGCAAGGAAAATTGCATACAACTAATAATAAATTTGGGATTGATAATCATTTTTATCAACGGCGGTTAGAGAAAAAGAAAAATAAATTCAAAAATTTCGAGCGCAATTGGAACTATACGCAATCCCCAGAATTTAGTGATTTTGAACTGGTTTTAAACCAATTTGCAAGTTTGCATACTAATGTTGAATTTGTTATTCCACCAGTTAATCAAAAGTGGAGTGAGTATACGGGATTATCACCAAAGATGCTGAAAGAATTTGATCAAAAAATTCGGTATCAATTAACATCGCAAGGTTTTACCAACATTTGCGACTTGAGTGATAAAGGTAACGTACCGTACTTTATGCAAGACACGATCCATTTAGGTTGGCGTGGTTGGTTGGCGGTTGATCAGGCAGTTGATCCATTTTTGACTACCAAACAAAAAACACCCCATTATCAGATTAATTCGAGGTTCTATTCAAAGGATTGGCAGAATTTGAAGACTGTTCCTAAAATGGCTGCTAATTAAAAATTTTCTACACTTAATAAAACAACAGGTTAGCTGTTGTTTTATTTTTTATCCAGAGGTCATGCTTGATTTTATTTTTTTTAAAAGAGATAATGGAGTTTCAGATCACGTGAAAAGGATGAATAAAATGGATAACCGTGCAATTGGATTTATGGATTCAGGAGTAGGTGGTTTGACGGTCGTGCGAGAGGCTTTACGGCAATTACCGCTTGAATCTGTTTACTTTATTGGGGACCAAGCTAGATTGCCTTATGGGCCTCGTTCTAGTGATGAGGTTCGTCATTTCTCTGAACAAATGGCCTCTTTTTTAATGCAGCGGGATATTAAAATGTTAGTCATTGCTTGCAATACTGCAACAGCGGCTGCGTTAGAAGATCTCCAAGAAAAGCTGCCGATTCCAGTAATTGGGGTGATTTCTCCAGGAAGCAGAGCCGCATTAAAAGCCACTCGTAATCGTCGAATTGGCGTTATTGGAACGGAAGGCACAATTAAGAGTCAGGCCTATGAAAGGGCAATTCTGTCTAAAGACAATTCTGTTGAGGTCTTTAGTTTAGCGTGTCCCAAGTTTGTGCCCCTCGTTGAGAGCAATGAGTATGATTCACCAATTGCTAAAAAGGTCGTTGCCGAGACGTTACAGTTTTTCGAGAATAAAGATGTGGATACATTGATTTTGGGATGTACACACTATCCGCTTTTAAGACCAATTATACAAGATGTGATGGGTGAACAAGTTAAGCTAATCGATTCGGGTGCTGAAACTGTGGGAACCGTTTCTGCGTTGTTGGATTATTTTGAGATTGCCAAAGATGCAGCAGGTGATCAAACTAAGAATGCATACTTTACAACAGCTTCCCCCTTAAGCTTTAATCAGATTGCTAGCCAATGGTTAGAGATTGATATTCAATCAAAAAAAGCGCAAATTGATGAACTAGAATTGAGGATAGAAAAATGACTGCAAATAATCATATCGTCATCGCTACCAATAATTTAGGCAAACTTGCGGAATTTAAGAAGTTATTTGCCCCCAAACATATTGAGGTTTCCTCGTTAAAAGATTATCCACAAATTGGAGAAATTAAAGAGACAGGTCTCACGTTTGAAGAAAATGCCACTTTAAAAGCTAGGGCAGTTGCCAAACAAACTAAGTTGCCAGTTTTAGCAGATGATTCGGGTCTCGAAATAGATGAACTAAATGGGCGTCCGGGAATCTTCTCTGCTCGGTATGCAGGTGATCATGATGATGCCGCCAATAATGCAAAAATATTGAGTGAGCTTGCAGGAGTGCCATTGGAGAAAAGAACGGCCACTTTCCATACAACATTGGTGTTGATGAAACCTAATGAAGATAAGCTGGTAGTCGATGGTGAATTACGAGGCCTAATCCTGTTAGTACCTAGGGGAAACAATGGATTTGGTTATGATCCTTTGTTTTGGGTACCAGAAAAAGAAAAATCTTTAGCAGAGATGTCAGCGGCTGAGAAGAATCAAATTAGTCATCGCGGAAGAGCCAGTGAAAAGCTTCTTAAGCTTTTCGATCAGTGGTGGTAATAACGAATAAATTATCTAAAAATGTCCTTGAGATGCAAATTTTAGTTTTGCATTTCAAGGACATTTTTTATTTGTTGGTTTTGAGCAATTGATTGTTGATAACATGAATCTTATTAGCAGAAAGCTCTGTTAGGTATTTTTGTAAATAAATTGTTTGAATTGTATCTACTGTTCCGTTAGCCACGTACATTTTAACCCGCAATCCGATATTTCCTTGATGATCCTGAACGGGGCCTGTTAATACAGGATCAGTTGTGACATCATTAAGGGTTGCGGTTAAGGTAGGATTTATTTTTTCAATAATTTTTTTTCCGTTTTCTAATTCAGACAAATCTGTGAAAGCAAGAAAAATAGTCACAACTTGATCGTTACGTGAATGATTAGCAATTGCTGTAATTGATCGATTAGGAATGAAATTTGTGGTACCATCATCAGAAAGAATCTGAGTAGAACGTAAACCAATTTCGGTTACTTTTCCATTAATGTTTTGGATAGTAACTTGATCACCAACATCCAATTGACCATCCAACAAAATGAATAAGCCATTTACAATATCGCTGACTAAGCCCTGCGCACCAAGGCCAACTGCGATACTAATAATACCGGCCCCAGCAACGAGCGTGCCAATCGGAACACCAATAATGGAAAGCAAGGCATAAAGATAGAAGAATAAAACAACATAGTGAAAAATATTAATGACTAGAGCTAATAACGTCATTGCTCGGCTAGGCATAGCGTCATTTAAGTGGTGGTATTTATGTAATCCACGAGTTAATAAACGTTTACCAATTGAATTTAGCAACCAAAAAAATATAGAGATCAGAATAATTTCAAATAGATGATTAATTAAACCTGTCGCGATCTTTTCCCAGTCAAAGGAAGTAAAATACTTTTGAAAGGCTTTGATTAGTGAAAGAGGGGAGCTTGTGGCACCGATAAAAAAGTTAATATTGACCATCTCCTTATATATTGAT